>DATHOK010000083.1:0-15215 GCA_035484995.1 Verrucomicrobiia bacterium | reverse complement strand
CAGGCGTTATCACTCATTGGGGACTGGCGGGCCGGCCAAGCGGGTCAATGAGTGTAATGGCGATGTCACGCCGACTGACCTGCGAATCGCAAGGGGGAGAAATCTCATCCCCTAAGCGTACAGATCAATGAGCCCCCCGCTCCAGGCAGCGTCACCGGCCGCATAGAAAAGGTAATGGGCGACCGCAGTACTTTCGATAGGACGGCTCCAGACCAATCCGGAGACATACTCCCAGGCCGAGTGCCCAGTCTGATCGTTCTGGGAGTCCTCCACGGGCGTTCCGTAGATGAGATTCGTCTCGCCGCGGCGGGTCGAAGACGACCAAGCGAAAACGTCGGCGGAGGGAACAAGACTAATTTGGCTGGCCTGCGTGGTGATCGCTCTCTGAGTCAGGGGCGCCAGGCTGGTCGACAGATCGGGCGCCTGCGACGGGTCGAGCGGATTCACCCACGCCGGAAGCAGTTTAATGGACATGGGAAATCAGTTTGCCAATTCTCTATCTATCGGCAGTTCCGGGGCGAATCTAAAGAAACGGCGGTACTTTAGGGCCCCGCCGTGAGGACTCATGCTCCCGGTTTCGGGTTTTTTTATAGCCAACCAACTGCAATCTTCCACACGGCGATTTGTGGTTGGTGCAATCGGGATGTTACGCCAACCATTGGGGGCTGCTACCATTGCCGCATGTTCAATTTTGGGAAACCGAAAACAGTCGGTGACTGGATAGTTCATATCGCGGGAGCCATCGTCGCGATATTCCTTGTCTGGTGGATGCTTCGGATGTACGTACTGTGAACGCACTCAAGAACGCTCCGGCTTGGTCAATGAGTGCAATCGCGATTCTTCAACAATGGATCAGAGATGCCCGGTGACAGTGGCGGACCGAGGGAATGAGTGCAATGCGGATTTATGGCCAATATTTTATGGGGAATATTGAGACAACTGCCTTGGCGCCCACTGTTGGATACAGTGTTTACCGTATTTGGCACCTCCGGGCGGGTGGCTAGCATAGATTGCGGTCTGATCGAGCACTTCACCCGGTATTCGACCACAACCTTAAGATGATCAGGTCGTCGCCACAGGATATGAGCGAGCCGAAGCAGGCAGAAGAAATAACGGGTCTGTTGGCCGCTATTGTAGCGTCCTCCGATGATGCCATTATCAGCAAGAGCCTTGACGGCATCATCACGAGTTGGAACAAGAGTGCGGAACGAATATTTGGATATACCTCTGAAGAAACCATTGGGCAACATATCACCCTCATCATTCCAGCAGAACGCCATGCGGAAGAGTCAGAC
Organism: Verrucomicrobiia bacterium; assembly: GCA_035484995.1. Classification (GTDB taxonomy): domain Bacteria; phylum Acidobacteriota; class Terriglobia; order Terriglobales; family Acidobacteriaceae; genus Sulfotelmatobacter. The sequence goes on along the minus strand of DATHOK010000083.1, from coordinate 13,920 downwards.
ATTCTCGCCCGTCTTCGACGAGGGGAACGCGTCGACCATTTCCACACCGTCCGCAGGCGGAAGGATGGCAGCCTCCTCGATGTCTCTCTGACCATCTCTCCCGTGAGAGATTCATCGGGGCGTGTAATTGGAGCCTCGAAAGTGGCGCGTGACATTACCGCGCAAAAGCAGGCGGAGCAAGCATTGCGGGAAAGCGAACAACGCTTTCGGGTGATTACGGATGCTTCGCCAGTCCTGGTCTGGATGTCGGGGACAGACAGACTTTGCTATTACTTTAACAAGGGGTGGTTGGATTTCGTCGGGCGTACTCTCGAACAAGAGTCAGGAAATGGCTGGACGGAGAACGTGCATCCCGGAGACTTCGATCACTGCATGCAGATCTACATCAGCAATTTCGATGCTCGTCGTCCATTTGAGATGGAATACCGAATGCGGCATCACACGGGCCAATACCGCTGGATACTGGATCGAGGAGTGCCACGCTACGCGCCGGATGGGACGTTTGAAGGATATGTGGGCGGTTGCCTCGACATCCACGATCAAAAAGAGGCCGCAGAAAAGGTCCGGATTGCCGAGGACGTAACGCGCCTGATGAAAGTACAGGATCAGGAGCGACGACGCATCGCGCGCGAATTGCACGACAGTGCTGGTCAGACGCTGACGGTTCTTGGATTGAATCTTGCGCAATTGGTTGAAAGGGCACAGATCATCGCTCCAGAGTTGGCGGATGAAGGAAAACAAATCGAAGAAGTGGTTCAACGGCTACACCGCGAAATTCGAACTACCTCTTACCTCTTGCACCCGCCGCTACTGGACGAATGCGGCCTCGCGTCCGCGCTTAACTGCTACGTCGAGGGTTTGGCAGAACGCAGTGACGTAGCCATCACGCTGGACGTTGCCGCCGACGTTGGCAGACTGCCCAGCGATATGGAGCTCGCAATCTTCCGACTGGTGCAGGAATGCTTAACAAATATCCACCGACACTCCGGCAGCGAGACCGCCCTTATCCGAATAGCTCGCGAAGGAGAAAATGTTCGGACAGAGGTGCAGGATCACGGAAAGGGCATATCGCGAGAGCGCTTGTCGGAAATTCAGTCCCACGGCTCCGGCGTTGGGATCAGGGGAATCCGAGAGCGTATACGCCAATTCCACGGAGAAATGAAAATCGAATCAAATGGTTCTGGCACCTCTATCAGTGTGAGCATCCCCATACCAGAGGAAGCCCGTCCGGCGGATAGTCAACCGCTGCAAGCTGCGTGAACGGGCATCTCGAATTATCGGGCTAGTTCCTGGCCCAGGACGGTGGGGTTGCTGGCGTAGGAGAGGCCGACTTCGAGGTCGACTACGCGGTCGCGGACCAGTTCGGCGATTTCGCCGTCAAAGTGTTGCATGCCTTCGGTTGCGCCTGCCTTCATGGCGTCGAGTAGCGTCTTGCCGTCGCGGTCGCCTTTTTCGATGCACTCGCGGGTGCGGGCGTTGACTTTCAGGATTTCGGCTACCGGGACACGGCCGCTGCGGTCGGCCTTGGGCAGGAGCCGCTGGCAGATGATGTAGCGGAAGCTTTTGGCGAAACGTTCGCGCGCGCTTTTCTGCTCGTCGGGCGAGAACGAACTGACGATGCGCTCCACAGTTTTGGGTGCGTCCATGGTGTTGAGGCTGGAAAGCACCAGGTGGCCGGTCTCGGCAGCTTCGAGGACGCTCTCGATGGTTTCGCGGTCGCGCATCTCGCCCACCAGAATTACCTTGGGCGCCTGGCGCAGAGCCGAGCGCAGGGCATGAGCGAAGCTGGGAGTGTCGCTATGCAGTTCGCGCTGATGAATGGTGGAGCTTTTGTGGTTGTGCAGGAACTCGATGGGATCTTCAATGGTGATGATGTGATAATTTTTCTCGCGATTGATGCAATCGAGCAGCACGGCGAGGGTGGAAGATTTGCCTGAGCCCGCAGGGCCGGTGACGAGCACGATGCCATCGCGCAACTTGGCCACATCCGAGAGGTGGGCCGGCAGCCGAAGTGAAGCAAAATCCGGGATGGCAGTGGGAATTACGCGCATCACGACGGCACAACTGCCGCGCTGAATGAAGATGTTGACGCGAAACCGGGCCACGCCGGGCAAGCCGTAGGAAATGTCACAGGATCCGTGTTCGCGCAGAGTGGTAACCGCCTGCTTATTGTCGCCAATGAGGTCGGCGGCGAGATGGCGCGTGTCATCTGGCGTTAGCGTGGTGAGTCCCGGAACCTGTACCGGAATGAGTTGGCCGTAGACCTGCACTTGTGGAGGCCGTCCGGGAGAAAAGATGAGATCGCTGATCTTTTCGGCGGCACGCAGCATTGCGCCCAGCAAGGCGGGCGTAGCCACTTTGCCGCTGCCGGAATAGCCTTCCAATGAAACCGCAATTGCGGCGATGCCAGGTGTTGCCAATTCCACCCCTCGCACAAATCTGTGCTTATTTTAGGGAATTGCACCACAGACGGGAGTCCGGGCCAACCGAAGTTGACCTAATACCTATACTTTATCGCGGGGGCGTGCGAAACGTAAGGACGGTTAGGACAACGCCCTTAGTAACTAGAGGCAGCTCGCAGTACCCAGTTCTCGGAGAAAGCACAGGACTGCGGCGGTTGGCCGGCAGAAAAAAAGGCGGCCGCGGGGCCGCCCTATCGATCTGAATCTATTCAACTTAGTTTTTGGCGCCTTTCTTTTTCGTGCCGAAACCAGTCTCTACGGGAGCTCCGATGCTGGCCAGCATCTGCTTGGCCACGTCGGCGTACTGACCGGTGGGCTCGAGAGCGAGGTACTTCTGGAAGGCTTCCGCCGTACCCGGGGGAGCAACCATCTTGTCGCCCTGCAGCGTGGCCTTGCCGATCATGTTCACGCCCTTCTGGTAGTAGGCGTCTGCTTTGTTAGGGTCGGCGGCGATGCATTTGTCAAAAGCGGCGATGGCATCATCGACCTTGCCGGCATTGGTCAACACGGCTCCAATATTAAAGTAATAGCCTGCGTCGCCGGCGGGATCGATCTGTGCCGCCTGGGTATAGGCCTTCACGGCGTCATCGACCTTGCCCGCCCTGGCGGAGGCATCCGCCATGTTGTTGTAATACGCCGCCAGCTTCTTGCTATCGTCGGCATCCTTCTTGGTTTCCATGGCTTTCTGTTTGAGATCGATCGCCTTCTGGTAGTCCGCGACGGCCTGCTGCAGGCGCTTTGACTTCTCCGCGGGATCGGTCTGTTTGGGAGCAGATCCGCGATAGGCATCGGCGAGTTGCGCCCAGATTACATCGCGGGTGTCATCGGTCTGTGTGGCTTCGGTTAAGGTGGCGATGGCGGCGTCGAAGTCTCCAGCCTTCATGGAAGCGTTGGCGGCAACGATCTTGTCATTGAGACCCTTAATCGTGTTGTTTTCCTTTCTTACTTTCTCTTCGGCCTCCTGCTTCTGTTTGAGTTGTTCGGGAGTCAGGCCAACGCCCTGGGCCTGCTTCTGCTGCTCCTTCTGGAGGTCGAAATCGAGAGTGTTTTCGTCCAGTGTGACCGGATATCCCTTGACCGGAAACAGTGCTTTGTTCGCCTTGAGGTCATCGGCAGTCCTATACAAGATGACGTCGTACTTGCCGGCGGCAACGCCCAGAGAGAAATACTCGCCCTTCTTGTTGGTCTTGAGAGTGTATTTCTGGCCATTGTCCAGGTTGGTGTAGACAATGACGGCATCGGCGATGGGCTTGCCATCAACATCCTTGCACACGCCCTTGACCGTTCCAGACTGGGCGAAGACCGGGGAAGCACAGAATCCCAGCACTAAGAGAACAAAAGCGAACACGGCAAAATGTTTCTTCATCTTGGCCTCCCGGCAAAAAACATTCTCGACTGATCGATTTCTGATAGTTGATTGAAAATCGGCATGGGTGGATCTGTTTTTATTCTAGTCGACCATCCAGAATCACAAATTTCAACGATTTCTTTCTCGGCATGCGATCTCAGCATACGGAATTGGATCGGCGGCTCCCGCAGCCGCAAATGCCCGCAGCCGCAACACGCAGCTATCACAGATGCCGCACGCCAGATCCTGGCGGCTGTAGCATGACCAAGTTAAATCGAACGGCGCGCGCAATTCAAGGCCCAGGCGCACAATTTCAGCTTTGCGCAGGCCGATGAGCGGGGTGACGATCTCGATGGTTCCGGCTTTCGTCCCCGCCTTGATGACGTGGTTGAACGCTTCGTAATACGCCGGACGGCAATCGGGATAGCCCGAACTGTCTTGTTCTACTGCTCCGATATATATTTTTTCCGCGCCCAGCACTTCAGCCCAGCTTACCGCGACGGCCAGAAAATGGGCGTTGCGAAAGGGGACGTAGGTTACGGGGATATCGTGGCCTGGCGCGTGTGTGGCTGGGTCGCCGGTGGGAACGGCGATGCGTTCGTCGGTGAGCGCTGAACCTCCGATGGCGCGCAGAGCCTCGTTGCGCACAAGCAGGGTGTCGTGGATGTTGAGGCGCCGGCAGATTGCCAGGAAGGATTGGCGCTCGCGGTCTTCGGTGCGCTGGCCGTAAGATACGTGCAACGCAGCGGCGGCATAGTCGCGGGCCGCGAGGGCCGCACACACGCAGGAATCCATGCCTCCGCTGAGCAGAACGACCGCGCGGGATTTTGTTGGGCGCGTCATGTCTTAACTGGCAATTTATGATTGCTTGATTGTTGATTGAACGGCGTCGTCCAGAGGTTTCAACCAGCAATCAACAATTCTTCAGACTCCCTTTACCGCCGGGTCCCAGATGAATTTGTGTAATTGCAACCCCAGGCGGGCCGGGACGTCATCGGCGAGCATCCACTCGGCTAATTGCTGGGGATCGAGTAAACAGTGCGAACTGTCGCGCGACCCGGTCGCATCCTTGCGAAAAGCCGGGGAGAACAGGACCGCGTTGACGCGCTCCGCCATGCGGTTGCGATTGGTGAAATCCCTGGCAAATTCGTAATCCGCACGGCCGCTCAGCACAAACTTGATTTCATCGTGCGGGTTGAGGCTCTCGAGGTTTTCGGAGTGGAAGGTGCCGGCTTCGCCTGAGTTCGGACACTTCACGTCCACGATTTTGATAACCTCTGCGGGTACTCGCTCGAGTGGCCGCTCGCCGCTGGTCTCGAGCAGGACTCGATAGCCGGCGTCCAGCAACTGGCGCATCAGCGGCAGTAGTTCGCGCTCCTGCAGCATAGGCTCGCCCCCGGTAATTTCGACGAGGCCGCCATTGGGGCTGAGACGCTTCACCTCGTCTAAGATCTCTTCGGAAGTCATCTTGCGTCCGCCCTGGAATGTGTACTCGCTATCGCACCAGGAGCAGCGCAGGTTGCAGCCGGTGAGGCGCACGAAAATGCAGGGCAGGCCGGCATAGGTCGATTCACCCTGCAACGATTTATAGATTTCTGTTATCTGCATTAATGGAGCTGCCAGCCGCCAGCTTCCGGTTGCCAGTTCTGGCGGCTGGCAACTGATTATTCCGAGTACTTTGCTGTCGTCGTGTCGGTTTCAAACACCGTCACGTCTTTTACGCGGACGCGGCCGTGCGTCACGCTTTTCAGCCGCGTATTCGACTCGTCATAGAAATACTTGGCCAGATTTTCTGCCGAGGGATTGATCACGGTAAAGGGTTCGATGTCGTTGATCATCTTGTGATCCAGCCGCTCGATGACGTGTTTCATGACCTCGCGCAGGTCCTTGAAATCGAGCAGCAGACCGGCCTTGTCCAGCTCGGCTCCCGCCAGTGTCACCCGAATCTTGTAGTTATGTCCGTGCGGGTTTTCGCACTTGCCCTTGTAGTTGCGCAGGTAATGGCCTGCGGCAAACGTATCGTCAACCGTTACTTCGAACATGCATCCCTCGGCGGCTCGGCGGGAATACAGGCCGGGCCCGGCTCCATGGCGAAACATCTATTGTAACGCGCATCGACGCCATGCAGCTTGACTGCCCACCGTCTCTACAGGTAGTTTGCCTATTCGTTTCTTCCCTTCATAAAGGAGCAACTATGCGTCGCAACGTATCCGTTCTAATTTTTATAGTGGTGGAGATCATTGCGAATCTTGCAGCTCAGAGCAAGCCCGAGACGCCGGAGTTCGACGTCAAAGAACATTACACGAAGTACGAGTACAGAATTCCCATGCGCGACGGCGTGCGCCTGTTCACCTCGGTGTACGTTCCCAAGGATGCGTCCCGCAGCTACCCGTTTCTGATCATCCGAACTCCCTACAGCGTCGCTCCGTATGGCGTTGATCTTTACCGCACGCGGCTGGGACCGTCGCCCGACTTTGACAAGGCGGGTTACATCTTCGTCAACCAGGATGTGCGCGGCCGCTATATGTCGGAGGGTACGTTTATTGAGATGCGCCCGCACATCGACAACAAGAAATCCAAGCAGGATGTGGATGATGCGAGCGACCTCTACGACACCATCGACTGGCTGCTGAAGAACGTGCCGAACAATAATGGCAAGGCTGGAATCTGGGGCATTTCTTATCCGGGATTCTTCACCTCGGCCAGCATCATCGACTCGCATCCGGCGCTAAAGGCGGCCTCGCCGGAGGCTCCCATGACCGATCTTTTTATGGGCGATGACGCCTACCATGGCGGGGCGTTCATGCTCAACGCCAACTTCGGTTTCTACGTTTCTTTCAAGCCGCAGGAGAATCCCCAACTGCCACCGAAGACTCCCGTGCCCTTCGATTACGGCACAAAAGACGGCTATGAGTTTTATTTGAATGTGGGTCCGATCGGGAACCTTACAAAATTTCTTGAAGGCAAGAGTGCGCTGTTCGACGACCAGATGCACCACGACACTTACGACGATTACTGGAAGGCGCGGAATCTGGCGCCGCATATGAAGAACATTCACTGCGCGGTGCTCACCGTGGGAGGATGGTTCGACGCCGAAGACTTACAAGGCCCGTTCAGCACCTTCCATGCCATCGACAAAAATAACTCCGGAATCTTTAACGCCCTCGTCATCGGTCCGTGGGTGCACGGCGGCTGGGCGCGTTACGACGGGCAGCACCTGGGGCGAGTGGAGTTTGCCGCAAATACCGGGGACTATTACCGGAAGAACATTCTGTTTCCTTTTTTCGAGCAGTACCTCAAAGGCAACGGCGACGCGAAACTTCCGAAAGCCTATGTGTTTGAGACGGGAACGAATGTATGGAGACAATACTCGGCGTGGCCTCCGAAAGAGGCTGAGGCGAAGACTCTCTACTTCACCAGGGGCGGCGGACTGTCGTTCGATCCTCCCGCTTCCGACGAGTCCTCTTTCGATGAATACATCAGCGATCCGGCCAAGCCTGTGCCTTTTGTGAATTACGTTTCGACGAACGTGCCGCAGGAATACATGCTCTCGGATCAGCGCTTCGCGTCGAGCAGAACGGATGTTCTGGTTTATGAAACTCCGGCACTGCAGGAAGATATAACCATTGCCGGACCCATTTCGCCGCGGCTTTTCGTTTCAACCAGCGGAACTGATTCCGATTGGGATGTAAAGTTGATCGACGTATATCCGGCAGATTATCCCGACAGCAAGTTCGATGCGCCCCGGCCGGAGGATAAGGACAAACCCTCAACCGATGTAGGTCCGCCCAGTTTCACCATGGGTGGATATGAGCAACTGGTACGGGGCGAGCCTTTCCGGGGAAAGTTTCGCCACAGCTTCGAAAAGCCCGAGGCCTTCACGCCGGGCAAGGTCGAAGAAATCAATTTTACGATGCAAGACGTGAATCATACATTCCGCCGCGGCCACCGCATCATGGTGCAGATCCAAAGTTCGTGGTTCCCGCTCACCGACCGCAACCCGCAGACCTTCGTCGACATTCCTAGTGCCAAGCCCTCGGACTTTGTGAAAGCTACTGAGCGGCTGTATCACGCCAAGGGCGAGGCTTCGGGGATCACGGTGGGAGTGCTGCCGAGTCCGGCACTGGCGGAAGAACAAAAATAGCAGGACCGAACCTGGCGAACGATTGGAAAGAGAACGCTCGTTTTACTGGGTGCAGTTAGGCATTTCCACCGGACTCTGCTGTACAATTACGGCCATTCGCCTCGCTACTGGGAGGTTTGACCCGCGCCTGCGGGAATACTGCGGGGCAATGAGGACTGGTCACGATGAACGTCCTGTTGCTTTCCATGCCTGATTCCTTCGAACACATGCCACCGGTCGCCATCCGCATGCCCAATGGTGCGCTCACGTCACTGGCGGGAAATGTTGATCCGCATCACCGGGTGGGCGTGGCTGACTTAATTCTGGTTCACCGGCAGGTTCGTGAGACAGTCGCGCGGCTGGTCCGCGAGCTTGATCCAGAAGTCGTCGGACTCTCCATCATGACTTTTCAGCGGCGGACTGCCGGGCGAATTATCGACCTCGTGCGCACGCTGCGGCCGGGCGTGAAGATCGTGGTCGGCGGGTATGATCCCAGCCTTGCGCCTGAGGCGTATGAAGCCATGGGTGTCGACTATCTGGTGCGCAGCGAGGGGGAAGTTACCTTCCGCGAATTGTTGCGGGCGCTCGAGCAGGGTTCCGGATTCGAGAAGATCGGCGGACTTTCCTACCGAAGCGGCGAGAGTTGGGTGCACAACCCTGCCCGCGCGCCGCACCGGCTGGAAGACAGCGAAATCCGCTTGCCGAAACGAGATGCGCGTTTGCTCAACGGATACACGATGCTGGGCCGGCAGGTGGATGTTATTGAGACTTCGCGCGGGTGCACGTTCGATTGCAGTTTCTGCTCGATCATCGAGATGCGCGGACGCAACTTTCATACTTACTCTTTCGACCGCGTGCTGGCCGACATTCGCGACGCCCATGATCACGGTGCTCGAACTATTTTTCTGGTCGACGACAACATTACTTTGAACGTGAGGCGGTTCGAAGCGCTGTGCGAGGCGATCATCGCCGCCGGATTGCACAAGATAGATTACTTCGTGCAGGCCATGACTTCGGCCATCGCCAACCACGGCGAGACTTTAGCCCCGCTGATGCGGCGGGCTGGATTCCGCTACGTGTTTCTCGGCATTGAAAACATTCTGGAGAATGACCTCGCATTTCTGAAGGCTTCAGCCAAGAATACGGAGCGCAGCAACGGCCAAAACACCGGAAATGCCACTCTCAAGGCCATCGATTACATCCGCCGCAACCAGATGTATGTGGTCGGCGGATTGATTGTGGGCAGCCCGGGGGACACGCGGGAATCGATTGAGGCGAACCTGGAATTTGCCCGGCGCTACGTGGACTGGCCCTACATTCAGCATCCGACGCCGTATCCGCGCACGCCCATGACGAAGGACTTTCGCGATCAAGGTTTAATCATGAATGAGCGGCTTGAGGAATATGACGGGACGACGGCCGTCGTGCGCACCGAACATCTGCCGGCTGAAGAGGTAGAGTTCCTGCGCTGGAAGGCCGAGCGCTGGATGAAGGTTCATCACATTCCTGCGGCGCTAAAGCATGACCCGAAATTTGTTCTGACAACAGGTTGGAAGATGCTGGGCCACACTTTCCGCGGAAGCTCGATCCGCTCGGCGCTGGGGTTGGAGAGCGACAGAAAAGTGTTCGAACGGTATCGGGAGATTCGGCGGGCGGAGCGCGAGTACGTGTGAAGGCGGATCAACAATTGACGTCCCGCTTGCTCCTTACTATAATGTAAGGAATGCACGATTGGGAAAGGATTCGGCTATGGCAGCAGCGACCCTAACCTCCAAGGGGCAGATCACAATACCGGCGCGGGTCCGCACGGCGTTGGGAGTTGACGCCGGAGATCGCATTGAATTCGTCGAGGTGGGAAAAGGAGAATTCAACATCGTTGCGGCCACTCGCTCGGTGCGGGAACTGAACGGAATGTTGTATCGCAGAGGGAGGAAGCCGGTGTCGATTGAGGAGATGAATGCAGCCATTGCGAAAGGGGCATCTCGATCGCGATAGCGGGCGTAGATAATGATCGGCCTCGATACAAATGTTCTAGTCCGTTACCTTACTCACGACGAGCCCAAGCAAACCGCGGCGGCGATGAGAGTGATGAACTCGCTGTCCTTCGAATCACCCGGATTTCTCTCCCTGATCGTCATCTCAGAGTTGGTTTGGGTATTGGGCATCTCCTACCGTTATCAGAAGAAGGAAATCGAGCAAGTCCTAGAGAACTTGTTGCGCAGCAAGGAATTGGTTATCGAACGGGCCGATATCGTCTCGCAGGCGTCCCGGGCGTTCAGAGCCGGCCGCGCCGACTTCGCCGATTACTTGATCGAGCGCTGCGGCCACGCCGCCGAATGCCAATTCACCCTCACATTTGATCAAGAAGCGGCACAGGTGCCGGGCATGCGACTCCTTCACTGAGAGCCGGTTTTCATAATGCTGATCCAAAGAACTCCTCGACCACGCGCATCTCTGTAGTCTTTTTGTAATTCGGCAGGCTCTCGATGAACGCGCGGCCGTACTGCTTTTTCAGGATTCGGTTGTCGAGCAGAACCAGCAACCCACGGTCGTGGAGTGAGCGAATCAGGCGTCCGAAGCCTTGTTTCAGCGTGATCACGGCCGCCGGCACCTGATATTGAAAGAAGGCGTTGCCGCCATCGGCGTCGATTGCCTTCACGCGCGCGGCAACGATCGGGTCGCTGGGCACGGCGAACGGCAGCCGGTCAATGATCACGCAACTCAGTTGTTCACCCTGCACGTCGACGCCCTGCCAGAAGGATGAAGTGGCGAACAGCACGGCATTCGGTGCGAGACGAAACTCCTCGAGCAGCGCGCTCTTCGGCGCATCGCCCTGGCGCAGCATGGGGAATTCTAATTCTCCCAGCAGGCGCTGGTAGACGTCGTTCATCTGGGCGTAGCTTGTGAAAAGCACAAAGGCGCGCCCACGCGTAATCTCCAGCAGCTTGTGGATTCGCTCGGCCGCCTGCGCCGCAAACTGCGGGGTTCGCGCGTCAGGCAGATCAGGCGGGACATAAAATAGAGCCTGATTCTCGTAGTCGAAGTGCGAAGGCAGGACTGCCTCGCGGGCATGCTCCAGACCCAGCCGCTGCCGGATGTACTCGAATCCTCCGCCCACGGCGAGCGTCGCCGAGGTGAGGACTGCACATTCCAGCTTTGACCACAAGCATTCGCGCAGGATCGGGCCCACGTCGATTGGGGTGGCCTGCAGGAAGACGTTCTGTCTTCCCCCTTTTTCTGCGTCTCTTGATCGTTGAAGTGAACTCGGAGGTGAACTCGCTCTTCCGCGGCCGCCGCGCCGCTCGATCCAAAAGACGGTATTACGATCGTCCGACTCCATGGCGAAGGTGAGCTGCACTTGAATTTCCTGCACTCGCCGCACGAAGTTGAAAACTTCCTCCGGCTTCTGCGGCAGGCCTTCGAGTTCGCCCGCCAGCCGCGTCAGGGCCTGGTTGAGCGCGAGGAACTCGTCTCCGTTTTCCTCCAGAAACTCGCGCCGCGTCTCGAAAGCAAAGCGTCCTTCGCCAGGCGGCAAAAGCGAAAAAAAGAACTGAGAGCGCTCCCGCAGACTTCCCAACGCTCCAGAAAGTGACGCCGAAAACATCCGGTTGTGCTGCAGCGACGTTTCCACGTCGCGCGCCAGGTCTTCTACGCGCAGGTTGCTCAACGAGATTCCGAAATAGTTTCCTGCCACATCTTCCAGCTCATGCGCTTCATCGAAAATCACTGCGGCCGCTTCTGGCAGGATCCCGGCGTCGGGAGCGCCCTCAGCCTGCAACTTGATGGCAAGGTCGGCAAAGAATAGATGATGGTTGACGATGATAATGTCGCTCTCCATCCCGCGGCGGCGCATTTCTGTGACGAAGCAGCGCTCCCATTCGCTGCACTTCTGCCCGATGCAGGCTTCGGCGCGTGCGTCCAGTTTGTGCCAGAGCGCGCTGGCCTCGGGAAGTTCCGTAAGTTCGGCGCGATCCCCTGTTGCTGTTGTTTTTTCCCACGCGGCAATCGCGCGATATTGCTCAATCTCTTCCAACCCGCTGAGCACCGGCTGATCGGTAAGGTCGTAGAGTTTCTTGCGGCACAGATAATTGTTTCGGCCTTTCATGTAGCAGACGGAAAGCCGCCCTGGGCCTTGCCCAAGCTGGGCTGCCGAGGGGAGTGTCTCCGGGTTGTCTCCAAAAAGAGCGTGCTCCAGAAATGGAATGTCTTTGTAGAAGAGCTGTTCCTGCAGATTCTTGGTGCCGGTTGAGATGATGATGCGCTTGCCCGAGCGAATCACCGGCATCAGATACGCCAGGGTTTTTCCTGTGCCGGTGCCGGCTTCCACAATGAGGTGACGCTTCTCTTCCAGTGCCTGCTCGACGGCCTGCGCCATCTGCAACTGCCCGCGACGAAATTCATACGCCGGATGTGTGCGCGACAGCACTCCGCCGGGAGCGAAGAATTGGTAAAGTGATGCGTCTTTTACGTTGGTCGCGGAGCCGCCTGGCGTCAGAGGAGACACGGGTTGGGAACTAAAAGCCACGAGAGTCTCTATAATAAACAGTTCCCGGCTTTCAGTATTCGATTGCCTCATTTTTGACCCAGCCCACGTACAACTCGACCAGCACTGCCGCCACCACTGCCGCCGGAGTTCCGACGCTGGCCATCGTGGGCCGGCCTAACGTCGGCAAGTCCACACTGTTCAATCGCATCGTCGGATCGCGGCGCGCCATCGTCGGCGACGAGCCTGGCATCACGCGTGACCGCCTTTACGGCGATGCAGAGTGGCGCGGACGGCGCATCCGCATCATCGACACCGGCGGCATTATTCCGGATGACAAGGATTTCATTCCGGCGGAGATATTCCGCCAGGCGCGAGTCGCTTTCGACGAAGCCGCTGCGATCGTTATGGTGATCGACGGCCGCGCGGCGCTCGCCGGACCCGACCTGGAACTGGTTCGGCTGCTGCGCAAGACCGGGCGTCCGCTTTTTCTCGCAGTCAACAAGGCTGACACCGAGAAGCAGGCAAACATCGTCGATGAATTCCATCGTCTGGGAATCAAGCAGATGTTCCCTATCTCCGCCGAACATGGGCGTGGGATTGATGATCTGCTGGACGCCGTGTTTGAGATCCTGCCGCCGCCGAGCGACCTAAACACAGAGAGCCCAGAGGACCAACAGGAAGACACTTCCGCGTCGGCGGATCAGGCATCGGCCGAGCCTGAGCCGGTCTATGAAACCAAGGTTGCCATCATTGGCCATCCCAACGTGGGGAAGTCTACGCTGTTGAATCGCTTGACTGCTTCTGATCGCGCCATCGTCTCGCCCATTCCCGGCACGACGCGCGATGCAGTTGACGAAATTGTTGAACGCGATGGCCGCCGCTTTCGCTTCATCGATACCGCCGGCATCCGCCGCAAAGGCAAGACTCATCTGATGGCGGAGAAACTTTCTGTGGTAATGGCGCGCAAGCATCTGGAAGCCGCCGACATCGCGCTACTGGTGATCGATGCCACTGAAGGCGTGAGCCAGCTTGATGCGGCCATTGCCGGCTACGCCCATGAGAGCGGACGCTCGATGATAATCGTCGTCAACAAATGGGATCTCGTCACCGCCGGCGCGCTAAAGCCGGGCAGGCCGTCGAAAGCCATGCGCATGCGGGAAAGCAAGCGCCCGGGCGACCGCGACGCCTACGAGGAGCGCCTGCGCCATGATCTTAAGTTTCTGAATTACGCGCCCATCGTTTTTGTTTCCGCCAACACCGGCAAAGGCACGGAGAGAATCTTTCCGCTGCTCGAACAGGTCGCCATCGAGCGCCGCAAGCGTATTTCCACGTCTGCGATGAACCGATTCATTGAGACTGTTGATTTCGAGCGAGCCTCTGTCCCTATGCGCTCACGTGTGAAAATTCTTTACATGACTCAGGCCTCGGTCGCGCCGCCGACGTTTGTGCTTTTCACCAACCGGGCCGTTAAGCTGCACTTTTCTTATCAGCGGTTTCTGGA
>DATHOK010000082.1:0-6703 GCA_035484995.1 Verrucomicrobiia bacterium | reverse complement strand
GGACCATGCTGCAAGGCGTATTCAAGGGCCGCAATCAGACCTTGATACTCAGCAAAATTGTTGGTCTGGTGGCCGAGGTACTCGCTGAGATGAGCGATCTTCCGTCCCGACTCATCCTGGATTACCACGCCATACCCGGCAGGGCCGGGGTTCCCGCGCGCGCCGCCATCGCTATGAGCGACGAGGTAATGCTCGGGAGGATTTTCGCCGCGGGACTCTTCACGATGGGGAAAGAGAGGCTTGGTTCCGGCGCTGCGGGAAGAAGGCATGGCTCCGAGTTTACAACGGGAGACTGTCCGCGAGCTTAGCGGCCGGCGGCGAGGCGCGTGGCCAGCCGGGCAGGCAGCTTCGCCGCGAGGATCCGTTCCTGGGCGGTTTTTAGATTATAGGGCGTGCGGTGGAAGTGGACGACCTGGGCCTCGGTATCGAACAGCGCGAAGGCGGCGCGCCAGTCTCCATCGCGCGGCTGTCCCACCGACCCTGGATTGATCATGTAACGTGTGCTCGGCTTCAGATGCAACGAGACCGTCTCGGCTTGCCCAACCGTGCGATATTCAGGACGGAAACCATCGGCGCTGGAACCGTTGGCGAAGAATCCCCCCTGCAGGTGAGTGTGGCCGAAGAAGGTTAGCGGCGTGGTGAGTGCGAGCAACGGCACCAGCGCATCACCGATCGAAACGATGTAGGCATCTTCATCACCGGGCGAGCCGTGAACCAGTTGCACTTGCGGAAATCCCTCGAGCGAAAGCGGGCCTTGCGGCAGCGCGTGCAGCCACTGGTGATGCTCGGGCGTCAAAGTATCCCTGGTCCAGGTTGCGGCGATGGCGGCGAGGGGGTTGAAATCATCAAGGTCGAGCAGGCCGGTAGCGGCCTTGTCGTGATTTCCGCGCACGAAAATCTTTCCCAGATCACGCGAGCGTGCGATCACTTCATTGGGCGACCCTCCGTAACCCACAATGTCGCCCAGGTTGGCCACGAAATCGAACGCCGGAGCTGCTGTCAGGCAGGCTTCGAGCGCTTCGAGGTTGGCGTGAATGTCGCTAAGCAGCAGTATGCGCAATGAGCACCAGACAAAGTGGCGATTATAGAACGAGCGGCAACGGAAGGGATACACCGGCCAGACTAATTACGCCATCGCTATCTCGCGTTGAGCACCGGGCAGCGAGCCCAGTGTCCCTGAGCAACCTCCACCAGCGGCGGCAGTTCGCGGGCGCATTCGGCCACACGCAAGCCGCATCGCGGTTCGAAGGCGCAGCCCGGCGGCATGGCGTGCAGCGGGGGCACCGTGCCTTCGATGGTGCCAAGCGGCCTTGCCCGCACTGTCTTCAAGTCGGGCACGGCCTCGAGCAGTCCGCGTGTATAAGGATGCGCGGGGACCCGAAAAATTTCCTGTTTCGTTCCCAGTTCCACCACGCTGCCGGCATACATCACCGCTACCCGATCGGCCACCTGGGAAACCACCGCAAGATCATGCGAGATGAAAAGCATCGCCAGGCCAAACTTGCTGCGCAGTTCAGCGAGCAGCTCGAGAATTTGCGCCTGAATGGTGACGTCGAGCGCCGTGGTGGGCTCATCAGCAATCAGCAACTGCGGCCGATTCACAATCGCCATGGCGATCATCACCCGTTGCCGCATGCCGCCCGAAAGCTGGTGAGGATAGTCGCGCGCGCGCCGATCAGGCTCGGGGATGGCGACATCAGCCATGGCCTGAACCGCAAGCTGTGCGGCCTCGTTCCTGGATCGCGTACCGTGAGCCCGCACCGCTTCGGCGACTTGGTCGCCCACCCGCATCACGGGATTGAGCGCGGTCATCGGCTCCTGAAAGATCATGGCGATCCGCGATCCGCGCAGCTGGCGCATGGAGTCATCGGGCAAAGCCGGAAGATTGCGTGCCGTGCCGTTCTCTGCGAACAGAATCTCGCCCGAAACCCGCGCCTGTGGCGGAAGCAGCCGCATGATTGCCAGAGAGGTAATCGACTTGCCTGAGCCCGATTCGCCGACCAGCCCGAGAACTTCGCCGGGAGCGATGGAAAAGCTGACATCGGAGACAGCACGGAGCGCCCGTCTGGGAACAGACTGTGTGGGGACAGCCGGCCGTACGGCCGCGGCAGCGAACTCAATGTTCAGGTGGCGAACTTCGAGCAGGGGAGACACGGTGTCATGTTAGCAGCGTTTGACTGGGCTCAGGTCATGGGTCTCGGGCGCTAAGCGCAAAGATTGTTGATGCCGGAAATCCAAGACCGAAGACCCAGGAGCAAAGACCCGTGACCGAAGACCCGTGACCGAAGACCCGGGACCGAAGACCTATTGCCCCAGAATCAAAGGCAGCCCGTTCTTGCTGTTGCCGATGACCACGACTTTCGAATTGGCGCTCTTGGCCAGGTTCTCCGTGGCTTCGATGCCTTTCCACTCCAGCAACGACGGCGTGATGCCCTGGGCCACAATCTGCTGGAAGTCACGGACGCCCGCAGCTTCGATGCGTTTGCGCTGCGCCTCCTGCGTTTCTTTCTGCAGGCGGAAACTCATGGCCAATGATTCCTGCTCGGCCTGTTGTTTGGCTTCGATAGCGGCCTTCAGCGTGGCCGGGAGCTGGATGTCGCGTAAGAGAACTTTCTCAACGATCAGACCGCGAGGAGTGAGCTGAGCGCTGACCTGGTCGAAAATCTGCTTGGCCACCTCTTCGCGTTCGCCGGTATAGAGGGCGTTGGCGGTATGCGAGGCCGTCGCTTCGCGGATGGCGGAGCGGAGGGTGGGCTCGACCACGACATTTTCGTAGTCGGCGCCAATCTTCTGGAAAACATCGGAGGCATGGTCGGGATTGAGATGGTAAATCAGCGACGTATCGAGGCTCATCATCAAGCCTTCGCTCGAAGGCACGCTGGCCGATTCTTTCAGAGTCTGCGTCTGGATGGAAAGCTCGTTATTCGTTTTCAGCGGATTGATCAGGTGAATGCCCTCACCGAGCGTTTCACCCGACTGCACTTTGCCAAACAGCGTGAGCACGCCCACGTGCCCCGTGCCCACCCGGGTCACGGCGCTGAATAATAAAATCACCAGCACAAATGCGGCGATGCCGAGTCCGATTAATCGCAACAGGCCGCCGCCATGCCCACCGCCACCATCAATAATTCTGCCCCGAGCTGGATCAAAAATCGTCATGGTTGATTCTCCCTTGTCTTTCTTTTCCGGTTCATTCTACGGCAGCTTGAGCACGAACGTATTTAGCTCAGCCGGCCAAACATGCACAGTCCTGAATCTTCCCATTCTCCACCGCATCTTTTATTCTTAGACTCATGAGCAAGATTCACATCCCTACACCGTTGCGCCAGTATGTGGGCAAGCAATCGACCGTCGACGTGAAAGCCGCCACCGTGGCTGAAGCCATGAACGCGCTGGTGGCACAGCATCCCGACCTGCGCCGGCATCTTTACACCGAAGAGGGCAAACTGCGCGCCTTCGTCAACCTCTACGTGAATGACGAAGACATCCGCTACCTGCAGAAAGAGGCGACCGCGTTGAAGGAAGGTGATAACATTTCGATTGTGCCCTCCATCGCCGGAGGCGCCGCCTGATGGGCCTAGCAGTAAGGATCTCAGAGTTGAAGCCTTCCGCCACAAGCCGCTGTTGTTGTCCTTCCCGCTGGTAGCTGCCGAATTCCGGCGCCCTGCGAAAACGCAAATTTCTAATAAGGACTTTATGGCTACGACAATCGAAATTCCGGCAACCCTGAGCAACGATGAAATCCTGCGCTACTCGCGCCACCTGATCATGCCCGAGGTCGGCATGGAGGGCCAGCAGAAGCTGAAAGCAGCGCGCGTGCTCTGCATCGGCACCGGAGGCCTGGGTTCGCCGCTCGCGTTATATCTTGCGGCCGCCGGCGTGGGCACGCTCGGACTGGTCGATTTCGATGTGGTCGATTACACGAACCTGCAACGCCAGATCATTCACTCGACAGCCGACGTGGGCCGCAAGAAACTGGATTCGGCAGCCGACAAGCTGACGGCGATCAATCCTTTCTTGAATCTGCAGAAGTACGACATGCGCTTGAGCAGCGAGAACGCGCTCGAACTCTTTCGAGACTTCGACATCATCGCCGACGGCACCGACAATTTTCCCACGCGCTACCTAGTGAATGACGCCTGCGTGCTCACGGGCAAACCGAACGTCTACGGATCCATTTTCAGATTCGAGGGCCAGGCCAGCGTCTTCGCCACGAAAGATGGCCCCTGCTACCGCTGCCTTTATCCCGAGCCACCACCGCCGGGACTGGTTCCATCCTGTGCCGAGGGCGGAGTGCTTGGCATTCTGCCCGGCCTGGTGGGCGTGATGCAGGCCACCGAAGTGATCAAGCTGATTCTCGGCGCGGGCGAACCCCTTATCGGCCGCCTGCTGCTGATCGATGCACTCGGCATGAAGTTCCGCGAACTCAAGCTGCGCAAAAATCCCGATTGCCCGGTTTGCGGCACCCATCCCACGGTCACCAAGCTGATAGACTACAACCAATTTTGCGGCATTCGCGGGGAGGAAAAACCGGTGGGATCAGGCGTTCCAGAAATTCAAGTCGAGGAGTTGAAACGCCGTCTGGATGCGAAAGAAGATCTCTTCGTCCTCGACGTGCGCGAACCCCACGAATATCAGATCTGCAACATCGGCGGACATTTGATTCCGCTCAACGACCTGCCCCAGCGCGTGCACGAACTGGATTCGAGCCGCGAGATTGTAGTCCACTGCAAAATGGGCGGCCGCAGCGCCAAGGCGGTAGCCTTCCTGCAGCAATCCGGTTTCACGAAAGTTCACAACCTGGCCGGCGGGATAACGGCGTGGTCCGATCGCGTGGATCCGAAGGTGCCGAAGTACTGAAGGCAGTGATCAGGGGCCAGTAATCAGGGGTCAGTCGGAGCGATCGGAAGGGCGCGATTTTAGTCGTGCACCGAAGCCGCGACGAGCCCTGCTCAACTACTACGACGATGTGCTGGCCTCGCCCAACTAAACTTGTTCCAGGGCACAAAAGTGTCATCCCGAACGAAGTGGGATCCTCGTTCTTGCCAACAGCACCGATGGTGCCGACGCACGGCAAGAACCAAGATCCCTCGCTCCGTTCGGGATGACAGGTGCGTTTTTATCGAGGACTTCCGCAGTTACTTGCTCGAACCTGCCTGCATTCCGTCGCTGGCCTCACCTAGCTCCAAAGAGAATTTCTTGCCTTGGAAGCGAAGGCCGGCTAGTGTGGAGGCGCCGCTGTCATCGCTCCGAGTCACGGCAGCATCGCTGGAGGATGCAGTCTGCAATTCAACGACACGTGCGGGTACTTTTGCCACCACATTCTTGCCTTGCAGAATGCTCAACTCGACGTTGGGGCCGGCGCCTTCCCACTGAACTTTGTAATCTCCCGGCTTCAGGGTTGTTCCGTTGACGTTCACAGGTTTGCTAATTTGCAAGCTGCCTTTCGTTGCGGCAAAGGCGCTTGAGGCCAACAGCAAAGCCAATCCCAGCACCAGACTCTTCGACACGGTCGCGAACTTCATGACTGCTCCTTATTTTCTTCCCCGAATCTCGTCGGAGAACGGTTGGGGCGGCCCGGTTCACGACTTGCGCGAGAAAACTATTGTGTTTTGCCGCGAATCGCCTACAATGCAGCGGTTGGGGTTCAGCCGCCAAGCTCAGCGGCTTAAACCGCTGGGCCAGTCGCGCTGTCCACGGGGGTTTTCTCACCTGGGCCGCCAAACCGAGAGTGAGAGAATCCCCGAACCCCGCAAGAATCTGCGTTAAACAATGCCGCCAGCTTCACCTCTGCGCCGGCTGCCTACACCCACTACTACGGAGTTGCTCCAACGAAAGTTCCACGCTTCGAATTCCGCGTTTCAAATCACTTCTGATTGCACAATGTATGGACGAGGAGCACGCGTTTCCGGTAGCAAGAAACGGAGCGCAAGAATTCTTAAGAGTGTGGAACAACTGCGGGGTGTTCTGTCTGGCGGAAATGGGGAAACTATTTGGACGAAGTCGCGGAAGACGGCCGATACGCTCGGCTGCGGCCCGCTAAAGCTTAATCGGCGTCGCCGTGCTGGCGTTCGACTGACCAGATGTTGGCCTGATCTTTTTCGAACGGATAGACGTGCACCATCCAGTTGAAGACTACGGGAAAGAAAGTTCCACCGGCGGTATCGCAGGCTTCCTGCGTGGCGATTGATCCCTTTAAGCCGAATTGCGGATGCGGCCCGAAACCTTCCCCGCGACGATCCCGAGGCGCGAGGCAGAAGTTCACGTGCTCGTGCCATTGCGCCACGCTGAGTGGAATGCGCTGGTCTAGTTCATCTTCGGTGAGCCGCTTTGGTGCCGTGTACATAACGCCAATCAGCTTGTAGTCGTCGCCGTGCTTTTCATAGAGCAGCGAGGTCGGGTGCTCGGGATTGAAATGCATGAACGCTTCCCTCGCGTAGCCGTAGTTGGTGAAGTGATACATCTTCTGCGGGAATTCGGGATGGAAGATCTTAAAGCCCTCGGCCAGTGCAACGTGGTAGTCAGTGTAATGCTCGGAGGCTTTGCGCGCTTCTTCCGCCACTTCTTTGGCGCGCTCGGCGTCGCCGGGCTTGGCCGGGCGCAGGGCGGTCATCTTCATGTGCGGGCCCATATCCATGTGACCCTCCATGGAATGCATGGCGTGCGCGCTGGCGTCGTTGTCGCCCATGGGCATGTCCTTCAT
>DATHOK010000081.1:0-16312 GCA_035484995.1 Verrucomicrobiia bacterium | reverse complement strand
TTCAAGTGGGCGATGGAGGCGAAGCGCAACCGCAACGCCAAGTTGATCTCAGTTGACCCTCGATTCACGCGGACCTCTTCTACCGCTGACCTCTTCGTACAGATTCGCGCAGGCACCGACATTGCATTCCTCGGCGGATTGATCCGTTACGCCATCGAGAACAACCGCATCGCCAAGGAATATCTCGTCAACTACACCAACGCAGCCTTCATCGTGAAGGAGGGTTTCAAGCTTCCCGAAGACGGCCTGTACTCCGGATTTAACGCGGCCTCGGGCAGCTACGATAAAACCACGTGGAACTACGAGCAGGGCGGAGATCTTAGCGGCAAGACGGACACCGCCGCCACTTCTGCGCACTCGGCTCCCTCGCCTTCGAACGCGGCCACGCCCGCGCCTCCGCCGACGTTGCCACCGAATGTCGCCTACGACCTCACGCTTCAGCATCCGCGCTGCGTCTTCCAATTGATGAAGCAGCAATATTCCCGTTACACCCCGGAAACCGTCGAGCGCATCACGGGCATCCCCAAGGACCAATACCTGAGGGCCGTCGATCTATTTACTTCAGTCCGCAAAGACGGCGACATGAAGAAAGTCGCAACCATCATCTACGCGGTGGGATGGACTCAGCATACTTTTGGAACGCAGATCATTCGCACTGCCGCCATGATTCAACTCTTGCTCGGTAACGTCGGCAGAGCGGGCGGTGGCGTGAACGCCCTTCGCGGCCATTCGAATATCCAGGGCGCGACCGATATGGCGGGCCTCTACGATTCACTGCCCGGCTACCTGAAAGGGCCGATTCCCGACGACAAAGATTTGGCCACTTTTCTGAAGCGCACCACGCCGACGGCGTCCAACCCATCGCCATGGAATTCGATGAACTACTACGCGAACACTCCGAAATTCATGGTGTCGCTGCTCAAGTCTTTCTATGGAGACGCTGCCACGAAGGAAAACGGATTTGCCTTCGATTACTTGCCCAAACCCGGGCAGGATTGCTCTTGGACGCATATCTGGGAAGACATGTACAACGAAAAGATCAAGGGCATGATGGCCTTCGGAATGAATGGAGTAATGATTGGCCCGGACACGAACAAGAACATCAATGCGCTGAAGAAGGCCGACTGGCTGGTGGTGGGCGAAATCTACGAGGATGAAACCAGCGAGTTCTGGCGAGCGCCAGGAATTACCGCCGAAGAACAAAAGACGATCAACACTACCGTCTACCGGTTGCCCTGCGCGGGCTTTGCCGAAAAAGACGGCAGCATGACTAACTCCGCGCGTTGGGTCACCTGGAAATATGCCGCGGTTCCACCTCCCGGGCAAGCCAGGCTCGACCAGGACATCGTCGCCCAGATTTTTCTGCGGGTTCGTGACCTATATAGAAAAGAGGGCGGAAAATTTCCTGACCCCATTCTGAATTTGAGTTGGGCCTATGCGGATGCGGCTCATCCTCCGCTTTCTCAAGTGGCCATGGAAGTTAACGGAAAAGCTCTCGCCGACCTTAAAGACGATGCGACCGGACAGGTCATCAAAGCCGGTCAGCAGTTGCCCGGATTTGCCTGGTTGAAAGACGACGGCACCACGACGTGCGGTAATTGGATTTACTCCGGTTCGTGGACCGAGGCCGGATCGCAAATCCAACGGCGAGGCACCGAAGATCCATCGGGGATGGGCGTTTTTCCCAACTGGTCATGGTCGTGGCCGGCCAACCGGCGCGTGCTTTACAATCGCGCTTCCTGCAATTCGGACGGCAAGCCGTGGGACCCGGATCGCAAACAGATCTGGTGGAATGAAGCCGCAGGAAAGTGGGTTGGCAACGACGTGCCCGACTTCAAGCCCGACTCCCACCCCAAAGATCACATGGGGCCCTTCATCATGAATCCCGAAGGCATCGGCCGATTATTCGCCCCGATCGGCGTGCTGGCGGACGGCCCGTTCCCCGAACACTACGAACCGATTGAAAGTCCCATCAAGAACCCGTTTCACCCCGAGCAATCGAATAATCCGCTGGTCAAAAAGTTCAAGTCGCCTTTCGATAAGTTTGGATCGCCCGAGGAGTACAGCATCGTCTGCACAACTTACCGGCTGACCGAGCAATACCACTACTGGACGAAAAACAATCCAATGAACGTCCAGCTCATCCCGGAACCCTTCGTCGAAATTCCGGTGGAGTTGGCGGATGAAAAAGGAATTCGTGGAACGGACAGGATCAAGGTCATCAGTGCGCGCGGAACCTACATCGCGAAGGCCTTCGTCACTCGCCGGTTGAAGCCGATGATGATCGACGGCAAAAAGGTCTATCAGATTGGTTTGCCCATTCACCAGGGCTTCCGCGGCATCGATGAGGACGAAGGAAGAAATGCGCGGACGCCGGCGAATCTGCTGACGCCCGCGGTCACCGATCCAAATGCCCACACTCCTGAGTCCAAGGGCTTCTTAGTGAAAGTCGAGAAGGCATAGGGAACCACACAGGGAACGACCATGAGCCAGGCCGCAACAGAGCTGATCCGAATTTCCGGTCACGCCGGGGTCGTCCCCGGCAAAGGTCTGAACCGCGAATTCCAGGTATGCAAGCTGGTCGATACGACCACATGCATTGGCTGCAAGGCGTGCGAAGTGGCCTGCCTCGAATGGAACGGTTACACATTCACCGAAACCACCTTTGATAACACCTACCAGACAATGCCGGAGACGGCATGGAATTACTGGAATCTGATCAAGTTCAACGAGCATGAACGCGCCGACGGCACCATGATGCTGCTCATGCGCAAAGACCAGTGCATGCACTGCGCCGACCCCGGCTGCCTCGCCGCCTGCCCGGCCGACGCCGCCATCGTCCAGTATGCCAACGGCATTGTCGATTTCCAGGAAGCCAATTGCATCGGTTGCGGTTATTGCATGACGGGCTGCCCGTTCAATATTCCGAAATTCGATCCGCCTTCGCGCAAAGTTTTCAAATGCACGCTGTGCAACGACCGCGTGTCGGTGGGCCTGGAACCAGCCTGCATCAAGGCCTGCCCCACCGGCTGCCTGCATTTTGGAGTGAAGTCGGAAATGAAGGAACTCGCGGAGACTCGTGCAGCGCAACTTCGCACCAACTCCGGATTCCAGGATGCAGGAGTTTACGATCCGGAGGGAGTCGGTGGAACTCACGTCATCTACGTCCTGCACGACGCCAAGCATCCGGAGTTGTATGGCGGGTTGCCGCGAGATCCGCACATCCCCTGGTCGGTGCGGCTCTGGAAAGGCCCGCTGAAATGGATTGGGAATCTGGCGATGGTCGGCGGCATCGTAGGCATGGCCCTGCATTACATGCGATTTGGCCCCAAGAAAGAAGAGCCGATTCCGCCGAATGCTAATGCTAATCCTGATGCCGGGAGGCGGGCATGACCACCGGAGCCGTTTCGCGCCCAAGTTCCGCCAGCCAAAACGAAGAGACCATCGTCCGCTACACGTTCGCCGAGCGCGTGAATCACTGGATCGGCGCGCTCTCCTACATCTATCTGTTGATGACCGGCCTCGCCTTCTGGTCGCCCTATCTGTACTGGCTGGCCGCGGTCGTAGGAGGCGGTCCCACTGCGAGATTCTGGCATCCCTGGTTCGGATTGATCTTTACCGCGACCCAGTTTTGGACGTTCACAGCGTGGCGCCGCGACATGGAAATCAACGACGCCGATCGCGCCTGGGGCAAGGCGATCCCAGACTACATCGAGAACGAAGACGAAAAACTCCCGCCCGTCGGCCGCTTCAACTTCGGACAAAAAATCTTCTTCTGGGGAATTTTCTACAGCGTGATTCTCTTGCTCCTGTCCGGCGTCGCCTTGTGGTACACAGAAGCCCTCCCGTGGAGTCTCCGCTTCCTTCGCTACGCCGCGATTCTGATTCACGCCAGCGTAGCGCTCATCACGATCGGATTATTCCTGATTCACGTCTACATGAGCGCTGTCCTTGAACAGGGAAGCTTTGGCTCTATGATTCACGGCTACGTCACCCGAGCCTGGGCGTGGACATTCCACCGCACCTGGTACTACGACGTCATCGGCAAGCCCCGGCCTTAACGATCGCCTTGACAATGGCCTTGACCATGAACGATGCGAAGTGGGATCGCCGCATTCGCCGCGCCAACGAACTAGCCTCGTCCTACCCGTTCTCCGCCGAAGGGTTGCATTACTACGCCAGCGTTGCAACATTTCAGAAAGGTATTTACGGCGAAATCGAGAAAGCTCTCGCGGATTCGCCGAAGATTTCCTCCGATCGCCCGCTGCGCGATGAATTGGATTTTTTCCTCCTGCTCCCGAAATTTCCCGGATTTCTATCAATGATTCAGCAGATTGCCCCAGCCCCGCTCGCTGAGGCCGCCCTCACTTTAGCGAGGAAGGGATCCACAGCGTGGCAGCGCGCGATTGAAGACTTCTGGTACGGAGATGCAGACTTAACTGCGGGCATGAATGAAGCGGGCGCCAACGCCGAACGACTTGAGTCCAACGATCACGCCGCTGCGGCTGATCCGGATCAAGTCCTCGCCTGGATTTTTCTTCAGCCCTACGCCGAATACCTAGCGGATCATCGCGAAATCGAGATCCTCGACGGAACTCCATCGACCTGCCCGCTCTGCGGAGGCAAGCCCGCCGTCGGCGTATTGCGCAGTGAAGGCGATGGCGCAAAAAAGTCGCTGATTTGCATGCTCTGCGCCCACGAATGGCTTTTCCGAAGAATCTATTGTCCGGCCTGCGGAGAAGAGCGAGAACCGCAGATGGCTTATTATTCCGCGCCCGAGATCGCGCACGTCCGCGTCGACGTCTGCGACACTTGCCATACTTATCTGAAAAGCATCGACTTGACGAAAACAGGACTCGCAGTCGCCGTGGTAGATGAGCTGGCGACCATACCTTTGGACCTATGGGCGCGCGAACATGGCTACCAGAAACTGCAGATCAACCTGTTAGGAACCTGACACCAACAGTCACTCAGAGACGCCCACTGTGTAACCCAAATCGCCTTCGTCACCGCGGTGCGCGCTCTTAAAGCCAGCGGTTCTCAGCTCGACTTCCACTTCATCGCTCGCGAAGCAACGGACAAACCGGGCATAGCTGATGCGATCCCCCACCTCCAACGGTTCCTTCCTCCCGCGCAAAAGAAAACGCCAGAGTCTTGCCGTCCGGTAGACGAGAGCATCATCGCTTGCACTACTCGGCCGTGCGAAGAACGAAACCAACACGGGAGATCCCGGCAGAGCGCGCTGGCTCAGAGCCTGAAGGAAGGCGATCCTGCGCGCCTTTGTAGGAATGTGCGTGTATACGGTCCAGCCCACAACCAGCCCATCGTAAATCCGCGGGCCTTGCGGAACCCGGTCCGGTTCGCAAAGGGTAACGTACTTCGATTCTCCCACTCGTTCGAAAATCTGTTCGCTGGCGCGCACCAGCGGCACACTACATTCGAATCCTTCCGCGTCGAACCCGGCCTTGCGCAGAGCCAGAACCTCGCGGCCCCCGCCTGCGCCTGCAACCAGGATGCGCGAACCTCGTCGAAAGAACCGGTCCAGCACAGACTTTTCCCAACCGAAAAAGCCACTCAGATTATGCTCGGTCGACGCGTAGTACTGTGATTGGTCAAAGTGCTCCGCCGTCACGGCATTGAGTTCGTCAGCATTCAGGCAACCCAACCAAAAACCCTCATGCATCGCACTCGCGAATCTGCCGAGGCGATTCAACCAGCGATCGGCCAGATCAAAGTACTTCACCCTCGATCTTCGCACCGGCGAAATGTTCCCTTCGATCCCGCCGGTCTTTTTTGTCGCTGAAATTCCCTCGCCAGAGTGTTCCATTAGAAAGTATCGGTATTAAGGTATAAGGAGGATAATACCGGCATTTGTTCCCTGACTGTTGAGAACAGCGGGCGGAGCCGATCTTCCTGTCGCCGCCCCTCGCACTTTATTGACCGGGATAGCGGTCGACGATGTGAGAATTCCACAACCCCACCCTCGCTCCGCAAGGGCGAATTGTGGCAATATGTGCTCATCAATAGGTGATTCCCCATGTTCCCTGTTCGCGTAATTCTCTGGACGGTAGCGATGGCATACACCGGATTCATTTTGACCAACCAGGGGTTGCGAACGTTCAACAGCCTCTCCATCACAGAAGCATTCCTCGGGGCTTTAACCGGATTTCTCCTTGCCATCATGTTCACTCTCCGAGAGAGGCGGCGACCAAGGCCAGCTTTCATCGCTCAGTCGATTGCACAAATCTTCCCGGAGTGGGGCGCATCCCGCGAAAACAGCGACTCACGTCCGACACTAAAGCGCTGATCGCAACAGGCAGCCTGAGTCCGGGCCGATCGTGCTTAATCAGTCAAAGACGGCGCCACCGGGTACATTCACGGGAATCTTTCCTTAGCGCCGGGAGGGGAAGGCCATTGGGGATGGCCGCACAATTCCCTTGTAACCGTAAACCCGGCTACCACGCAACTCGTTGACTGCTTCGAGCCACGTCCGTAAGATGAAGCGACCCGAAAACAAGGCAACTCCCCGCGATCGACTAAGACGATCGACCGGAGAGCGCTCGACTAAAAAAGCTCGACTAAAAAGCCCGACTAAAAAGCTAGACCGAACAATGATCGACCGCCAATGATCGGCCAAACCATCTCGCACTACCGCATCATCGAAAAGCTCGGCGGCGGCGGCATGGGCGTCGTTTACAAAGCAGAAGACACCCGCCTTCATCGCTTCGTCGCCCTCAAGTTCCTTCCCGACTCCGTAGCCCGTGATCCCCAAGCCCTCGTCCGCTTTGAGCGCGAAGCCCAGTCCGCGTCCGCACTGAACCACCCGAACATCTGCACAATTCATGACATCGGCGAAGAAGACGGCCAGGCCTTCATCGCCATGGAGTTTCTCGACGGCCAAACCCTGAAGCACCTCATCGGCGTTCGACCGCTCGAGTTGGACACGTTGCTCTCCTTAGCCGTCCAGATCGCCGACGCACTCGATGCCGCTCACGCCAAAGGCATCGTCCACCGTGATATCAAGCCTGCCAACATTTTTGTAACCGAGCGTGGCAACGCCAAGGTCCTCGATTTCGGCCTGGCCAAAGTCGCGGCATCGGCATCCGCCGGACAAAATGAAGCCACGCGAACCCAGGCGCTCGAACAGCACTTAACCAGTCCCGGCACCGCGGTCGGCACCGCGGCTTACATGTCGCCAGAGCAAGCGCGCGGCCGCGACCTTGATATCCGTACCGACCTCTTTTCCTTCGGCGCGGTCCTCTACGAGATGGCCACCGCCCAATTGCCGTTCCGCGGAGCCACCACCACCGACCTGTTTGATTCCATCCTTCATAAGGCGCCCACGCCTGCCGCCAGGCTGAATCCCGATCTCCCACCCAAGCTCGAAGAGATCATCACCAAGGCGTTGGAGAAAGATCGCGAGCTCCGCTATCAGGTCGCAGCGGAAATGCGCGCCGACCTAAAACGCCTCAAGCGCGAAATCGAATCGAGCAAGTCAGGAATCCCGGCTGCCGTCGATGACTCCAGCCGCCCGCCAGCCAGCGCCGCGCCCGTAATCTCCGCCACATCGACCAGCCAGCAGCAGTCCGCAGTTTCGTCCACGCAAATCTCCTCGACCACTCGAGCAAGCGCCCGCTGGAAGTTCTTGCTTCCCGCAGCTGTAATCGTCGTCGCGCTCATCGCCGCCGGCCTTTACTGGCGCTCCCGTTCCGCTGAGTCGCCCGCGGCCAAATCTGCAACCCTAACCGAAAAAGACACAGTGGTCCTCGCCGACTTCGACAACAAAACCGGAGACTCCGTCTTCGACGACGCCCTCAAACAAGCTCTCGCCGTTCAACTGGGACAGTCTCCCTTCATCAACATTCTTTCCGATCGCAAGGTCGGCGAAACCTTACGCCTCATGGGCAGCCAGCCCGGCACCCGCATCACCCCCGAAGTCGCCAAGGAACTCTGCGTACGCACCGGGAGCAAAGCCATCGTGCTTGGTTCCATTTCAAATCTCGGCGGTCAGTACGTGATCGGCATCAACGCCGTCGGCTGCAGCAATGGAGACACGCTCGCCGAGGAACAGGAAGAGGCGGCCAGCAAGCCCGACGTCCTGAAGGCCCTGAGTAAGGCCGCCGCAACCCTGCGTACCAAACTCGGAGAATCGCTGGCCTCCGTGCAAAAGTTCGATGTGCCCGTCGAAGCCACCACTCCCTCTCTCGAAGCTCTCAAAGCCTACAGCATGGGCATCACCACCGGACGCACCAAGGGTGACGCCGAAGCCATTCCCTTCATGAAGCGCGCCATCGAACTCGACCCCAACTTCGCCATGGCTTATGTTGGCCTCGCCGTCGAGTACGCCAATCTCGGCCGGGCGAGCCTCGCCGCCGAAAATGCCAAGAAGGCTTACGACCTGCGCGATCGCGTCAGCGAGCGCGAGCGTTACCGCATCTCCGCTTTCTATTTCCAATACGTCACCGGAGAAGTTGAAAAGGCCACCGAAGCCTACGAACTCTGGGCAAAAAGTTATCCCAACGACCAGGTGCCTCACGGCAATCTCGGTTTCATCTATTCCGCTCTCGGCCAATTCGACAAAGCGATCGTGGAAACCGAAGCCCAGCAGCGCCTGGAAGCCTCAATTGTCGGCTACGGAAACCTCGCCGCCACCTACATCAACCTCGATCGAATCAAGGATGCCCGCCAGACTCTAGCCGACGCCCAGCAGAAAAACTTCGACGGACTAACTCTTCGCGCTGATCAGTATTCCCTGGCATTTCTCTCCGGGGATGCGCCGGGCATGGAACGTCAGGTCGCGTGGGCCGCTGGCCGCCCCGGCGAAGAAGACCAGATGCTCAGTGACCACGCGGATACTCAGGCCTACTACGGCCGCCTGGAACAAGCCCGCGACCTGGCCCGCCGTGCTGCGGATTCCGCCGTGCGCTCCGACGCCAAAGAAACCGGCGCTCAGTGGATCGCATTCCAGGCGATCCGCGAGGCTGAAATGGGCAACGTCACTGCCGCCCGCCAAGCCGTCGCTCGCGCCTTGGCGCTGGCTCCCGGTCGCGACGTCAAAGTCATCGCCGCCGTCGCCCTCGCCCGCACCGGCGAAACTTCCCAATCCGCATCCATCCTTGAATCCCTGCAAAAATCCGAACCCAGCAACACCTATTTAAAGGTCTATTGGTTCCCCGTGATTGAGGCTTCCATCGCGATGGACCAGCAGCAGCCCGACCGCGCCGTCATCGCCCTCGAACCCTCTCTGCCTTACGAACTAGGAGCGCCCCCTCCCGGCCTCTCCATGTATCCCGCCTACGTTCGCGGCCTGGCGTACCTCGCGCAAAAGAACGGTCCCGCAGCCGCTGCCGAATTCCAGAAGTTCCTCGATCATCCCGGAGTAATCCAGAACTTCCTGCTAAGCTCCCTCGCGCACCTCCAGCTAGGTCGTGCCTATGCCATCTCAGGCAACACCGCCAAAGCTAAAGCCGCCTACCAGGATTTCCTCGCTCTCTGGAAAATCGCCGACCCCGGCATCCCCATCCTCACCGAAGCCAAAGCGGAATACGCGAAACTGCCGTAGGACCGCTCTCGGATCTTGCACTCGCCACTATCGCGCGCTCGTGGCTTGTGCCCGCGCGGCCTGAGGCTGCTGCAGCGGTGAGGTTGCGGACGGCACCCGCCGTCGCCAGGAAGGAATACGCTCGTAGATTCTCAGCAGAGTAACCAGGCCAAACCCATACCAGCCGGACACGCCCAACAGCTCTGAAGCCGCATAGCTCAGCATCAAGAGAAACATAAACGTGCTCAGCCGCTTGCCGCGCGTGAGCCGGTCTTTGACATCATGGCCGGTGACTTCGCCCAGTACCGGCGATTCCAGCGCTTGCACCGCCGCCGGCGCGACTGGATATTCAGCGGTCTTGTCGCGCCAGCGCTGCAAGGCCGCAAACAGTGCCTTGCCCTCGTTCCTGATCTTTGCTGCTGAACTCGGTTCGCTCGGATAGAGGCTGAACGTACCCTCGCGCCCGCGCTCGGAGTCGCACCAGTCGAGATATACGCGCTCGCTGTTCCACCAACCGGCAGCGCTCTCGCCGATACGCACATTCAGCAGTTGCTCCGGCTTGAGCGCGAAGCGAAGTTTGTCGCCCAGGTAAACTAGATGGCCCTGCAGCAGCCAGACAAATCCCTTGTCCCAGTCATAACCGGAAACATAAACGCGCAAGGCTGGGCCGGGGGCAAAACCCGCCAGTATGGCATTGCGCCCGCGAATCTGAATTCCTTCCGCCTCGAATTTGGCAGTGAATTGCGCGCGAATTTCTGCACGCCCGCGCAGGCCCAGGTGCAATCCCAGCAGCGAATAACCTGCCAGGATGAGCAGCGCTCCTACCAGGTACGCGACTAAAGATGTCTGCCCATGCAGGTTCAGCGAATGGATGATCGATGCCACGATCGCTGGCGGCAGCACACTCGCTCCGATCAGCAGCCACTGGTTGTTGCTGGTGCGCCTCATCGCAGCCATGGTCGACACAACGGTCTTGGCGCCGGAGCGGACCGCATAGTGCTCGCCGTCCGATACTGCGCCGGGAACTATGCTGGACGCTTGCGTATCCGTCAAGCCAGCCCGCCGCGCCTGCTCCTCTTGCGCGTGATGCGCTAGCAATTGCTGCACCCGTTCCGCAGGCACGTTCCCCACCTTGGCAAGATGCTCCACTCGCTTCAATGTTGTGGGATGAGTTAACAGAGTTCCCGTAACTTTTCCCCACTGGATCGGTGTCAGGTTAAGGCGGCTCACTTTGAGCAGCGCCGTCATCATGGCCTCAGGATCACTCACCAACTTCACCGACCCCTCGTCGGCGATGCGCTCGAATCGCCGCGACAAAAGATAGAACAGGCAAAATCCAGCAACGATAAGCAGCAGATCGAATTGCGACCAGGCCACCAGCTTCGGGCTCCACCGGTACCACTCTATGAGCACCTTGGTATTGCCGCCACTGACGGTCATGAGCAGGTCGCCAACCCACCCCGTGAACAGAAGCCACGTTCCACGAAAGATCGCGGGAAACAAGATCACCGCCAGAATAGTGAACCCGAGCTTTTTGGGATGCCCGGACCGCAGGTGCGACAGTTCATGCCCTGCGATGGCATCAACTTCGCGCTTGGTAAGCCTCTGCAGCAGATAGTCGGTGAACATCACGGTCTGGGCGCCGGTGGCGTAAGCGTTGGCGACTTGCATCCGGCCTGCGCTCAGCACGAACACCTGTTTGATCTTGACGCTTGCCCGCTTTGCCAGTTCGAAAACCCGATCGCGCAATTCGCCGGTGGTCACCGCCTCAGGCGCCACCCCTGAGACTTTGATCTTGGCGCGCACGCAGAGCACGCGCGCCACATACGCGGCCAGCAGCAGAACGATAAACACCTGCGGAGAAGTGCCGATAAAATTCAGTCCACAGCAGAAGAACATCAGGGGAAGAAATTGTGCCCCCACGTCCAGCGAGCGCTCCAGCATAAACTCGCCCCGCGTCCATTGCCTCCCGCGAAACTGCACGAACACCTTATAAGAAAGGAAGAGGCATAGTAGGTACACCAGCCACGGCGGAACGATCACGACCAGCGTGCGAGCGATTGCAGGTTCCCAGCCCTCAGGCGGCATCCGGAACGCGACCAGATCCTGCAAGCCCTCCCTGAAGCTGGTACGAGCCACCATCCAGACCAGCATGGTACCGTTCACGCCCCATTGCAGGGTCTTGAAGTAGCTGAACCATGCAGCGGCGGGGTCCTCGAGAGCGTCCCGCAGCGCGGCCCGCCGCATCCACAGAATCAATACCACCGGCAGCAGCAGAAATCCCGCGGATATGGCGCATTGCCGCAGGAGATCCGAATTGCGGTAGCCATAAGCCAGCTGCAGCGGCGGAACCGGCGTGGTGGCGCCGAGAGGGAAGCTGTACATCAGAAAGGGACGTTCGGCTTCGCCGGCAAAGCGACTCGCATGCAATCCCTGAGAACTTTGTTCCTCAAAGCCTGATCGAGGCCGCTTGACACTGACAAACAACATCTGCTCGCCCGACTGAGCCAAAGCATCGGCGAGTGTCTGAAGCGGCACCATGCCGCTGAACGTCCAGCCGTTTGCCGTCAGCGCCCGCTCGCAGTTCCCCAGCAGCTGCCGCTGGTCGGCCTGGTTCAGAAACTTTTGGTAGTTCGCCCGCTGCTCCGCCGTCAAGCGCCCCGACCAGCGAGTCGAGCGCATGCTGGGAGATGGGTGCGCGAACGCCTGGGACGGGCAATGCAGACTCTGCGCTAAAGCAGCCTGAATCGGCTGCCAGTCGCTGGGTGTTTGACCAACTGACAGAGAAACCTTTGCGTCACCGCGCTTGTCAAAGGTAAGGCTGAGCGAGGCCGCAGGCTTGCCGCTGCCTGCATCCTCTTCATCTTCCGCCTGCTCCTGCGCGTGGCAGATTCGAGCCGTCGACGCCAGCAGGAATGCCGACATCAAGGCCACAAAAAGCCCCCACCGCAGATGGCCCGCTCCCCTTCGCCGCATGAACCGTCGCTCCCCCAGGCTCAGGTGCCGGCTCGCGGCACTATAGGGAGCTTACTTCCATTCCTGCGGGAGACAACGTAACCGCGGTACTGCCCACCCTTCCGGCGGACCATGTACAAGCGATTATCTACAGGCGATTATGTACTTCGGATCATGCAATTAGGCTACCCATTTTCACCGTTTTCGAAGGCGCCGGCCATGCATGTCATCAAACTGACGAAGAGCAGGAAGCAAACGCGGCCGCACATCATGGAATCCTCCGAAGAACTGAAAGACAGAGCCTCACTCGGCGGGAGCGTCGGGGGGTGAAAAGCCGACGCCGCAATTCTCCTCCCCTTGAGGTTGGTGGTCAAGTGCTCAGCCGCAACGGGCGGCCGTTCGGGGACCATCTCCTCTTCCCGTCAAACGGTCAGATGCAAAGGCGCTATTCCGCCCGTAGTTCTTGAAATCAGGCGTTGACCCTCATTGAACCTTTCGGCTTGGAATTCTCGGTCTGCAAACTGGACAGCGTTGCAAACGATGGATGAGTCGTTTCCATAGAGGCCAGCTTTGCTTTTCAGCTTCGTGCTGCCATCGAGGTCCAAACACTTTCTTTTGAATCTCTGGATCGCTGACGCCCATATCACCGACTCCCAGTTTGCTGGCGCTGAAGACTCAGAATGACGTTCTCGACGGAGTGGTTTGGCTAAGATTGTGCATCCAGGATCACGAATGTTGCAACCAGGCCATAGCACTCGGAACTGGTCAATGAGTGAACTGGCCAATTAGTGAAATGGAGAGGAGATCCGCGCCTACTTCGCCAGAAGTCCGCAGTTGTGCTGGGGATACACGCTAGGTTAACACGTGTCGCAGCCTATCTTTAGTTCCAGAAAGTTGTTCCAGAGAGCGATCACAGCCCGTCACCCGCGCGCAGCAGCGCCGCCACTGAAGCCGTCATCACCGCCCGCGCCTCCCCCGCATCCTCCGGCAGGATCGCCTTTTCGATCAGCAGCATCGCCGCCCCATGCACCAACATCCGCAGAGCCATCAGCACGCGCTCGTGATCGCCCGAAGATCCGCCCAGCTTTTCCGCCACCTTCTGTCGCATCGCGTCTCGCACCGGCAGCACCGTAGGCTTGAACCCGGCTCGCAGGGAACGCGCCGAATAAAACAGTTCATACTCTTTCTGGAAAAACAGTTCGTACTCCCGGGGATGGCGCAGTGCATAATCCAGATACCGCTCGCACCCCTCCTCCGGCGACGAAATGCCCTCCATCTGCGCCGCAATCTCCCACCGGATCCGCTGCAGCAGCCCCCGCAGTATGTCGTTCCGGTCGCGAAACCGCCGGTAAACCGACGGCGTATTCGTCCCCGCCGCCCGCGCCACCGTCCGCATGGTCAGCGCCTTCTCCCCTCCCTTCTTCCACAACTTCTGCGCTGCATCCAGAATCTTGCCTTCCAGCTCAGGGTCCGCTCGCCGTGGCATAGGTTCTCCTCTCCGGGGAAAAACCAAAGCTCAGGTTATGTATACATCGTGAACATAACAATGTACAGGCAATACCCGCCCCGCTCCCCCGCCCCATTACCAAAGTTTGTTCCCTCAAGAATTATGTTGACACCGTAAACATAACGATGTATAACTTATCCCTAGCCGGGCCCCCTCTGCGGTAGCCAAGAGCCTTCAGGAGTAGATGAAGATGTATTCGTGGGACAACCCTGACGATAGACTTTCTATCGCTCAGATGAATTCAGAGCTCCAGCACGCCCAGCTGGAGCTATTAAGCGCCCATTGCGCAACTCACCAGTTGCGGTTGCGGTTTTCTACGGAGGATTTGGCGCGCTTCGGGCAGCGCGACATTCTGCGCAAGTCGGTGCAGTCGGCGGCCGCGCTGAGCGAATTTTATTCCTCCATTGAAAAGAAGATTCCCGCGATCGAGGCGGGCGGTGAGTCTGCGCCGCAGGTCACGGACGAGCAGATCGCCGAAGCGGTGAAGCGGGTTTCCGTGTATTTCAAGGAGCAGCGCGAGCACTATCTTGCCTCCGCCGTACCTCTAAGCAATCACGAGAAAGCGTTGATGTGGCCGTTTTTTTCCGCCGCCTTGCTCGACCGGGTGAGGATTGTTGAGCTTCGGGGAGCGCGCGTCCCGAATCCTCCTTTTTATGAGGAATACAAAGCTTTGGGATTCGTGAACCTGCCTGAGGTTACGCACATGCACTCGCTCACGTTCCTCGATGTGGTGGTGTTCAACGAGAAAATGTCGGAGCGTGCGTTGTTTCATGGGTTAGTTCATGCGGTCCAGTTCGACGCCCTGGGTCTCGAGCGCTACAGCGACATCTTCGTGCGCAGTTTTGTGCGGACGAAACTTCATTTCTCGGTGCCGCTCGAAGCGCACGCGTTTGCGCTGGAGTCAAAGTTTGCGGGCACGCCCACGAGCCGGTTTTCGGTCGAAGACAAAGTCCGGCTCTGGATCGACCAGGGCCGCTACTAGCGGCATTGTGTTTTGAAATGTCCGGAGGGGAGTTCTCTTCGGATGCGCGGGCCTCCCCCGTCGCGGTCCCCGGGCCGGCGCAAGCTGTCCCGGGGACCTATACAGTTTGTTTGTCCCCCAACGCTGCACGGGGGCGGCGTAAGCCGCCCCCGTTTTGTCTTCCTGCCGCCTGCCGGTTTCTGATTTGTCTCCCTTAAAACACTGTAACAGGAAGGGCAACCATACAGTTGCATATCGTGGGCGGCTTGGGTTAATATGCAACCTGGAGGTTGCCTAATATGAACGACCGCATTGAGAAGCGCATCGAACTGAAAGCGCCGGTTTCCCGGGTGTGGCGCGCGCTCACGGATTACCGCGAGTTTGGGGAGTGGT
The DNA here is from genome assembly GCA_035484995.1 of Verrucomicrobiia bacterium. Classification (GTDB taxonomy): domain Bacteria; phylum Acidobacteriota; class Terriglobia; order Terriglobales; family Acidobacteriaceae; genus Sulfotelmatobacter. The sequence continues at coordinate 955 of DATHOK010000081.1, read as the reverse complement.
TTCGCGTGAAGCTGGACGGGCCATTCATACCGGGCCAGATCTCGCGCGGCCGGATTACGCATCCCGGCTATGAACACATCTGGTGGGAGGCGACGGTGCAGAAAATGGAGCCCGAGCGTCTCTTTTCCTTCACCTGGCCTCATCCCAAATCCATCGAAAAAGCGGATTATCCCGCGGACTGCTCGAACGAGCCGACCACGCTCGTCGAATTCCGCCTCGAGAAAACCGCCAGTGGTACGCTGCTGGTGGTGACTGAGTCCGGCTTCGACAAGCTTCCCGGTGATCGCCGTCTCGAAGCGTTTCGAAGAAACGATGGTGGCTGGACCGCACAAATGAAGAACATCGAAAAATATGTTACACAAAACTCGTAGCCGCACGGCCTTCAGGCGGCGGCCGCGTGCCGCCATATTTGCCGCGCTCGGCGACGAGATGCGGCTGGCGCTGGTGGCGAAGCTCTCTGCCGGGCAGCCTCGTTCGATCTCTGAGTTGACGGAGGGTTCGAGGCTGACCCGGCAAGCGGTCACCAAACATCTTCGAGTGCTTGAAAAAGTGGGAATCGTGCGGAGCAATCATCGGGGCCGCGAGACCCGCTTCGAATTCGATCCCGAGCCCATTGAAGGAATGAAGCAATACCTCGATTTCGTTTCCGAGCAATGGGATCAGGCGCTGGGCAGGCTGAAGGCGTTGGTGGAAAAGTGATCTCGGGAAAATCCTCCTCTGCGCAAGCCTCGATTCGCGCAACGAATCCGGGTGTTTCTCCGCGAAGCAGGTGCCAGGCCTCTTTGTAGACGTCGTATTTCGCGCCCGCCATGGCCGGGTACAAGCCCACGGTTGACATGCCGCGCACTACTTTTTCGGGGAGGATGTACCAGACATCTTCAGGAATCACGTACGCGGCTATGAAATCAAACGCGTCTTTCTTGTAGGGGTGGTTGCCGGTTCTGATGGTGCAGTG
>DATHOK010000080.1:0-8349 GCA_035484995.1 Verrucomicrobiia bacterium | reverse complement strand
CTGAGATTACCTTTGGTGGTTCTACGCCCTTCAGATAGATTGCTCCGGCCCTTCTCAGCGCCTATAATTGTCATACTCTGGTTTAAGAATTCTCCTTCAGGTTCCGGGTAGCAGCAAGCGAGGGTGAAGCCTGTCTTCCCTCGTGCTGAGGTGGAATTAGGAACCCGGTTATGCGAAAGCACCTGCAAATCGCCCTGATGGCCAGCACCGTAGCCGCGACCTCTCTTTCTCTCACGTCACAACTCCGCGCCGAAGGCGGCGAGGGAGCTACTGAAAAGACCGTTACAACAACGAAAATCACCGCAACCGACGAGGCTGGCCGCAAGATCTATGTCAACGAGCCTGTCCCGGCCAGTCAAACCCGTCATGCGCAGGAGTCAGAAACGCCCCGGCGCAGCCTGATGTACTGGAGTTCGAAGGAGAATCGCTGGAAACCTGTGCCCGGACCGAATGCAGCGGCGATGCGAGCCGCGCGCTCGGCAGCGGCCGAAGTCAGCCAGTATCTGGGACATGACTCCACTCAGTCGGCGACCGCGAAGATTGTGAACGCGAATTTCCGCGGACCGATGGCAAGCCCAGGCGACATTGATAGCGCCATTGAGGCGGCTGCGGCACGGCATAATGTGGACCCGAACCTGGTACGCGCCGTGGTGAAAGTGGAATCGAACTTCAATCCCAACGCGGTTTCACGGAAAGGCGCGATGGGGCTGATGCAGTTGATGCCTTCGACGGCGCGCCAGTTGAAGGTGAGAAATCCGTTTGACCCGGAACAGAATGTGGACGCCGGCGTGCGCCACTTGAAGCAGCTTCTGGAAAGTTATGACGGCGATATTAAACTGACCCTAGCCGCTTATAACGCAGGCGCGGGAGCGGTGGCGCGCAGTTCGGGCGTGCCGGCCTACGCTGAAACTCAAAATTACGTCCGGCGGATCACCAACCTGTACTACGGTGTGTCCGACTTTAACTCGGGCGCTTCGCACACCCCGGTGACGGTTCAACGGGATGCGCGGGGCGTCCTCTACATCAGCAACACGGATTAGGTTTGCGGCATCTGTTTAGTTGAGTCTCTTTACAGGTTCGATCGATACGATCGATCGGCGCGTTCGATCGGCACCCAGGGCATCAGGTTCAGCCAACTGGTTCAAACAAGCTGATTCAAAGAAGCAGGAACGAAGGCACGGGCTGGTTATTTTGAAGAGTTCATTGCGCCAGCGTTGTCTATGGGGAGCGTGGCTTGCGCTCGCCGTGTTTGTTGCGGTCGTTGCTGCGGCTCCGGCTGCCGAGGCCCGCACGCATCACTCTGATGCCTGGGCGCGGGAACACTTCGCCAATGCCGAGCGCATGCGCGAAGCCCTGAACGGTACCCCTGCTGCAGATCGCACCCGCCGCGACTACCAGCGTGTATTGAATGCCTACCGGTCTGTCTATCTGGGAGCGCCGTCTTCCAGCAAAGCTGATCCCAGCGTGGTTGCGGTGGCGGAGACGCTGGTGGAAATGGGACGGCATTTCGACGACGACAAAATCCTGAATGAGGCGGTCGAGCAATATAAGTTCCTGCGCCGCGAGTATCCCGGCAGCAGGTACCGTTTCGACGGGCTGTTCACGATCGGCGAGATCTACAAAGACGATCTGAATGATGCCGATGCGGCGCGATCCACCTTTCAGGAGTTCTTGCACCGCTATCCTCACAATCGCCTGGCCGATGATGCGCGTCAGGCGATCACCGAACTGAATGATCAGGCGCAGGCCGAAAAGGTTGCGGCCGCGCACAAGGTTACGGAGAAGAAGCGGGAGAAGAGCGGGAACAACCAGGACGCGAAAGACGGGGGAGAGAGTTCCGCTTCGATTGCAGACTCCGGCGGGGACAAGTCTTCTGAGCCGCGTTCCGGGCATCTGCCGCGGGTGACCGGCATCCGGCACTGGTCTACTCCAGACTACACGCGGGTTGCTATTGACCTCGAGAGCGACGTGAAGTTCTCGTCGCAGCGGCTCGATGGTCCGGCGCGCATCTTTTTCGACCTGCGCGATACCAAGCTCGCCTCCACGCTGGTCGGCAAGAGCTTCGATGTGGATGACGGCTTTCTGAAGAAAGTTCGCGTGGCCCAGTTTGTGCCCGGCCGGACGCGGGTGGTGTTCGAGGTCGACAATCTTTCCGATTACGAAGCGTTTCTGCTGCCCAATCCCTACCGCCTGATTATCGACATTCACGGCAAGAATGGGCGGGCGAAGCAGTTCAAAGCCGATGAGGCGGGCGAAGTCGCCTCCGCACCGGCTGAAGGCGCGGCTCCGTCGAAGACCGCGCCGAAAACCGTGAGTGCGAATGTCAGCGAAGACGCGCAGGCGCCGGGTTTGGTTGCGAGCAAGGAACTACCAACAACAGTAATGAAGAAAATTGTGGAAGCCGATGATGACGATCCGGAGCCGAGTGCTTCCTCGGCTGGCGCGGCGAAGCGGAGTGCTCGAGAAGTGAAGAGCAAAGCTGGGGTCGCGCGGAATGCGGACGTCGTCGCGAAAAAGTCTGAGGCCGGCGATCTCGACAGCGACTCCGATTCTTCTGATGCGACTCTTGCTGCAATACCAAGTAATCCGGGAGGGTCCAATCCCAAGTCAGGCGTCCGCGCGCTGGCTACCCATAGGTCGGGAAGCACTTCCGATCTGGATATTCATGAAGCGAAACCCACTGCAGGCGGGGACCGTTCGCTGATTCGCGCTTTGGGACTGAAAATCGGCAAGATTGTGATCGATCCCGGACACGGCGGCCACGATACCGGCACTATCGGCCCCAACGGCCTGGAAGAAAAGGACCTGGTGCTCGATGTGGGCCGGCGTTTAGGCAAGCTACTGGAGACGCGGCTGGGCGCAGAGGTGGTGTATACCCGCAAGAACGACACCTTCATCCCGCTCGAAACTCGGACTGCGATTGCGAACCAGGCGCGCGCCGATCTGTTCGTTTCCATCCACGCCAACTCGAGCCATGACCCTGACGCTCGCGGAGTCGAGACCTACTACCTGAATTTCACCTCTTCGCCCGAAGCGCTGGAAGTGGCGGCGCGGGAGAATGCGGTTTCGGAGAAGTCGATTTACGAACTGCAGGACCTGGTGAAGAAGATCGCACTCAAGGAAAAGATCGAAGAGTCGCGGGAATTCGCCGGGGATGTGGAACAGTCGTTGCATACCGGCCTCGCTGCCAAGAGCCCTGGCATTCGCGACCGCGGCGTGAAGAAGGCGCCGTTTATCGTGCTGATCGGGGCCAATATGCCTTCGATCCTGGCTGAGGTTTCTTTTGTCAGCAATCCCACTGACGAGCACCACCTCGAGACCAGCGAATACCGCCAGCGCATTGCCGAGTCACTCTACCGCGGCATCGCCAACTATGTGAATGGACTGAGCGGGGTCAAGGTCGCCAGCAAGATCGATAAAGCCGCTGGACAGTAGTGTCCCAAGCCTTAAGAGGCGGTTTTTCATAGCAATGGCCGCATCAGGTTCCATTGACTGTGCCACAATCAAACTGTACAGTTCAGACAGATGAAATGGAGAGTTTATGGCCACCAGTCCAAACACCGGCAAGAATGGAACGATAGTCGTTTCCGCTTTGCGTGCCCGTGCAAATTTTGGGAGGCTTTTGCGCCGGGTAGATGACGAGCGCCGGTCCCTTGTGATCGAGAAGCGCGGAACCCCCATGGCGATACTGCTCAGCATACGCGATTACGTCAGACTGGCGGCTCCCGAACCAGAGGTATTAAAGGTTATCGGAGAAGAGTCGGAGCGAAAGGGGACGAGCGCGTTGACCTCGTCGCAAATTAACCGGATCATCAAGGCTTCGCGGAAGACCAAGCGGTAATGCTTTCCCTCCGCGTGGTGATTGACACGAATGTGTTAGTTTCAGCGGTTATTAAGCCGGCTGGGCTGCAGCGCACGGTTCTCCTGCTCGCGGTTACTAAACCGGCGCGGCTGTATGTGTCCCCATCCATCCTGGAAGAATGCGGCGAAGTGCTTGGCCGCCCGGAACTGCAAATTCGGAAGGGACCGCGACAACAACTGCTTCAGCTCATCAAGAACCGCAGTTACACCGTGGTTCCCGCTAAGCGGGTGGAAGTTGCCACCGACCCAGACGATAATATCTTCCTGGAATGTGCCGATGCGGCAGCTGCAGACTACCTTATTACGGGGAATCTGAAGCATTTTCCGAAATTCTGGAAGAAAACTAAGATAGTCACGCCACGGGAATTCGTTAGCCTGGCCGCGCCTCACATGATCGAATAGCGAATCACGCGAGTCTGGCGGGATGGACGTCGTCGGGTCCTGCCGTCGGAAACCTTTTCCCATCCTCTGTGGTCTAATAACAAGGGGGATTCCGTGCCTAGCGGTGTATTCATGCGCGCTTCAAGATGTGCTCTCGTACTGGCTCTCATAGTTTGCTTAGTCAGCGTTTGTGCCGTTAGCGCGGTCTTTGCCGCCGGCCCGGGCGGGGATTCTCCCGCCTTGCCCATTCTTCCAAAGCAATTCGCGGGGTGGCAGATTCAAGGGGTGGCGGAGGCCAGCAAAGATGCCGCTGCCGCGGACCCCACCAACGCGGCGCTGCTCAAGGAATACGGTTTCACCGATTTCGAGGCCGCCGCTTACAAGAGTGACGACGGACGGACGTTGAAAATTCGCGCCGCTCGCTTCGGCGACGCCAGCGGAGCTTTCGGGGCCTACACCTTCTATCTGCAGCCAGGGATGGCGCGGGAGGAGATTGGTGACCAGGGCGCGTCGCTGAATCAGCGAGTTCTTTTTTATCGCGGCAACGTCGTGGTCGAAGCCGTATTCAGCCAGTTGTCTGTGATGTCAGCGGCGGGACTGCGCGAACTCGCTGGCTTGCTGCCGCACCCCGGCGGAAACGCCGGCAACCTGCCTCCCATCCTGGCTTCCATGCCGCACCACGGCTACTCCCGGAATACGGAGAAATACGCTGAAGGGCCGCTGGCTCTGGAAGCCATTGGGTCTCCGCTGTCCGCGGATATGGTCGATTTCAGCGCCAGTCCCGAAGTCGTGCTCGGGCAATACTCCACCTCTGGCGGAGGAGCCACGCTGATGCTGATCGAGTATCCCACGCCCGCGTTGGCGGCTGAGCATCTGCGTCGCATTGACGCTGCGAATCATGCCCCTCTACCTCAGGCGGGTGTGGATGCTATCGAAAATGTTGGACCGTTTTTCGCCAAGCGCACCGGGCCGATTGTTGCGATTGCCGCGGGCCCGATTTCCCAGAGCGACGCGCAAACTTTGTTGGGCGCGGTGAACTGGTCGCCCAGCGTTACCTGGAACGAGAACACGTATTTCGACAAGAAAGACAATATCGCCAACCTGCTGGTCAACATCATTCTGCTATGCATTATCGTGGGAGCGATCTCATTGGCAGCGGGATTAGCGTTCGGCGGCGCTCGCGTGTTTCTGCCTGTTCTGCTGCGGAAGTGTTTTCCTGGTCGAGTTTCCGAGGCCGAGCAAACCGAGTTCATTTCGCTTCAGTTGGGAGGCGCTGCGCCAGCCTCTCCGGCTCGCCCACCGGCTGCGACCGAGACCTCCAACGGTTCTTAAGTGCCTGAGGAATATTGGCTTAAGGCTGTTCCGGTCATTTTTCGTCTCAAATTGGGACAATTTGGCTGATTGTTGATTGGTTATGTAAGTCACTGAAACTAAAGACATTTATTTACCAAAAATTGCTTGACACCCTGCTTTTTCGGCTCATAAGATTTTGTCCAGAAAGTTTTGACGGGATCTTTTGCCTCCGTTGGAACTATTCTCCCTTGAAAAGAAAAGGCTGCCCTGTTGCCGGGTGGCCTTTTCGTTTTGCTCGTGAACCGATCCGCGTCTGTAGCAGAGCAAAGTTGGAGAAGCACGAACACTTTCCACTGAACTCTCGCTTGCGGTTTGCGTATTATTTTTCAGAGATGATGAGTTGAGAGGTGTGTTGCGGCTGCGGGTGTCGGCTCACGCGGCGGCAGGAGGAAATTATGTTCTGCGACGGGTGCGGCACTACAGTGCAATTCGGACAGACGTTCTGCAGCAAGTGCGGCAAGCAAATCATAGGGTCGATAGCAGTAATGCCGCAGCGCCCAGGACGCGTGCAGGGTCACGTTCAGCTGCTGGGGATTCTCTGGCTCGCCATCTCCGCGTTTAACACCATCGGTGGCGTGGTCTTGTACGTCCTCGCCAACACGCTGTTTGCTCATCTGCATGAATTTGGTGCGCCGGATGCGCCCACCGCGTTTCTGCGTCCGCTGCTGAGCGTGATCGGTATTTTCATTCTGGCAAAAGCGGCGTGCGGGTTCATCGCCGGGTGGGGATTGATGCACCGCGAACCCTGGGCTCGCATCATTGCGCTGGTGCTGGGCTTCATCTCGCTGTTCAATATTCCCTTCGGTACAGCCGTCGGCGTGTATACCTTGTGGGTTCTGCTGCCCGCGCAGTCGCAAGAGGAATACGACGCACTGGCCACCGCGCGCGCCGCATAAATGAGCAGACCAAGCCCGTTTTTGTTCCGAAGCGGAGCACGCGTCTCGACCGCCTGCTCTTGCTCGATCGGCGATTTGATAAACTGAAACGGTCTAACCAGAAGCCGACGTAGCTCAGTTGGTAGAGCAGCCGATTCGTAATCGGCAGGTCAGCGGTTCAAGTCCGCTCGTCGGCTCCAGATTTTATGCGGGTTCCAAGCACATCGACATCTTGGAACCTGTTTTCTTATCCCAGAACTTTATCCCATAAAGCACTGACATGCCGATTCAGGAGTTACGCCGTCCCTCGCTGTGAAACGGCGATAGGCTGGGCTTTACCGCTCCGCTTCTTTGCCAGTACGCCCATCGCATCGATGACGACCTCGGGAACGGTCTGGATGTAAGACTCCTGCGTAACGGAGACGTTCGCATGGCGTAACGCTTTCTGAATGACCAAATCCGAAACGCCGTTACGATGGAGTTCAGTTGCGACTCCGCGGCGGAATCCGTGCCAGCCTTTCCATGCGAGTTTCTTTGCCGTCAACTTTGGCAGGACAACCCGCAAGATGTTGCTCGGTTGCATCGGGGGCATTCCCGCGGCGTCTAGCAGGTCTCCATAATCTTTTCCGTCACGGCGAACTCTCGACTCGCTTGCCTGAAATATCCAGCAATCATTGACCGCGGCTTTGCTGTCTCCGAGCTTTTTTGTCTGGGACATTTTCCAGCGATTCAGAATGACTCTCAGTTGAGAGGCGACGTGAACAGGTGCTTGTGACTCGCTCGTTTTCGGATTGGAGATGACCATCTCTCCCTTGAGTCCGAAGCCAAGACTACGGTTGACAAAAATCTCACTCCCGTAATCCGACCATTTTAGTGCGAGAACTTCCGAACGCCGAAGTGCTGTCCAGTAACAGACTGCGAAAATGACTGAATACGGTTCAGGCAGGCAATCGATAATCGCTTGGGCTTCCGCGTCCGTATACACACCGGTTTCTTTTACCGTCTTGTTCTTTGCAACAGCCTTCGCTTCAGCAGCGGGATTCTTTTTGTCATACAGGTCTTTGCGGCTAGCTTCACTAAAGACGAGATGGACGAAAGACTTAACGCGGGCTAGCGTCTTCTCCCGCATCTCAGGATTCGCAGCAGCGATACTGCGGAGCATCGTGTCAACGTCATGCGTCCTGACACTCGTCAGCTTGCGGCTCCCGATGCGTTTATCGACGTGCGTGTCCCACACGGTGTGATAGCCACGCAGCGTATTCGGGCGAACGCTGTCCGCATGTTCTTTGAGAAACCCAGTGACGAACTGCCTCACTGTTACCTGTTGATTCGGTCGGAACTCCGCAGGACGGTCCTCTTCGGGCGTGTTTACATTCGCCATGAATTCCTGAAATTTCGGATAAATGGTCTTCTCCGTAGCATAGTCAGCGAGTGAGGCCAGTTTCGTCATCCGTCGCTTGCCGTCGAGGTAATAGCGCACGAACCACGATGAGCCGACACGCTTCAATTCACCTTTTTGCTTTGAGCCGTTTGATTCCATGTGACCTCCCGTGTTTAGTCGATTTTCTATAATCGGCATGTCAGAAACAATGGCCCGATAGTCATCTCTTGGTTGGTTACTAAAGCGGGATTACCCCGGAAACCCTTGACTGGCACGGGTTTCCGTGATAAGATGAATTTACGTGCGGATAGTTTTGTTTCCGCACCTAGAACCCCGCACACGATGCAGGGCACTCTATGGGGAGATGGCAATAAGCCAAATCTGGCATAGGGTTGGTGCACGGAACGAACTGCACTGCTTGGAGGGCTGCCATGTGGCTCATCCAACAAACACGACTCAGCAGCAACCTCCAAAACTTCTTACGCCGGACGACCTTGT
>DATHOK010000079.1:0-4906 GCA_035484995.1 Verrucomicrobiia bacterium | reverse complement strand
TTCGCATCGCTCGAATGATTGTTCTTGCCACCTTTGCACTCAGTTCCGCTGCCTGGGCGGCGACTTGTTCAAACGCCTCGCTGAGTGGCACCTACGGGTTTCTGCACGACGGCACAGATAGCACCGGCGCCCCTGCCTCCGTCGCCGTAACCCAGCTCACGTTTGACCCAACCACAGGCACGTTTGCCGGAGAGAACATAGCTTCCCATGATGGCGTGATTGTCACCGCACCCGTCACCGGAACATACGAAGTCGCCTCGAACTGCACCGGTACGGGTAACCCCGCGGGAGCCAGCCCCTTCTCCTTGGTGGTTACGTCAACCGGGTTTTTGGCTCTTCACACTTTTTCCGAGGGATTCGCCGTGAGGCAGGGCTCCCCGACCTGCACCAATGCCGGAGTTAAGGGCAGTTTTGGGTTTGAAACAACCGGCCTCTTCCTCGCAGGGGCGCCCGCCACAGGTTGGGTGGGTTTCATCGGTGAGTTGAAGTTAAGGGTCAACCCTTCTGGAGAAGGAGTGATAAGCGGACATATAGCGGGTGCCGAGGGTAGCATGACGCTCGCAGAGGAGCCCGTCACCGGTTCTTACACGGTCGACAGGGACTGCAAGGGCACGGCTACCATAACGCCGAAGGGACAGCCCGAAATGCACTTCAGCTTCGTGGTTGTGGACTGTGGGAAGGAACTGCTGGCCGTTGAGACGGACGCTGACACGATTGTCAGCGGGACTCTGGCGAAGCGCGATTAAGTAACGAAGACGGCATCTGTGCAAAGGACTCACCCGACAACCTTCATCGCTCGAGAGAGGGGCGAATCCTGCTCATTGGGAGGTGGCGGCTAACTGCCGTTATCAGGCCATTTGCTGAGACGCTGCTGGACCGTACCCCGTCAGTTGACTAAATCAGGCATTTACACTCATTGTCCTGATTGTTGAATTGAATCGCGATGTATGACCGGGCGACGCAAGCTGTCCAGCATCGGTGGGGGTGTTGGCTTAGCGGGACTGGGTGGGATCAAGGGCGGAGCTTGCTGCGGATTCCGACGCCAGGGTAGCGTTATGCCAGTCGCTGATTTGCTCGACGGCCTGGGCTAGCGAGGCCACGATCCGGTCGGGACGGGTGCTGCCGAAACGGTCTTTAGCTTTGTCGAGGTCGCCGGTGAATCCCCAGATGCCGGCCACGATCCTGATCTGAGGGAGGTGCATGCGGATGCGCTGGCAGAGGGTGCGCGCCTGGGCAAAGGCGAAGGGAGGAACGGCGGAGATGCAGACCACATCCTGGGGCTCGGGGAGGAGATTGGTCAATATCTCTTCGACGGGGGAAGCGACGGGGAGTGAGAGGACACCGTGGCCGGCACGCTCGAGCAATTGAGCGAGCATGGAGGAAGTGATTTCATCCGCCTGATCATTGGCTGCGAGGCAGAAAATACGGACTGTTGAGGGCGTGGGTTCGGCGATGCTTGAGGGTAAGTTTGGTTGCGGGGTCGACCGCCAACGGGATCTCAGCTTTCGGGATTTTGGCGCGACTTCTTCCGGACGGTAAGCCGCGAACTCGGAAACGATTTCGCTTATGCTGAGAAACAGGTAAGACTCGCGGGCGTCGTCTAGTGCGCCTTTGTGACGATCTTGTTCGGCCAGGGTTAGAGCGGGAACGAGTACTCGATCATAGAGGCCGACGAGGGGATGGGTTTGCAGGAAAGTAACGGCGATGGCTCGGGCGTCTTCCTGGTCGAGTGCGAGCAAGCGTTGATAGAACTGAGCTTCGACGGAAAGAGCAGTTTCATCGCCCAGCAGAATATGGAGGAAAGAAAGGCGCGGGACGTGACGGCCGAGCACGACGGCGACGACGGTGAGCGGGACGGCTAAGACGAGGCCCGCCCATCCCCAAAGCATGGTCCAGAAGACGGTGGTTACCAGAAGAGCTAGAGCGGAGATTCCGGTGCGCGCCCCGTAGAGCACGGGCTCGACAAGATTGGTTGCGACCAACTCGAGCAGCGCGAATAACAGGATGACTAAGACTGGCGGTCCCCAACCGTCGAACAATGCGAGAGATAAAACCAACGGAAACGCTGTAGCGGTTAGGACGCCCGCATAGGGCACGATGCGGAAGACGCCGGCGAAGATCCCCCAAAGGATGGCATTCGGAATCCCGATCAGGAAGAGACCGGTTCCGAAGCAAACGCCGTAGCTGGCGTTTACGAGGAACTGAACTACGAGGTAGCGGCTGACGCGGTTGGAGGCGTCGTCCAGGGCGAGGGTCATGGTATTTAACTGGGCCACGCCAGCGAGGCGCAGAACGCGATTGCGCAGGTCGACCTGCGTGATCAAAATGAACACCGTAAAGATGAGGACCATGCCCGCGGTGCCGAGCGGCCGGAGGGCGCTGCCCAGCATTTGGCTGAGATATTGCAGACCGCTGGCGGGGGGTGCGACAACTTGAACCGGCACGGGCGCCACCGGCTGTGTCGAAGTCTTCGCTGGGGAAGCTTGCGCAGTCAAGCCGGCGGGCGGAATCGCGGGGGTGGGGCTGGAATCAAAATCCTTGCCGATTTCGCTTACGCTGTCAGCTGCGCGGCCGAGGGCGCTATCGGGCGCAAAGTGAAGAGCCTCGATCTTGTTATGGATATGTAAACGATATTTGGGGAGATCATTGGCCACTTCCAGCAATTGATCGGCGACTACCCAGCCCACGCCGGCGACGACGGAGACGGAAATCAGCATTACCAGCGCTACGGCGGGTACGCGCCGCAGACCGAGCTTTTGAAACCAGAGGACCATCGGGGTCAGCAGGAAGTTGAGGGTAAGGGCGAGCGCGAGAGGGATCAGGACCGCACGGGCAAAGTAGAGAATTAGAATGATGCCGGCCAGGACGACGAGTGGGTTCAGCGCCGGCGAATCTGGTCGGGATCGACTCATATGCATTGGAACTTTACTCCAAGTGCGGGCTAAAAATCGCGTGGAATCGTTGTCCTGCCTGCATTTTGGCGCATTCAGGGAGATCTTGGCAGCCTTGGGAGCAGGTCGGTGGACTCTGGTTACTTGCCGGTGATCTAGTTTCGCGATGCAATTGAATTCGGAAAGAGACCTGGGAGGGGCACATGAGCCGCGTGTTTGGTTTTCTCAGCGTGGTTATCGTATTGGGGATCGGGATGTACATTTATTCCCGGCAGGCGCAGAGCTCATCTGCTGCGGCGGGAGCGAGCAACCCGAAGGCTGCCATCAACATCACCGGGGTAAAGAGCGATCTGATCGGGATCGCTTCGGCGGAGCGGCTGTACTTCGCGAGCGAAGGGAAATACGCTTCTCTTGACGAGTTGATCGCGAACCACGCCGTTACGATGCGGCAGCGTCCTCCTTACACCTATGAAGTCGAGACCAGCTCGAGCGGATTTCGCGTGGTCGCTACGCGGTCCGGGGATGACGGCTCGGGCACGCCGGCGCAGCTTTCGGTGGATGAGAACATGGAGTTCAAGACTTCAGAGTAGGGACTCGCGGCTTTATCGAGGTATGGAATGGCGATTCATCGCCTATTGACTTGACCCGCCCCTGTCTAAAGCCTCACAGATCGGGTTTAGGCGTGGCGGAGATTTCTCTTAGTACTGACACGGACTTGTAATTGCGGATCACGCTGCGCGTCTGATTCTGCGCAGCCACCCTTCGAAACGCGCGAACGGCGGGGCCGCCTCAAGGACCCCAATTCACCGGTGACCGGTCGACATTGTATTTGTACGACCGTATCCTCGCCAATGTCGCATTCTGTTTCTTCTCCAAAAATGCGCTGATCTGGTCGTTCGATGCCTGGCGGATGAGCGCCAGCTTGCAGTTACGGACCTTCCTGGATAGAGACTGGTCTGACTCCACAGCCTCCAATTGCGACTTCGCTGACTCCAAAGTGTCGAGCATCTGCGATTGCTGGTGTGCCGTCAGGCTCAGTTGCTTGCTCAGTTCCTCTGTCTTCTTCGACGGATCGAAATGTCCATTCTGATACCACTCCGGTGACGATACGGGCATGGTGCACGCGCGGGGGTTGGTACACTCTCGGCATAATGGACGACGCTTCTGATTGTCCATGAGGGTCGCGATGTTCGCATCGATGTTCGCGACGTTCGCTGGGTCGCTTGGGTTTTGCGCAACAGCAGAGACCGCAAGCGAGCCTATGAAGCCCAAGGCCGATAGAAGCAGGCATTTTTTTAGCATAGTTTCCCCGCGTGCGAACCCTCGACTTGGAGACGCCTACCAACCAAATTATTGCTCCAGAGTGGTAGAAGTGCACTGTCTTTTACGAATCTTTACTGGATAGTCCAACTGTTTCTGCGTGGCGAAGCACTTTAGTACTCTTCAATCCATATCTTCCGCGGCTAATAATCAGGCTTGCGACGCCTCGAGGGTTCAATCTGATGTTTCCTTCAGCGTGCTAAACAGGCACCAGGAGAAAAAGAGTATGAAGAAACTACTGGCAGTTGCTGTTCTGATGGCCGGTGTAACCATTGGTCTTCGTGCGTTTCACCAAGGAGCCACGGTAAGCGGGGCGACATTTACCGTGGACAGGGGCAATCCCTATGTCGATTACGAGGATCTACGGCGTCGAAAACTGCCTGACGATGGGTTTTCAATGACGGGATACCAATTGGAATCGGATAACACCCTTGATCTGCGTTTTTACACGCATGGGAAGCCGGACGATAGCAAACGGATTGACCCGACGATCGAAAGGGTGAAATACCTTACGCAGAATCTGAGCAAGCAGTATCCCATACACATTGTTTTTATTGATGGGAATCCTTTTGTGAAGATGAACGGCGTGACTGAAGGAACCGGGGTAGTGATCCGAGAGATTGACCTTCCGGTTACGCAATAGCCGCCGCAAAATCAGACCTGCGATTGCCTAGAATTGTTTTCGAAGGAATTCG
>DATHOK010000078.1:0-3231 GCA_035484995.1 Verrucomicrobiia bacterium | reverse complement strand
GGATGTGGTCTCCAACCCACTGCCAGCCTTGACCCTCAGTGATCGAAGTAAAGAGATAAAAGCCGCATTCGAACCAATCATTGAAGCCATGCGTGATCTCAACGGTCTCATGCTCGGCGTGATTGGTGGGATAAACGCCGTGTACGACGGCCTTCGAGCCGTCGATCGTGAAGTTGCTGTGGAGTTCAACCATGGTGTGACCGGGATCGACCAGGTCGGAGCCGTACACTTGGATTTCGTAGTTATCCTGAGCGAGGGCAAGAGGGGCAGAGAAGATTAACGCGAGCAGAGGGAGCGCGATAAGGAACAGACGTGACCTCCGCGGAGTGCGGAGTTCAGCGGGTTTTGCCGGAATCATCGTTTACCCTTAACTGATCCGTAATCCAGTTAGCTTGCCGGGTCTTACCTATCATCGCAGAACTATGTCAGGGTTTCATCTGTCGGTCAGTCGCCAGTTCCGATGGTCTCGCCGTGTTTCAGAGTCCGGTCAAAGAAATCAGCAGTTGCAGTATAGGAGCGCACCCAGTCTCGCCACCTCAGGAACCCGTGGATCTCATCCGGCAGGATCAGTTGTTCGAACGGCACGTGCTGCGCCCGCAGGCGCTGCACCAGGTCGACAGTCTGGATGAAGGGCACGTTGCGATCATCGTCGCCATGGACGAGTAGTACCGGAGACTTCCAAGTGTTGACGTAGGCATCGGGCGAAGAATCCCACGCCAGCTTTATCGCCGCCTCCGTATCGGGCGGGCGCAGGGCCAGATTGCCGAAGTAGGGCCGCTCCGTGAGAAAGACGCTCCAGTCATGGACACCATGGAAATCTACACCCGCCTTGAAAAGATCTGAATTGCGCGCCAGACCCATGGCAGTCAGAAATCCGCCGTAGGAACCGCCCCATAATCCAATTTTCCCCGCGTCAACCTCGGGAAGCGCTTGAAGATAGCGTCCTGCCGCAACCACATCTTTATATTCCGCTGCTCCGCGCCAGACGGTGTTGGGGGCTTCGCGAAATGCGCGCCCGTACATAATGCCGAGCCGGTAGTTCACTGAGAGCACCGCATATCCGCGGCTGGCCAGATATTGATTCTCGGCGTAAGCATTGTGGTAGTAATCCATATAGTGGAAGCCGAGCAACATCTGGCGGATGGGGCCGCCGTGCATGAAGACCAGCCCGGGAATCTTTCCTTTTACGTTAGGCGGAAGAAAAAGCTGGCCGTGCAGCGTGACTCCGTCGTCGCTCTTGAAGATCACCTGCTTGGGCGTAACCAATGACGCCGAAGGAAAGTCAGATGGCAGAGCTTGCCTGGCAATCATTTCGCGGCCCTTCGCGGTAAGCTCATACGGCATGGCCGGTGAGGTTGCCGTGGAGCCGAGGCAAAGAATGCTCTTGCTGTCGCCGGTTTGAACCGGAGACCACTCGATCGTCTCGCCGCTGGTCAGTGCCTGCTGCGGCGCACCGCCCGCAACCGCTACCCGCCACACGTGCCGCCTGTCGACATCATCCTGGTTCGAGGAATAAATTATCCACGTCTTATCTGCACTGAGCGCGACGTCTTCCACGTCAAAATCGCCAGGCGTCAGCAGCGTGGCTGCACCTCCACCTGCGGCAATTGAGTACAAATGATTGCGGCCGTCCTGCTCGGAAGCAAACACCACTCGGCCATCGGCAGCGACGTTAAGTGAGCCATCTTCGGTGAGCTCGGGCAAAGAATCCTCGAGCTTGCCGCCGCTGCGCCATAGTAAGTGTCCCGTGCCCGTAGCGGCATCGGCATTCCACAGCGACCAGGGCTCAGGACGCACCGGAATCAGCGGCACCTTCTCCTCGTCACCGGCGGTGCGCACAAAGACAATCCACTTACCATCGGGCGACCAGCGCGGCATGGAGTCCTTGTCGACGCTTGGCGCCAGGTAACGGATTGAATTGCCGTCGAAGTCGTAGATAGCGATGAAGCTGTGACCCTCGCGATGGCTGACGAAAGCGATGTGTTTGCCGTCGGGCGACCACTTCGGCTGATCTGACGATCCCCGCACCGTGGCCAGTTCCTTCGCCTGTTGTTTTCCATCAACACTGGCGAGCCACAATTTCTTTTTTGCAGACCACACCGCCCACTGGCCGTCGGGCGAAATCTCAATGTCTTCGCAGCCCTCTTCCGGGCAACCCATATCACCCAGCAGCCGGGGCGCGGTGTCTTTAGCTTTCGCGTCCGCATCCAGCGCGAAGACCTGCTGCTTCGCGCCTTTGGTCCAACTCTCAGGGTCGGCACTCTCTTGCTCGCCGTTCAGCTCGCTGCCCACCACAAAAACCACGGTCTTGCCGTCGGGAGTGAGCCGCAGGCTGGCAATGGGCTGGCCGTTGTCGGCGTCGTAATGAGTGACTGGGCGCGCGGTGTGAGCGAAGTCTGGGCCGTCGGCGACCCACACGTTGCGGACTCCTTTGGCGTCGAACACCCAGGCCACGCGGCTGCTGTGCGCGGCCGCCACGAGGTTAGTGGGGAAGGGTGAACTCAGGACCTGCTCTACAGTGAACGGAGCTTGCGCCCAGGTATTCGCGGGAGAGCCGAGCATCGAAGCGATAAGGATCAAATCTAGAATGATCAAACCGGGAGCGACTTGGAAGCGAAGTTTGGAAAGTGGCATAGGCCGCTAGGGTAAGCGAAAGCCGGCCTGCTTGCCAATAGCGGTGGCGGGGTTCAGGTCCGCTCGGGGATGCCGACTTTGCCTTCCAAGTCGTGCGGGAAGAGTTCGCGACACAGGGCGGCTCCTCCAGCGATGCCTGCATCGGCGCCGTAGTGGGCCGACACCAGCGGGATTTCCTGGCAACGCGAATTGACGCTCCAACTGGATAGTCGATCGCGTATTTCTCCAAAGAACGGTTGCAGCATGGAAGCTGCGCCGCCGCCGATGACCATGACCTCGGGTTCGAGCAGATCGACGATATTTCCCAGCCACACAGTCAGGAATATCGCAGTCTCTTCCAAAACCTCTTTAGCTAAAGAATCTCCAGCGCAGTAAGCTCGACCCACCATCTCACTGGTGATGCGATCAACGTGCCCTTCGGCCAGTTCCAGGATGGAAGAACCGCGGCCGGCAGCTATCCTCGCCGAGGCGCTGCGGGCAATTGCGGGGCCGGAAGCCAAAGCTTCGATGCAACCCCGCTTGCCGCAACCGCAGCGCGGTCCAAGATAGTCGATGGTGTTGTGACCGCCCTCGGCCGCGGCTCCGGTGCGACCATGA
>DATHOK010000077.1:0-11245 GCA_035484995.1 Verrucomicrobiia bacterium | reverse complement strand
CTTTTCCTACAAAATCGAACGTCGCCTGGAGACGGCTGCTCACATCAAGGGTGGAGAATCGGAAAGCGTTGACCAGGAACTGGCGCAGCGTTTTCAGTCTCCGTACGCCCACCGCCTGGTTCTGGTGATCAGCGGTGTTCCCGATACGGATTCAGCAAAAGGCGCAGACACATTGAGCTTCTTGACCAGTTCGTTGCGTAGTGTGCCAGGAGTGTCGGGCGCCGTCTCGAGTGTGGATTGGCCAGATCCTCTGTTCACTGGGAACAACGGCGGAGCGTTGATCATCGTCGGTTTAGACCCGCACGATGAAACTGTTGAGGCGTTGGTGCCGAAACTGAGGGCAAAAGCAGACTGGATGGAGGGTCAGCTAAGGTCGCAATACCCCAATATCAAACTGGAGATTACGGGTGAGACGCCACTCAACTTCGATCTTCGCAAGGTCAGTGCAGACGACGTCAAGCATGCCGAGGAACGAGCGATGCCGGGAACGCTCTTGCTTCTGTTGCTGGCTTTCGGCAGTCTTGTGGCCGCGCTATTGCCGCTGGGAGTTGGTTTACTTTCAATCTCAATGGCGCTGGGTGCGGCCGCGCTGCTCGCGCATTATCTGCAGCTGTCCATTTTGGTGCAGAATCTGGCAACGATGCTCGGCCTTGGTTTGGGCATCGACTACGCGTTGCTGATGGTGAGCCGGTTTCGGGAAGCGTTGAACGAGGGATGTGATCCTGGCTGTGCTGCCGATATTGCTGCCGCCCAAGCGGGGCGAACGCTGTTAATCTCGGCCACCACCGTTGCCATCGGATTCTCGGCTCTGCTGACTGTGCCCATCAGCGAACTGCGCTCCATTGGAATAGCCGGCCTACTCGTAACTGTTTTGAGTGTCATGCTGTGTACATTCATTCTACCTTGGGTGCTTGGTCTGCTAGGGCATCGCATCAATGCCGCTAGAGTGCGGTTTCGCTCCAGACGAGTCGAAACACGGGAGAGCCTCTGCGCGGCGAGTGAGCGGTGGGTGAAATGGGGCAGCATCATAACCCGCCGGCCTTGGACGGCTCTTTTAGCCGCTGGGATTCCGCTACTGATCCTTGCTTTCCAGGCACGGAGAATCGCTCCCGGAGTTCCCGACCATGACTCGCTTCCGGCTGCGGCCGAGTCCGTGAAGGCACTGCACACGCTTCAAGACATGGGGCGGTCGGGTATTGTGCAGTCGCTCCGAGTCGTGCTGGAGTTGCCGCCGCAGTCCCCGCCGCTCTCGCCGGCGGGCTGGCTTGCCGTCAGTCGTTTGACGAACCATTTCCAAAGCGATCCTAGAGCGCAAGAGGTTGTATCTCTTCCGACCCTCACGGGCATGTCCGACACTGCCGATGCTGTCGGCGACGTGCCCGAGCCAATCCGCAAGAGTCTTCTTCGCGGCGATGGCCACGCTACCTTGATTGAGTTGCTGCCTGCCTCCGCTCTTTCGCCCAACCAACAGATACGATGGGTACGAGACGTGCGTTCCTCCGATGTTGCAGCGATAACCGGCGTGCCTGGCGCTGTGCTGCGTGTAGGCGGCGTTCCGGCGCTCGAGGCAGATTATGACTCGGTAGTAAAAGAGCGGTTGCCGAAGGTGGTGCTTGGCGTTGTTTTGGGGAGCTTGCTGGCACTCCTGATCGGGTTACGTTCTTTATTTGCGGCTGTCAAAGCAGTTCTGCTTAACCTGCTCTCCGTTGGCGCTTCGTTCGGTGCGTTAGTTCTGGTTTTTCAGGAAGGCCACGGGAGCAAGCTCTTTGGGCTCCACGGACCGACCGGCACCGTGTACCCGATCGTGCCGATTCTTTCATTTGCCATTGTCTTCGGATTGAGTATGGACTACGAAGTCTTCCTCGTCGCCCGAGTCCTCGAAGAGCGGCGGCGCGGCCTATCCGAGAGATCAGCAGTAGTCGAGGGCCTGGCGCGGACGGCCGGCCTCATCACGAGTGCCGCGACAATTATGATTGCCGTGTTCACCGCATTCACCGTGGGAAGTTTTCTGGTCGTCCAAATGCTGGGCTTTACGCTCGCCGTGGCGGTGTTCATCGATGCTACCGTGGTGCGAATGGTCGTCGGGCCGGCGTTATTGCAACTTGCCGGCGACTGGAATTGGTGGCCCTGGGGCTTATATGGAGCCCCGGCTACGGCTGAAAAGGAACTGGTTCCATGATGGCGAATACGGTGGATGCTGCGGTGACAGCACGGGACCCCGGAACCGCTTAGCTAAGCCGTTCGATTTATTTCACTTCCTCTTCATTAGCACTGGACTGGTTGAGATCAAAGTCCTTCAGTCCGAGATTGGCCTTGGGCGAGCCACGTTCGATTGTAAGAATGGAGGAACCGGGCTTGCCCTGCAGCTTAGCCTCCGCTTGCATGGCGGTCCAGACGCCGCCGACCTGGCGCAGCCCGTAGTAAATGAACTCCTTTTGCTGTCCCGTCCCGCGAAGTGTTTTCACCACATGCACAGGGAACAAAATTGTGCGGTCGATCCACGACGTTACAGAATCATAGTAAGTCCGGTCCTGAGAACCGGAGGTGCTCTTAAGAACGAAACAGTCCCGCACGCCGTATTTCTCCGGAGCCAGAAGTCCCTGATTCTTCCAGAAGAACTGGTTCTCTACCATGTCTTCATAGGAGAAATCTGTTCTCACTAGAGGGTCATTCCAACGTTCGAATGGCAACACGCTAGCGGCCTTCTCGCCGGGAAGCATCGCCGAGATGGTCACATGCCCGGTCAGGCTCATATGCAGAAGAACGCGTGTCTTCTCTGAGCCGGGCCCCGAGATCTCGCATAGCACACGCAGACCATCGGGAAACCAGTGAGCTTTGCCGACGAACTTGTAGGTCGTGCGCTTTCCATCGCCTTCTACTCGAGCGAGTCGCCCGGTCACACGGTAGTCCAATTTCTGAATACGCTGGCGCGAGCCAGTCAACACAGTCTCCAGGTCAGGATTCGCCGCGAACGCCCGCGATGGATGCACTAGCGATAACAGCGCCAGCAAAGCGATGGAGGCTTGAATTGTCCGACGGGCGCAATTTGTCCATCTGGCCGCTGGATACCGGCCAAACTTGTGGCTGCGGGAGAACGGTACGACGCGGCACAGAAAGGTCATAGCTATATATACCGCCAACTTCGGCATAGCGTCCATCGTCCATGGTTCATCTCGGCGACGGGGTGCGACCAAGTATTGCGACATAACGGAAGACCTTTGCCGCAGGCTGTTAGTGGATGTTCAAGTCACCGTAGTGGGCGAAGCTGGAGAGCGCTACTTCGTCGCTGCCGGGTATGTAGAAGCCAAACTTGCCTATGCTGAGATCACCGCCGGGCGGTGTCCACCTGTCCAGGACGGTCCAACTGTCACCGTGCTTGACCTGGCTGACCAGCGCCGTGGGGCTGACGCGGATTCCGAACGTGCGGAAGCTTTTCTTGTCACCTTTATCGGGAACTGTAATCTCGTCCATTTTCTGGCCGTTGCGAATCACAGTGCGGTAGAAATTATTCTCGTCGATTTGGAAGAGGATGTAGTTCTTGGGATCGCTGTAGTTCAGCACCCATTGCAGGAGATGGCCCTTGGTAAGCATCGCGGAAAAAATAAATGTGCCCGATGCAGGAACGACTCTGTATAGGACGAAGTCCCCACCTTTGCGAGTGAAAGAATCCCCCTCACGCTTCCAGGCGCCGGGGTCATCCCAGCTCGACATACCGCTCGGGGCGAGAGACAAATCCAAAGCCTTTGATTGGCCGGCTATGATTTCGAGCGTGGACGAGCGCGTGATCCTTTCCGCGGTTCGGGCAGTAAGGGTGTAGGTACCCGGGGCAAGATTGAGCGGGACACCGCTGCTTACCGTTTTCAGAAGATTGCCTTTGACGATTGCAACATTGGCGTCGGCGGGCGTGAAGGTAACTTTCAATTCGCCGGGAGCGGCTTCCAACGTCGCATCCGCAGCAGTGAGAGAAATGGTTCCACCCGCCTCAATGTGTTTCTTGAACTGCCGCGGTTTGAACCGCTCATTGCGCAATTCGATCGTATGGTCTCCGGGATTGATGGTGGAGACGGAGAGCGTGCCATCGGGCTGAATGGTGCCGACGGGAGTTTGATCGACAAGAACCAAGGTTCCAGGAGCGCCGCCCTGGATGGTCAGTGCGGCCAGACGAGGCTGCGGTTGAGGCTGGGGTTGGAGGTTGAAGATAAGACTGGCCTGTTCGCCCTTGCGAATGCGGATCTTTTGCTGGGGAGGATCCTGAAAGCCGCTTTTAGAGACTTGTACAACATAGTCCTTGGGCTCGAGAGTTGGCAGGCGCAACTGGCCGGCTTCCGTGAGTTGCCGTTGAAGTTTACCGTTGAGAAAAACTTTTGCATCGTCTTGGCCGGCAACGACGAGGAGCGTGCCCAGGTTGTGCCCGGAGTCGGCGGGCGGCTGATCTTGGGGAGTGGCCTTTCCCGCAGTCGTTTCGGAAGGAGGCTGTAAAACAGGCGACGATGGTTCGGGGGGTGTTTGTGTCGGCGGAGCTTGTGCTGAATTAGTTTGTGCTGGATTAGTCTGTGCTGGATTTGTTTGCGCGGGGGCCGGGGCGTCCGGGGCAGGGACGGTGGCAGCAGCTGGTTGGGTCATCGCTACTGGCGGGGCGTAATGTTTTCGCGTGAAGAAAAAGGTCGCTGCGACCAGGATTATCGCGGTAAAGATTATCGCGGCAGCTGAGATGAGGATCGGCGTTGTGGAGTTCGAACTTGCGGGCTGTTTAGACCGGGATGTGATTTTGGCCGGCGCTTCGGAAGGCTCGGCGGCGGGAGGGGTAGCGGCTTGCAGCGGAGTGGTCAGAACTAAACTCACCGGTGCAATGCTGGGCGGAGCCTTGCGCGGACGAACTTCGCTTGGCGGAACTTTGCTGGGCTGGCCAGTGCTGGTCTCAGCTTTGCTGGACTGGCCGGTGACGGTCGCAACGGTCTGGGGAGCGACCTGGCTTGACGGAACAGTGGTGGTCGGAGCCGTCTGGGGTAGGACCGGGCTCGGCAGAACAGCGCTTGGCGTAATCTGGTTTGGCGGAGTCCGGCTGGTAGAGTCGCGCGAAGCCTCCGGAGCGCTCGGCCGCGGGACGTGAAGAATTACCGTCGCGCCTTTGCCTCGCGGCGAGGCGCCGGAACTCTCCTGGGAGACTAATCCCAAGCGTAGGAGCAGAGCGTTGGCAATCGACAAGATTTCGCCATCCGTCCAGTACTTGGCGGCCACCGTTTGTATGCGCACGGCTAAATCTTGTTTTGCAGCAACGTCGGAGGCCCCATCGATTTCGCGCTGCAATCGCCGCAGGTCCTCCAAGTCACCGCGACGAGCCAGTCGCCGCCGAGCATCCTGGTCGCGCTGGATTTCATCCTGGATCAGCAGCAACTTGGGATCGTGGGGATGAACGGCCAATCCTTCTGCGACCCAAGCCAAGGCTGCAAATGGATCGCTTGAAGTCTGCAGCTTTCGAGCTCGCGCAATCCAGTCCTCCACCGAGCTTGTTTCTTTTCTGGCGACGATCATGCTAAGGATGCTTTTGGCCGTAGGATGCGCAGGGTTCAAAGCCAGCGCCTGATTGGTCAGCTTCTCGGCTTCCAGCCAATCGGTTTCTACAACCGAATGCGCCTGCTCAACGAGGGCATTGGCCAGAATGGAGCGGGCGAGAGAATTACGTTTATCCAATTCGTAGGCTTTGCGCAACAACTGAATGGCTTCCGCGGACTTCCGCTGGGCGAACAGTTCCTGGCTTTCGGTGATAAGGCGGTTGGCTTCGGCGTTGCGCTTGACACCATCATGGGCAAGCTTTTCCAGTTCGGACAACTCCGCATCGTCGGGGAATTCGGCCGTCGTGCCTCGCAACAAATCCAGGGCGCGAGAGTAGTCGCACGACTGCAGATAGATGTTGATCTGCTCGACTAGCCGCGTTTTGGTCTGGATACGGGTTTGCTGGTCGCGGGTTTTGTCCAAAGTGCTCTAACCTCGAAAGTCAACGCGGTGACCTAAAAATCTTACTCGATTGGGCGGAAAAGGCTAGTGTCCTGAGGGTTGCGTCGCCGGCTGGATCCCCTGCTGCGAAGGGCTTTCAATTCGCGTATTTCAAAACCTGGACTTCCGCCTTATCATGCGTGCTCGAGGGAGAGTAAAGGGTGCTCCGTAACCACAGGTCTCGAAGACAGAAAATTGAAGCGACTATGAAGACGGAAATTCTGCGATTCAACGGCGCGGTCGAGCGCGATCCAGCAATTGATGCGTGGACGAAAAGACATGCAGGTGAATTGGGGACCATCGCACACGAGTGGTTCGAGGTGATGCGAAAATGCGGGGACGAAGTCCGGGAGCTTTTGCATGACGGCTGTCCGGTTGCATGTCTGGGAGACGCTCCCTTCGGCTACGTCAACGTATTCACTTCGCACGTGAACGTGGGATTCTTTCACGGCGCAGCGCTGTCGGATCCAGCGCACTTGCTGCAAGGCACTGGCAAGTTCATGCGCCACGTGAAGTTAAGACCCGGAACGGCCACAAGCGCTGCAGAGCTTACCAGGCTCATCGATGCGGCGTACTCCGATATAAAGTCGCGCGTCGAAAACGGTTAGCTCAGAGAAGCGAGCCATTTGAAGACGCGTCGCAAGACCCACTCGGCTGCCGCGCACCGGGTCAAGCGCGTGCTCGCCTTTGATAACAGGTGCGCCGGAAGCTCTAGCGGGCGAGCCGTTCGGTTAATGGCTGGTAGCTCCACTGTCGTTGCTGACCATTAGGCTCGAGACGTCCACGGGTTCGAAGTCCGCTAACGTGAGACTTGTCAGGCAGGTGAGATCGTTATCGTTCCAGCGAGCGTCGGGTGTCCCGATCAGTCCACCGCTGTCTCCGTTATCCGCCAGAATGATTCCGTAGTTTCGAAATGCGGTGATGATTACGGCTGCTTGTGGGCTGGTGGAGGCGCAAGAGGGAGTTGCCACGGAAGATTTCAATCGATAGATCTCACCTGCGGGGCCAGACATGGTGCAGCTTTCAGGAGGCGAAGATTGGGAAATCTCCGATTCCACTGGAATGGAATCTTCGTCCGTGGCCGTACAACTTCCTGTGCCAGCTGTTTCTGTAGCCGGCCAGACCCAGTAGTTCAACATGTGGTTGAGCGTGAATCGAATGGGATGCTGAATCGTTCCGTTCGGTACGCTCGGAGTGCCGGTGCCGATTACCTCGTCGGCGTTGGCCAGCAGCGGCGCCACCGGCAGTCCTGCAGCATCGGATGTTCCCATGCCTTGCGTTGTCAGGTTATTTGAAGACACGTTGGGCCAAAGCGCATTCGAGGAATCGGTCCACGGACCGCCTTCGTATATTCCCTGCCACATCTCATAGAGCGCCGGATTGTTTCCATTGCCCGCTTCCAGGTAGACCAGGACGTGTCGATCTCCCGTTGAGTTCCTGGTGCCTTCCACCGGCGCATAGGCTGGAATCGGACCAGTCGTGAAGTAGGACTGATATACCGTCGTTGAAACCGATACGTCCACCTGGTTGTAAGGAACTTCAATGGCAGGTATTCCATTCGGAAAGGGCGCGTTCGAATTGTTTCCGAAGAATGGCTTCACCGTGGCTGACAAATAGCCACTGTACATAGGCGCCGCTGGAGAAGCGTCTACGGGCAAGCTCGTCGTGGCGGCGTCTACTCGATGGTGAAAAATAGAAGTTGACGGAAATATGTTTGCGAGGAACTTGCTGTTGCCGCTGATGGCGATGCTGATGCTTTGAGTCGCCTGCGCATTCGTCGAGTCCGTAACAATAAATTCCGGCGTGTAGGTGCCTTGACCGCCGATCAGCGAACTGCTGACGCTTCCTGTGGTCGGGTTGAGAGACATCCCCTCAGGCAATGGCGGAAAGTCAGAATTGGTGCTTACAGAATAGGTGTAGGGCGGAGAACCGCCGCTACCGACGATTGTGCAGCCGGTATACGCCGCGCCTTGTGTTCCACTGGGACACGAAGCGGTTGTGATCGCCAATGAACCGCTCGAAGCTGTTACGGTAACTTTTGCCGTGGATGTGACAGAGCCGGACGCATTGGTCGCAGTGAGGGTGTAGGTGGTGGTTGCTGTTGGACTCACGTTCGTCGAGCCACTCGCGGATGCGGAAGTGAATGTCCCCGGAGTGATGGCAATGCCCGCCGCTCCTGATACCGCCCAACCGAGCGCGCTGCTTGTACCGGAGCCTATGCTTGGCGGATCCGCTGTAAACGATGAGATTGTCGGGACGGCGCCTGTACCAGAAGGCGAGCCAGACGGAGTCGTCGAGCCGCAACCTGCCAATCCTGCGCAGACAAGGAAGATGAGGATAAGGATTAAGGCCGGCACACGAAGATGCCTCCCCGAGAAGTTCGTTTCCGGGAAGCCACGCCGATTTTTGCAGAACGAGGTCGTTGAGTACATCCGCAATCCCAAGCAAACTCAGTCTATTTCGCACGCACCCATGGCAGTAGCTCTCGATGGTCCTAGCCCCATGGACCACGCGCGGCGGTCCCACGATCGAAAGACGGGTGTAATTCGACGTAGCACTCTAGTGACGGCTTCGTCGGCTGGTGCCCATGGCTATGGTCATTACTGAGCGTGCGGGAAGTACGGAATCTCCGATATTCAGGAAAGGCAAAGTCTGTCAAAAGCTTAGGATACCCATTCCGCGAGGGGCGCGTATTTGAAAGGAGCTCCGATTTCTGCTTGAATAACCCATCTAGGAGCCGTCATGAAAATATACAATCTCGCGGGCTATTTGATTATTGTTTCCTACATGGTGGCTTCCGTGTACTTTGCCCCCGCTCACTTGGGACCATGGAAGGGATTGTTGATAGGCGTGGCTTATTTTATTTTTTGCTGGTTTCTCGGTGGCTTGTATTTAGCCGACGTTCTTCATCTCGGAATCGCTCATCGCGCCCTTGACTATAAGGAATGGTTCATCAAGGCCGTCACGATCGTGAATAACACGTTCGCGATCTATGTAAATCCAATCACCTGGGTAAATCGCCACCGCTTGCATCATAAAAATTCGGACCATGATGGGGACCCCAATAAAGTTGGGAGAGACGGTCTCTGGCGGACCTTGTATCTCTGTCTATTGCCGTATCAGTGTCAGGAGGATCTGGCCACCGACGACATCTTGAAGTCGCGAAACTTCCGGGTGGTAGGCAACCCGATCTTCGCAGTGGTTGCGCAGAGCGCCAATTTCTGGCTCTTATGGAAGCTGGTCGGAAGCCTGAAGTTCACGCTGGTGATGTGGATTGGCGTTCGAATTTTTGGCTGGTGGGTCAACATGGTTCAAAACTACTGGACCCACACGCGAAAATTCGGATACCGTCGCTATGACGATGAGCGGGACAACGCGATGAACATTGGCGAATGGCTGCCGGTAACGGCAACTTTCAGCGCCTGCCTGCAGAACAATCATCACCACTATCAAACTCTATTGCGGCTGAGCCACGACGAATCTGAATACGACTTCGGATTCCTGACCGTCAAGTTCATGAAGCGTCTTGGGTTGGTAAAGGCGACGGCGAGGGGCGAACAGGTACCCGCGGACGTTCGATTAGCTGCGCTAGATTTCTAAGTGGGGTGCCCGAATCTGCCCGGAGAGACGAATATGCAGCGACGATTCGGAATGGTTTTCACGACTGCGGTACTGGCCTCTATTGTGCTGGCTGCCTGCAGCACATGCACGGCATCGGAAGAGGGCGACAAGAAGGCAGCCATCAATGTAGTTCTGGCGCACGAGCTGGCATGTCAGACGTACGATTTCGATAAGCTGGATTCGTTGCACACAGCGGACTCGCGTGGGATCGAGGAGTCCTATCCGCAGCCGACGGAACCCGGGCTGCGCCAAAGCTATCAGGCCTATAAGGATGCGGGCGTCCGAATCGATTATCATCCCCAGGACGCCGCGGCCGAAGTACGGGGCAATGTTGCATGGGTCACCGTGACGTTGCACAGCGTCTGGACTGCCGACAATCCGGAGGGCCGGGCCATGATTGGAGGGGAGTGGCATGCGACCTTTGTGGAGAGCTTCATCCTGGTGAAAACGCCAGAGGGTTGGAAAATCGCGTTGGGTCATACCTCCCAACTTCCCGCCGATTTTGGTGTCAGCCCCGATTACCGGGCGGCACAGGGAGGTATGAAGTTAGTTAAAGTGCCCGAGGATGGTGCCGCAGGCAAGGCAGGATTAAAATCCGGCGATGTGTTGATCGAATACGGCGGAAGGAAGATCGACAACTACATTGACTACGCCAGACTCGTGCATGCCTACTCCGAAGGCGAGAAGGTGATGGTGACCGTGATGCGAGGACAGGACAAAGTCACGAAGGAAGTGACCCTGGAGGCAATGCACTGAGTACCCAGCGGTTTAGCAGGGTGCCGGATCAGTGGTCCCTTACGCCTTAAGGCATTCTTTTTCTTCTCGTGAATGGTTCGATCGTTTGTCCCAAGAAGCCACGCGGGATTTCTTCGCCATCCAGGCCATATCGTTCCGGCCACTCGTCGGGATAGTAGTAAGTTCCAAAAAGCTTATCAATCCATGGAAAATGAATGGCAAAGTTCTTATCAATGCCCTCTTTTTGGGAAGTATGGTGCCAATGATGGTATCTGGGCATAACCAGAAACTTTTCGAGCCATTTGGCATTGGGACCGAAATTGCAATGAGTCCAGGTGGCGTGAAGGGTGACAAAAATCAAATACGCCAGGATGATCGACTGCGAAAATCCAAACATGAGAGGAACGAGGATAAATCCGCGCACGAGTGTATCGTCTACGAAGTGGGAGCGTGAGCCTGCGATCCAGTCCAGCGCCTTCGAGGAATGGTGGACGGCATGAAATCGCCACAGGAAAGGCACTTTATGCAGAGCCAGATGAATAAAATATTCCGCAATGTCCGCGACCACAATCGCCAGGAAAAACTGCAAAAGCCAGGGCATTCGAGCGATAGAGTGTTGAAGAACTGGAACGCCCAGATATTTGGTGGCCTGGGTGGCGGGCAATAACACCAGAAAAGATAAGATTTGTATCGGGAAATGAGTGGACATGAAATAAACCACGTCCAAAGTCCACTCCTTCCTGAATGTTCCCTGTTTCGGATACTGTGGCCAGAGTCTTTCGATCGGCACGTAGATGAGCGCCATCAAGAACAAATCCAGCAAGAACCAGTCCAGCCCGATTGCAGGCCCACTGTGCAAAGTGCCGTTAATCTGTACGCTCGATCCACCCAAAGC
>DATHOK010000076.1:0-6941 GCA_035484995.1 Verrucomicrobiia bacterium | reverse complement strand
TTTGCTAAACCGTTGTACGGGCTAATACCTGTACCCAGGGTTCGAATCCCTGCCTCTCCGCCAGTAAGTCTTAGCTGTAGAGAATTCAGCCCGAAATACGCGGAACGTGCCAGTATTTTGGAAATATTTCGTCCTCAAGCCAGGCTCGGAGAGAATCACAACTTCGCTTAGCCTTGGCGGGCATCAGCCGTCAGCAACCGATCAGTCCGGCGCATCATTCTCCAGTCATATTCGTATGCCGTTCCACAACGTGGACAGATCTGGTAATGGCGGCCGTTGGCGTCGATGCGCGGCCAGTTAAACCGATGCGAGCAACCTTGTCCGAAAAGCCGCTTCAAGAAATTCATTACTGCACTCCTTTATTACGATTTCTCCACGCATCGAGCCATCGGTTGAAGAATGGTTTTGGCTCATTGTCCAGCAGACCCTGAAGCGTAGATAAGAGAATCTTTGGCGGCTGGGACTTCGACAGGAAGGTGTCGACTGCCTTCAGCTTTCTCTTGGGCAGCGGCCCGTAGGCGGACAACAACATGATTGGGACGTGTGACTTCACGCGCTTCATCTTCGCGGCAACGACGTCACCGTTCATGCCGGGCATCTGGTAGTCGAGAACCACCGCGTCTACACGGTGCGACAAGAATAATTTCAGCCCCTCGTCCCCGCCGCTTGCCTCCAGGACTTCATAGCCGTTGTTTTCGAGCAGCATCTTGCGGCCTATGAGCGCGTTCCAGTGGTCGTCAATGCAGAGAATCGTTGCTTTCAGCCGAGACATGCCTTTTCACATTTCCAGTTCGGCCAGGATTGTTTTTTGCAGAGGCGAGCTTCCGTCCGTGAGTGGACCAAAGTTGCCTGTTGAAGTGGCGGGGCAAACTGATTTGACTATGGTTGGAAGGTACTTTCAAATTACGAACGTCCACTCAGG
The DNA here is from genome assembly GCA_035484995.1 of Verrucomicrobiia bacterium. Lineage (GTDB taxonomy): Bacteria > Acidobacteriota > Terriglobia > Terriglobales > Acidobacteriaceae > Sulfotelmatobacter. Next base: position 6,019 of record DATHOK010000076.1, on the reverse strand, counting down.
TGCCAGTTACCAGAGTCGGAAAGTCAAAAGCCGAACATTCAAGTAGCAGCATGCTGTCCGGTTTTTGTAACAGGTGTAAGAAACAGATTGCGTTGTTGCCGGTCAGCTGCTACTTTCGATCCAACTAAGGGCCAGCACGACTCAACAGAGGGCTGGGCTCCTTTCCTTTGTGGGGTTTCGCGAAAGTACTCCGGTAGTAACGCTGCCCTGCTCTCTTCGCCACTCGTCTCGGCCCAATTGAAGGGAGATTTATGTCTGCTCCGAAAAAACAACTTCCACTTGCCGGTAGCGAGCGTGTTCCGATGGAAGGAGCACGAGAGATAGGCCCAGCCAACCCTAACGAAACGGTGGACGTGACGATCCGTTTGCGCTCTCGCGCAGGGAAGAAGCCGATTGTGAACGCTGCTGAATTCACGAAACCGATCGCGAAACGTGCGATCTTGAGTCGCAAGGAATTCGAACAGCGCCATGGTGCGGACCCTGACAGCGTCGCTCGCGTCGAGGCATTTGCACGCCAACACAAACTTTTGGTGAAGGAAAAGAGCCTAGCACGCCGGACCATCGTTCTGTCGGGGACCGTTGCCGCTATGAACGAAGCGTTTGGCGTTGAACTGAAGGAATACGAATACCCAAGCGGCCGATACCGCGGACGCACGGGACCGGTCAACCTGCCTGCGGAACTGCACGACGCGGTCGAAGGTGTCTTTGGTCTGGATAATCGGCCACAAGCCAAGCCGCATTTTCGTAGGCGGCAGGGGCGCGGTAGCGTCCGTGCCGCTGCGGTGAGCTTGTCTTACACGCCCATTCAAGTCGCTGCGCTTTACAACTTTCCCACTGGGGTAGACGGCGCCGGAGAATGCATTGCACTCATCGAATTGGGAGGCGGTTACAACCCGACGGATCTCAGCAATTACTGGAGTGAGCTGAATCTGCCTGAGACTCCCACCGTGTCAGCGGTTTCGGTCGGCGACGGCAGCAACAATCCCACCGGAGACCCGAACGGCCCGGATGGTGAAGTGATGCTGGATATTGAAGTGTCCGGGTCGATCGCGCCGGCGGCAAAGATCGTTGTCTATTTTGCAGAGAACACGGACGCCGGCTTTCTGAACGCGATTACAACAGCCGTACACGACAGCACGAACAACCCGTCTGTGGTCTCCATCAGTTGGGGTGGTCCCGAATCCTCATGGACACAGCAGGCCATGACGTCGATGGATGAGGCATTCCAGTCCGCGGCTGCAATGGGAGTAACAGTTTGCGTAGCCGCTGGAGATGACGGCTCGACTGACGGCGTTAGCGATGGCCTGAATCACGTAGATTTCCCAGCGTCGAGTCCTAATGTGCTGGCATGTGGAGGTACCGAGTTGATCGCCTCAGGAAATGCGATTACCAGCGAAACCGTGTGGAACGAACTCGCAAATAACGAAGGCGCAACCGGAGGCGGCGTCAGCGACGTCTTTCCGCTTCCCAGTTGGCAGACAGGAGCCGGCGTGCCACCTTCTGCCAATCAAACTCACAATGTGGGCCGAGGGGTTCCGGATGTGGCCGGCGATGCCGATCCCTCCACCGGCTACGTCACCCTGGTGGATGGGAACCCCGATGTTATTGGCGGGACGAGTGCCGTCGCTCCACTGTGGGCTGGATTGATTGCGCTTATCAACGAGAGCGTTGGAAAGCCGGTTGGCTTCATCAACCCGTTGCTATATCAGAGAGCTAGTACGGCGACGGATTTCCGTGACATCACCTCCGGCAATAATGGCGCCTATTCAGCGGGTTCGGGATGGGACGCATGCAGCGGGCTTGGATCGCCGATCGGGATCCGGGTAGCAGCAGCGTTGGGTGTTCCTCCGTCGGCGCAAGCGAAGAAGACTGGTACTTAGCGGTAGATGCCCCTCCGAGTCAATGAAAGGCGAAGACTCGTTTTCGACATCGGCATTCCTAGTTCGCGAGGTGATGTGATGACACTGGAAAGGATCAAACTCAGGAGTCTCTGCGGAATGTTGACCGTGGCCATGATCACATCTGGCTGCGCTTTGGGACAAACCGGATCAGGTCCGGTCGACCCAGGGGTGCGCGGTGGCTCGGCTGCTGCGGGCGGTCCGCTACAAGGCCTTACGGCCGACGAGACTGCATTCTTCCTGGATGGCCAGGCGCGGTTCGCTGAAATCGAGGTTGTAAACAAGGGCGCGAACAGAGGTCTTGGTCCGCGCTTTAATTCAAACCAGTGTTTCTCCTGCCACTCGCAGCCTAATATGGGTGGAACGAGCCCGGCGAAAAATCCCCTGCCCGAAGTTGCCGCCCTGGATGGGGCCAAGAACGCGGTGCCATGGTTTATCGTACCGAACGGTCCCATCCGCGAAGCGCGGTTTAAGCAGAGCAGCGGTAACGCGGATGGCGAAGTGCATGACCTCTTCGTGATAACGGGGCGAGTTGACGCCCCCGGCTGCAATATCGCCCAATTTGATTTTCTGCCCGCGGGTGATCCGTTAACGGGCCAGGGTGGGAATCGGAATATCATTTTTAGAATCCCGACGCCGGTCTTTGGCGCCGGGCTGATAGAAGGGATTTCCGATTCGGCCATCCTTGCCAACATGCAGGCCAACGCTTCGGCGAAGTCGGAGTTGGGTATTCACGGACACGCGAACGCGCACCTCAGCGGAAACGTGAATCTGAGTGCCAACGATGGGACGATTACCCGTTTCGGTTGGAAGGCACAAAACAAATCCCTTCTCATGTTCGCAGGCGAGGCTTACAACGTCGAGATGGGAATCTCAAACCAGCTATTCCCACAAGAGCGCGACGAAACACCCGGCTGTATCTTCAATCCCACTCCTAACGACACTCTTAACTTTACAGCCCCTCCCCCGACCGCCGGCACTTCGACCAGCATTTCAAACCCCGCAGTCGTGTCGGACATCGAAGCGTTTGCCAATTTCATGCGGATGCTCGCTCCACCCGCGCCCGCTCCACCTACACCATCCAGCGAAAAGGGCCGCGACTCGTTTGCGAAGGTTGGGTGTGCGCACTGCCATACACCGTCGTTTACTACTGGGGCGACGATTGCGAGCGGGTCAACGACCAGTCCGAGTGCGGCGCTTTCCAATCAAACCGCGAATCTTTTCTCTGATCTGCTGGTGCACCATATGGGCAAAGGCTTGGCCGACGGCATTACGCAAGGCGGAGCCGGCCCTGACGAGTTCCGAACTGCACCTCTCTGGGGTGTGGGACAACGCGTCTTCTTCCTTCACGATGGGCGTACGTCGAATCTGGTTGACGCCATCAGGGCGCACCGGAGCCACGGCAGCGAGGCCAATAAGGTCATCGAACACTTCAATAAGCTGACCGTTCAGGAACAACAGGGAATCATCGATTTTCTGCGCTCACTTTAGCTAGATGGCAGATATCGCCAAATTGCGCCCGAGGCCTGCTTGACCACAAGAGCAAACCGGTTGCAAGGGTTCTAGTCAGCTGCCATGGTCTGCGCCTCTCGCTCGAATTGCATGAGTTGGGGAGCTTCAGATGCGGGTTGCCCGCGCAGTTCCGCCTCTAGCGCCGCTAACTGTGCCTCGATTTCCTCAGTTGCCTTGCGCTTTCGGATAACCTCATCGCGGTAGCGCCGCAGGAAATAATCGATGGTCTCGACGCGAATCCTGATCGAGCCGGTGGGCTTGTTCTCATCTAGATCCTTGAAGCAGAAGTAAGGAGTACCGGATTGCTCGATAATGCCCTCGACTACGCCATAGATAGGCGCATCGTGGCCACACTTGAAGCTGGAAACTTCGAGCGCTACCAGGTTCGGATGCCGAGCAGTGAATTTTGCCGCCCAAACTTTGTGGTTGGTGCTGCAGGAATATGAATTCTTCCAAGCGTCAGTGATGTCAAGCGGGTGACTGATAATTCCGGCGCGAACTTCTTCGCCGAACAGCCGCTCCAGCAGGTCTTCATCGAGCGGCAAAGTATTTTGCGAGAAGATGGGATAGCCCAGTTTCTGGAACTCCTCCATAATCTCGTGATTCAGACCGGGATCGTGATGATACGGCCGACCGAGCATCACAATGCCGATGCGATCTTCGCGTTCCAGTTGATCGAGAACCTGGCGAGCGCGATTGCGGATGCTGGCTTCGTAATCCTCCAGCGCCTTGTAGCCGACCTCGACTGCGCGGTCATTCTCTTCCTGTGACAAACCTAGGATGGGCTGCCAGGCCTGGAGCATCTGGTGGGCAAACAGCTTGCGGTCGGCAAAGTTGAGGACGGGATCGACATACTTTACGTTGTGCTCGGCGAACACGTCATTCTCTTTTGTGAATGCAGCCTTCACCGTTTCCGGTGTCGCGGTAACGGTTGGGCAGGCGTTCGTGCCCACGATTTTTACCAGCGGGGAAGTCAGCACATCGTACATGGGGAAGAAGATCACGTTGAGCGGCTTCTTGCGATGCTTTTCCTGGATCAGGTTGTACACGTGGGAAATCCCAATCTTCGCGGGGAAACAGGGATCGATAGCGCCGCGGCTCGCGCCCGCGCGGTAAAGATCGGAACTGGTGTAGTCGGAATAAACGATATTCTCAGGCTGAACACCCAGGCTTTCAAGGTATCCGTTGAAGAGCGGTGCGTAAGTGTAAATGTTGAGAACTCGCGGAATGCCGACGCGGAGTTTCTTGCGATTTTGCATGAGCGGAATGCGTTCTTTTCCTGCCTTGTTCCAGAATGTGGTTACTGGAAGTGGATCGGCCACGCTCTCGGCGTTTACTGGTCGAAAGACCTCATGGGCGGCAAAGTCAACAAAGTTAGGATATTTATCTTTGATCTCGTCGATTCCCGCCTTGATGTCCTTCATGTCATTGACATCTTCCACCAGGCCTTTTTCGCAAGTAGCGATGATGAGGCGTTGCTCGCCGTGCATCAGCGGAACCTTGGTGACTTTCTGGATCGGCACGAAGGCCAGGTCGTCCTTAGGGACCGTGCGAATATCAATGAAGGTGCGCAGGCAATTGTTCTTGCAAAAATTGCAGCGAGTGCTTTCGTTGCGCGTGGTCCGGTATTCGATTTTGCGAACCGCTTCCAGTCCGACAAACGATGTCTGCAACCCGTTGCGCCACAGGCGTACGGATTCAACCGCGGCGCCGATGGCGCCAGATTCGCCGCAGAATTCGTGGACGATGATTTCGGGTTTCTTGCCCGACGCCCGGAAACTGTTATTGATGAAATCGACTTCCGCCTTCACCACGGCCATGTTGTTCTGCGTTCCACCCTGCAGAACGAAGCGCGTTCCCAGCGCCGCGAGATTAGGTATGCTGGCCACGTAAAGAAATACGTTCTTGGGCAGCACAGTCGCGAGGCCGGCCAGAATTTCCTCCGCGCGCCAACCCTGGCGCTGGAAATTAACGATGTCCGATTGCATGAAGACGGCACAACCGTAGCCGAAAATCGGCATTGATTGCGCGGAGAAGGCGAGATCGGCATACTGCTCAACGCTCAATCCAAAGCCTTCAGCGGTTGACTGCAGGAAATATCCGTTGCCGGCGGAGCATTGGGTGTTGAGTTTAAAATCTTTGACGCGGCCGTTGTGCAGGATGATGATTTTGATATCCTGCCCGCCCACGTCGACGATGACGTGAGGATCTTCGTAGAATTTGAGAGCCGATTCCGTGTGCGCCACGGTCTCGACCAGCGCTACGTCGGCATGCAAGACGTCTTTCAGGATATCTTTTGCGTAACCGGTCGTGGCTACTCCCAGGACTTCCAGTTTCGCCTTCTGCGCTTCCACCTGGCCGCGCAGGTTCTCAAACATTTCAATGGTGTCCTGAATCGGATTCCCGTTTGAGAGCTGGTAGGCCTTGCAAAGAATGTCGCCTTTTTCATCAAGCAACACGGCCTTGGTTGAGGTAGAACCGCCGTCGATGCCGATGAACCCACCAACGGTCTGGTTGGTGTGGAATGCTACGGGCGTGAACTTCTTGCGCCGGTAGGAGACTTTGAATTCGTCGAGTTCTGTGTCGCTGGTGGTCAGGCCTTTGGCGCC
>DATHOK010000075.1:0-10603 GCA_035484995.1 Verrucomicrobiia bacterium | reverse complement strand
GTCACCATCGAGTTACCGGCCGCGGATGCCTCGGCACAGCCATTTATGGCGGCCGTAGCCCACGCCTGAGGCCAGGCGCCTGCACTTTTTGCCAGCCCACCCACCAGTCCAACTTAGGTAATGAGACTTTTGTACTCCCGCGCTGCCCCTTAGGGTCTTTCCAACTTTTCTCGGGCACGCCACAATAAACCTTCGCATTGAAGACCGGTCCCCTGACATGGAAAATGCCTACGGCACTCCCCCGGCGCCTATTCGAACCAAAAAGGCAGCGGCTCGCGTTGCCCTGGTCGATTTGAAAGATTCCTCGCGAGCCCTGCTGCACGAGTGTTTCCGCCAGTTCGGCATCGAGACGGTGCTCGTCTCCTCCGGTGCGGCGGAGCGCGTGCGCCAGGAGAAATTCGAGGCCTGCGTGGTCCCTCTCGGCACCGGCGCCGAAATCGTCATGGAAGCGGCGCGCACCTCGCCTTCCAATAGCCGCATGGTGCTCTACGGTCTCGGCGGCAATGCGCAGGAAGCCATGCGCTATTCCAAGTTCGGCATCAACGCCATGTTTCAGGAGCCTCTGGAGCGGCCCGCAACTCTCAAGCTGGTTCGCGCCACCCACATGCTCGTGCTCCACGAATTTCGCCGCTACGCCCGCATTCCGATCATGACCGAGGTCACCGTCGTCAGTTCGGATGGGACTCGTCTCGTCGCCTCCAGTCTCGAGGTCAGCTCCGGCGGCATGTCTCTGAAAAGCTCCGAGGATATGCCTTCCGGAACTAACGTCGAGATTTCCTTTTCCCTGCTCACTCTGCCGCGCGTCAACGTCCGCGGCGTTGTGACTTGGCATAAGAGTAAGACTTTCGGCATCCGCTTCGACCCCGCCGACGACCGCCGCCAAAAAGTCAAAAGCTGGATCGACACCTACCTGGAAGGCTAAGCCTCGAGCCCGAGGGCGTTCGGGCGATTGCCGGACGTCTGAAGTTATCTGCTACCATGTCGGTAATGCCGGAGCAGAAGCGCTACCCAGAGAACGTTCCGGGGCCGTTCTATGTCGAGAACAACCTCTGCATCGCCTGCAGAACTCCCGCAGCTGTGTCCCCAAACCTCGTAGGGGGAAATGAACGGCATTGCTATTTCAAGAAGCAGCCGCAAACCCCGGAGGAGCTTGAGCAGGCGATTCGAGCGGTTGAAGCGTGCTGCTGCGGCGCTTACCGATATGCCGGTGACGACCCGAGTGTCATGGCTCGACTAGGCCCAACAGCCTGCGACAAAACGAACACATAGTCCGCCCCGTCGTCCACATTTACGCGTATCTGCCTCTACAATAACTCTCGTGACCGATGTCAGCACAACTGAAGCCCCAGCAACCGAAGTCGCGGCCGGTCCCAACCGCTTCACCCTCCGCCAGAGAATCATCCTCCGCATCATCATCGCCGCCGGATACTCCTTCATCCGCCTCATCGGCCCCACGCTGCGTGTAAGCGTCTCGCGCGAAGAAGGCGCGGAAAAAACGCTGGACGAGCGCCCGCTCATCACCTCTTTCTGGCACGCCTGCATCATCCCCTCCACTTACATCTTCCGCGACTTCGGAGTCCGCGTGATGAGCAGCAACAGCTACGACGGCGAATACATGGGACGGATCATCCGCAAATTCGGATTCGTCGCCGTCAAAGGCTCCAGCAGCCGCAATGCCGTCCGCGCTCTGCTAGGCCTGCGCCGCGCTCTGCAGGAAGGCTGGACCGTAGCCTTCAGCATCGACGGCCCCCGGGGCCCTCGCCACAAAGTGAAACCCGGTCCAGTAGCCCTGGCGCGATCCTCTGGCGCCCCGTTGAGCATGTACCACACGGCCGTCGAAAGCGCCTGGGTCCTCAACACCTGGGACCGCCTCATCATCCCGAAACCGTTTTCTCGCGTCCTGCTGCGCTTCGGCCCACTCATCCCGGTTCCAGCGGATGCCAGCGACGAAGACCTCGAACGCTATCAACAACAGCTGCAGGATTCACTCGACCGCGTCCGCGAATTCGCCGAAGCCAACATCGAAAAAGTCGGTACGCCCGAATTCCCCTACTACCACGGAACCTGAAGCGCGCGCCGTCAGCGCCATCGAGGACAATCTTGCCTTCGAGGATGATCTGAATGAGTAAAGCGATAGAAAACCTACAGGCTGCCCAAAAACGGGCCATAGCCGGGCGGCCGAAAGTCGGCGGGTTCCCCTATCTGGCCGAAACCCTGCGCCGCGCCGGTGTGACCCGAAATCTCTGGTATCTACCCGCAGGGCAGAGCCTGTATCTGACGGAGGATGGCCCGGTCGTGTCGCTGGGCACACCCCTGTGTTCCGGCACGGTCGATGTACCTGCATTCAACCAAGCGGCTCTGGTCGCCGCGTTGCGAACCGATCAGGCTGGGAAGAGCACATTCCCGGAGTTCTTGGCGGCCTCATGGCAAGCCGGGGTCGTGCGCTACGATGTCGATCTCGTGGGGCGCAAGGTCGCCTACTATGGCTGTAACGGCGAGGAATATATCGAAAGCTATCCCGCGGTCGAAGTGGAGTAGTGCCGTGACGCCCGAAGTTTAGAGAGAAACAAGAGAGTCACGATGATGACAATGAACTACACAGCCAAGAAGATAAGTCCCATGCTGGCGGTCGCCGACATGGAAGAAACACTTGCTTTCTACCACGACATTCTAGGATTCACCCCGAGGATGAAGTCCGCGGAGTACGCCATCGTCGAGCGCGACGGCCAGACCATCCACTTCATGAAGGCCGCCTCCGAAGAAGTCATGCGCTGCGTCCGCGGCCACACCGAGATCTACATCGAGGTTTCCAACATTAACTCGCTGTGGGAGCACGTGAAGACATTCAAAGACCGCTACAAAATCCGCGATCTATTCGACCGAGACTACGGCATGACCGAGTTCCACATCGGCGATCCAAACGGCTGCTTGGTCTTTGTGGGAGAGGAAACGCGCGGGTGCAGCTAACCTTACGACCCAAGTTGATCCTCAGCTGCTTCAGAGTATGATCCTTGAGCTCATAGTTCCCTTGCTGCTGATCGGCGCGACCTCGGCTCAGGACGGTCAAGCCTTGAAGGTCAGGATCGCCTTCCCCGACGGCCTCTCCGGGAAGGCGTCAATGAGCTACGGACGTGATGACGCGGTACAGGCCAATTCCCATCGGTACGTTGGCGTGTCATTCCGGGCGGACAATGCGTTCGTAGAGGTTCCGGCAACAACACATCGGTTCAGAGCACTGGTGTGGGCGCCCGGATGCAGGGAGAAACACTTCGATGTTCCTGTTGAGAAGTCGGACATCGAAATGCAGTTTGCCTGCGACCCTCTCAATACCGTCCCGTTCTACGGACGAGTGAAGGGGGTCGAGGTTGGAGACTCAGCAAGGATTTCTGTTTCATACACGGCACTCGGGACCTGTATGTGGCTGGACGGTTGGACGCCCGAGTCTAAGAGGATGTTTTGCTGCAGTTGCGGTGGGCCGCAGATTTGGGGGATTGCAACCGCTGCTGTGGCTCCAGACGGCACCTTCAAGATGGAGTTGCCCGATCTCACTGCCGACCCCATTGTCTCAAGTGATTCAAGCGCAGAGCTTGAGTTCCGAATAAGTGGATTGCAAGGCTATTTCATACTGCAGCCCCAACCCACTAAAGGGATAGAGACAAAAGCCATATCGATCGAAATTGCGCCATCATATCCGGAAGAAGTCACCTTCTTGGCTGTGCCGCTTAAAGATTTCTCCCGGTAGACGGCAGGCGGTTGACTTCCACGACCCCGACCCTATAAATTCCTGACACTAGTGAATTTCCTGTTCTTTGAAATGCCCTTCGGTTTGCGCGTCTTTGCCCCATGGCAAAGACAGGGAAGCGGGTGCAATTCCCGCGCTGCCGCGCAACTGTAAGCGAGAAAACCGCAGCCGTCCACTGGGAGCATTCCCGGGAAGGCCGCCTGCAGAATCCGGAAGCTTCAGCCAACTGCTAATTGCAAATTGCTGCCCGAAGCCTCCTCACTCGCAAAGCCAGGAGACCGGCGTAAACCGTCCACCTTAACCCCTTTCGCGTGAAAAGGAGGATGGTTATGCGCGCTCTTCGCGCTTCGTTGTTGCTCTTCGTACTTCTTGCGGCAGCCTCCGCTGCCGACCTCAAAGTCAAAGTAATCGACCCGCAATCCGCCGCCGTCGCCGGCGCTCAAGTTTCTTTGTTCTCAAAAGGCTCAGACACCCCGCCGAAGATTTCCACCGCTTCTGCCGAGGGAGTCGCAACCTTCAACGAGTTGCCCACTGGCAGTTACCGGATTAAAATCCTGGCTCCGGGCTTCGCCGCGCAGAGCCAGGACGTCACGGCCAAATCTGATGCCATCACGATCCAACTGCACCTCGCTACGGCATCAGAAACCGTAGTCGTCACTGCAACCAGAACGCCGCTACCAGCCGAAGAATCCGGCGCCAGCATCTCCACTCTCGAGAGCGCACAACTCGAAACCATGCAGCCCATCGCCGCCGACGATGCCGTCCGCTTTCTCCCCGGTGCCGTCATCAATACCGCAGGCCAGCGCGGAGGCCTATCGTCCCTGTTCGTGCGTGGCGGTGAGTCCACATACAACAAGGTGATCGTCGACGGCGTCACCGTCGACAACCCAGGTGAGACCTTTGACTTCGGCACTCTGCCCCTGACCGAAGCCGATCGCGTCGAATTTCTGCGGGGGACGCAGAGCACCTTGTACGGTTCCGATGCCATGACCAGCGTCGTGCAGGTGTGGACGCGCACCGGAAGCACTCGCACGCCAGAACTTCGTTTCGGCGCCGACGGTGGGGATTTCGGAACGGCCAACGGCTACACGTCTCTGGCCGGCGCCAACCGACGCTTCGACTACAACCTGTTCGGAGATCAATTCAACAGCACCGGGCTGGGCGTGAACGACGCGTACTCGGATTCGCTCGAGGGCGCAAACCTTGGCCTGGCGATCACCGACAAAGTCACACTGCGCCTGCGCGGCCGCCACTCCAACAGCTATACCGGCTTGCCCGGAGAGTGGAATTTCAATGGCGATCCGCTTCTCGTTCCCGATTCCAGCGAATCCGCGCATCTGAATAATACTCTCGGAAGCGTGGAGCTTACCGTGGCCGCCCCTTCGGGGTGGCAGCATCGCTTCACCGTTTTCGACTCCCTCTATCGTTACACTGATTCAAACCTCAACCCTCCCGCCGACAGCTACGACAACTACGCGGATCTCTACAACACCCGCATCAACCACGTTGGTTCCGAATATCAGGGTGACTACTCGGAACGGAGCTGGACCCACAGCACCTTCGGCTATCGCGTCGAAAGCGAAAATGGCGTCGTGAGCGACCAGAATTCCCCGCCTCCCGCTTCCGGCCAGCGCCTCGATCAGGACGCATACCTGCAACAACAATTAATACTGGGCAGGCTCTCAGCGATTGCCGGCGGGCGTTTCGTACACAGCAGCGCCTACGGTAACATCGGCGTGCCCCGGGTGGCGCTCACTCTGCTCGCGCTGCGCGGCGGAGAACTGTTTTCGGGAACGCGCCTCCGTTTTTCCTACGCCGTCGGCTACATGGAGCCCGCGCTCTACCAAGCTTTTGGCGAAATTGCCTACGACTACACCTCAAACCGTGCCCTTTTGCCGGCGCGCACTCGATCCTTTGAAGCTGGCTTCGAGCAGAAACTGTTTGCCGGCCGCTGGGCTCTGAACGCAACCTACTTCAACAATCTTTTCCACGATCAGATTGAGGCTGTGCCCACCTCCTCGGGCGCGTACCAATTCTTCAACCTGGAGCAGTCTTTCGCTCAGGGAGCCGAAGTTGAGCTGCAGGGCAGGATTCACCCAAGGTTGTTGCTAATCACGGCTTACACCTATACCTCGACCCAAATTCTTGAAAATCCGGCATGCACGCCGGCAAATCCTTGCAGCTTTCCCTATGCCCCGGGAGATCCCTTGCTGCGCCGCCCCAAGCATTCGGCAACCACCCTGCTCAGTTATCTCGGAACCCGATGGGGTGGAAACTTAAGCGGAAGTTTCGTAGGTCCGCGCGCCGATTCCGATTTCGACGGCTTCAACATCGACCGCGCCGCCGGCTACGTCCGCGCCGATCTCGGGGGATGGTATTCCATCAACCACCGCGTCACCGCCTACGCAAATATCGAAAACGCCCTCGATCGCCGCTACAACGAAGTCCTCGGCTATCCCGCGTTGCCAGTAAACTTCCGCGCCGGCTTCCGCTTCCGCATAGGAGGGGAATAAATCAGAAGAAGTCAGGAATCAGGAATGTGCGGGGATGTGTGCGGACAGGCTGGTGTGGGGATGGGCTCATGTGGGGACGGGCGCCTTCGCCCGTCCAGCCGAGCGCAGCAAGGCACATTCTTCACACTGCCGCAAGCTCAGGATTTTGCTTTGAGATAGACCAGTAGACAGCGAGACCAGATCCGCTCAACTAACTTTTTCTGGCTCTCTCACGATCGCCATCGGCATCATCGATGCAGTCATCTTCCCGCCGAAATATTTCGTCCGCGCCAGCATCAGCTTCTCGATGTCAACCCCGCTTAGCGGTTGCTGCCGCCCCAGCAGGTGCGTGACCAGCGCAATCTGCGCAAAGTGTTCCACGGTCTCCATCTTCATATAGGCGTGTTCGATCGTATCCCCGTAGGTCACCACGCCGTGATTCGACATCAGAATGGCGTCGTAGTGCGGAACGTATGGCTCCAGCGTCTTCGCCAGTTCCGAAGTCCCCGGTGTGCCGTAGCGCGCCAGCGGAATGCATCCCAATCCCATCACCACTTCACAAACCAGCGGCTCGGTCAGCGCCATGCCCGCCGCGGCAAATCCCGTCGCGGTCGGCGGATGCGCATGCACAATCGCCTGAATGTCAGGCCGCGTCCGGTACACCAGCAAGTGCATCCCAATCTCGCTGGTCACATTCCGCCGTCCCGCCACCCGCCTGCCTTCCAGGTCCACAATCACCATGTCCCGGGCGCGCATTGCCCCTTTGCTCACACAGGTGGGGGTCACCAGAATCCTGTTACGGTCCAACCGGACCGACAGATTCCCATCCATCGCCGCCACGAACCCGCGCTCGTGCAGCATCCGCCCGTAGCGGACAATTTCTTCCCTGTGTTTCCGTTCAGCGGACATGGAAATACACTCTCGGGGGAGCGACGAAAAAGCGGCTAAAGCTTCAGCCCCCGCATACTACCGCACTTGGCCCGAACAGACAAACAAATTTACGAAAACAGACAAACAAATTGCCAATGGAATAGGCGATAAACCGCTTTAGTTTGCGTACCACGCCAGCCTCCAATCTCCGCCCCCATTCCCACTTATAATCTGACACCGTGCGGGTTTCCGATTTCCACTTTCACCTTCCCGACGAACTCATCGCCCAGCAACCCCTCGCCGCCCGCGACGGATCGCGTATGCTGCATCTGCAGCGTACCAGCGGCCGCCATGCCGATTGCCTGTTTCGCGAATTCCCCGACCTTCTGCGACCCGGCGATCTCGTCGTCTTCAACAATACCCGCGTCTTTCCGGCCCGGCTTTATGGCCGCCGCGAAGGTGCCCACGGCCGCATCGAAGTCCTTCTCACTTGCCAACTCGCAACCGACCCCAACGATTGGGAGTGCCTCGTTCGACCCGGCCGCAAAATCGGAGTCGGCGAGCGCCTCTTCTTCGGTGATCAAGATGAACTCCAGGCCGAGGTCCTGACGCGCGCCGAGTTCGGCGAGCGCCACCTCCGCTTTCAGCTAAAGAATAACGATGATTTCTTCGCCACTCTCGATCGCATCGGCCACATCCCACTCCCACCCTACATCGCGCGCCCAGATTCTTTCCGCGATCGCGAGCGCTATCAAACCGTCTATGCCCAGCAGCGCGGATCAGTAGCCGCGCCCACAGCCGGCCTCCATTTCACCCCGGAGATTCTCGACCGGATCCATCAGCGCGGCATCGAGACTGCCGAGATAACGCTGCACGTCGGCCTGGGAACTTTTCAGCCGGTCCGCGTCGATCGCGTCGAAGATCACAAACTCCACTCCGAACCCTATTCCATCCCCGCCAGCGCCGCTTCGGCCATCAATCTCGCGCTCCGCACCGGCCGCCGCATAATCGCAGTCGGCACCACAACCGTTCGCACGCTCGAACATTCCATTCGAGTAGGCGCAGGAACAATCGCCGCCGGCCCGGCAGCAGCCGACCTTTTTATTTACCCAGATCCCGAAAAAGGTTTCGAATTCAAAGTCGTTAAGGCGATGCTGACGAACTTCCACCTGCCGCAATCCACGTTGCTCATGCTGGTAAGCGCCTTCGGCGGACGCGAAAATGTCCTGGCAGCCTATGAACACGCAGTCGCCGAGCGCTACCGCTTCTACTCCTACGGCGATTGCATGTTCATAGAATGATGTTGCCCTACCCTGTGTTCCCCTGTGACCCCTGTGTTAAAGGTTTTCGAGCCGTTAGCCCAACCTCAGCTGCGTTATACTTCTTCGGGAGCAGCCCATGGCCACCGCAGTAAACCAAGTCCCAATCCAGGATTTCGTAGCCCAACTCCGCAAGTTCCCCGAGGCCGCGTTCGACGAAACCGAGCAACTCCGCAGATTCCTCCAAGACACCCCGCTCAGCCCCGACTCGCTGACCCCCTATCTGACCTGGGATCGCCAGCACTACACCCGCAACCTGATCGACAAAAATCCGCTCTACGAACTAATCGCTGTCTGCTGGGAGATCGGCCAGGCTAGCTCCGTCCACAACCACCGCGACCAGAACTGCTGGATGGCTGTCCCCATCGGCCGCTTGCTGGTAGAGAATTTCCATGTGGTTCATCAGGATCTAGCCAAAGGCAAATCCACCATCAAGCCCACCGACACGGTCGAGATGAATGTGTCCCACCCCTGCGCCGTCGATCCGCTTGCGCCTGTGCATCGCGTCCTCAATCCCCGCGAATTCAATCAACGCGCCGTCAGTCTGCACGTCTATTCCCGCCCTTTCGACACCTGCGTCGTCTACTCCGCCGAGCAGGGCACCTGCGGCGAAATTCAGCTCCACTACACCACCGAATACGGAAAACCAAGGTAACTTCCGCAGCTAAGAAACTCTTGGTCACCAGGCTCCCCCGGCGGTATTTATTGAGTGGGGCTCGGGGAGTATGCATAGGATCGTTTCATGGATGCTGGTCGGCGTTGCTTTGGTGGCGGCCTGCGTCTATTACCAGAACCACCCCCCTCAGCTCAAGGCGTGGACCGCCGAAAAGTTGTCCGCTGCGGTACCCAAACCCGCAGCTCCAGATCAGGCTCCGCTGACTACGATGGTGAGCCCGCTCCAGGCCTTGATGGAGACGGCCACCACGCCCCAGACCACTGAAACAGAAGTCAAGGAAGAGCCGGCGCGGCCGTGGAAGGCGCATCCCAGCGATCACGTTGCTCCCTCACCCGTAGGCACCAGCACCACCATCGTGAACAAGACGTTTGCCGTCACTTCCACTGCAAAGTTTGTCTTCGAAGTTCCGCCTCACGCTGCCAGCCCCCATCTGCATGGAACCTATCACTCGTCCGCGAAAAATTCCGGAGCGCAACCCGGCGACGAAAACGGGGACGTCGACCTTCTCCTGATTAATGAGCAGCAGTACGCAGATTTTCTTAATGGCAATCCCGCCGACGTGGTTTATTCGGTCGACTCGTCCCATGATCAGGATGTGAGCCTTGGCCTTCCCGCCACTCTCAACCAGCCAGTGCGGTACTACTTGGTCTTCCGCAATAGCTCCAGCCGGGCAGGAAAAAAAGTAGTACAAGCCAACTTCCGCGTAGATTTCTAGCAAGCCCGCTAATGCGGTGACGGCCGAATGTGGGGACGAGGTCGTGTGGGGACGGGCGCCTTCGCCCGTCCAGCCGAGCGCAGCGAGGCGCATCTGCACGCTGCCGCAGCGCGACCGTGGAGTAGGGCAAGGAATAGAGGGACGTACCAAGAGAGAAAAGAGTTCAGCTGACTTTTTCAGGAGGCCTAACCATAGCCATCGGCATCGAAGCCGCCATCTTTCCGCCAAAATATTTCGTCCGGGCCAGCAAAAGCTTCTCGACATCAACCCCAGTCAAGGGTTGCTGCCGCCCCAGCAGGTGCGTGACCAGCGCAATCTGCGCAAAGTGCTCCACCGTCTCCATCTTCATGTAGGCGTGCTCGATGGTATCCCCGTAAGTCACCACGCCGTGATTCGACATCAGAATGGCATCGTAGTGCGGCACGTACGGTTCCAGTGTTTTCGCCAGTTCCGAAGTTCCCGGCGTCCCATAGCGCGCCAGCGGAATGCCACCCAACCCCATCACCACTTCGCAAACCAGCGGCTCGGTCAAAGCCATGCCCGCCGCCGCGAATCCCGTCGCCGTCGGCGGATGCGCATGCACAATCGCCTGAATATCGGGCCGCGTGCGGTACACCAGGAGGTGCATTCCAATCTCGCTGGTCACGTTTCGCCGCCCTGCAACCCGCTTGCCCTCCAGGTCCACGATCACCATGTCCCCGGCTCGCATCGCTCCCTTGCTCACGCAAGTAGGTGTCACCAGAATCCGTTCATCATCCAGCCGCACCGACGGATTTCCATCCATCGCCG
>DATHOK010000074.1:0-19159 GCA_035484995.1 Verrucomicrobiia bacterium | reverse complement strand
CAACGGATTTTACGGCAAGCGCGGAGACGTGTTTCCTGAGCCGCAGTCTCTGCTCACGCCGTCGCCGAAGCTGCCGGGTACAGATGGGCGCAAGATGTCGAAGTCGTATGGCAACACCATCCTGCTGACCGACCCTGAACCAGTAGTGCGCCAGAAGCTGAAGACGATGGTGACTGATCCGGCGCGGGTGAGACGATCCGACCCGGGAAATCCCGATGTCTGTCCGGTGGGCGATCTGCACAAGATCTTTAGCGACCGCTCAACCATGGACAAAGTGAATACTGGCTGCCGCTCGGCGGGTATTGGATGCATCGAGTGCAAGGGCTGGGCGGCGGATGGGCTGGTGCGGCTGCTGAATCCGATGCAGGAGCGGCGCAAGAAATTTGAGGAGAATCCACGGCTGGCTTGGGATATTCTTGAGGCAGGCAGCCAACGGGCACGCAAAGTTGCGGCTGAGACCATGGAAGGGGTCCGAGATGCCATGGGAATGTCACTTGCGTATGAGCCGCCGCGGGCGGATGATGCGAAGTAGGATTTAGGCAGGTAAAGATGGAAAGCAGAGTGGAGCACGGAATAATTACGTCCGGGGACAACATGCCGGAGTCCGTCTCGCATGTACTCGTTGCTGGTTCGCAGCCGGTGTCGATTAAGCAATCAGATTCACGAGCGGCGAATAAGGAAGAAAGCGATTCTCCTTTTGCGGTCTCGGTGACCGACGTTTACGAAGGCCCGCTGGATTTGCTGCTTGATCTGATTCGCAAGCAGGACATCGACATCTACGACATACCGATCGCCCGCATTACGGCGCAGTATCTGGCTTATGTGGAGAAGATTCGCGAGCTGGATGTGAATGTCGCGGCCGACTTTATTTACATGGCCGCGGTGCTGATTCACATCAAGTCGAAGATGTTGCTGCCGCGGGATCCGTCGGCAAAAGCAGAAGAGCTGGAAGATCCGCGCACCGAACTGGTGAACCGGCTGCTGGAGCACGAAAAGTTCAAGTCGGCGGCGCAGATGCTTCTGCAAAAGCAGCAGATCGAAGATGCGGTGCTCAGCAATCCGTCGCTGAAAGATTTCGTCGATGCAGAGGGCACCGAGCCGGAGATGGCTGCGGACGTGATCGATCTGGTCAAGACCTTCCAGCAAATCCTCGAGCGAGTGCGCACCCGGCCGGTCATCAACGTAGACGAGGAAACGGTCACAGTGGGCCAGATGATTGACTATCTGCGGCGGCGGCTGGAGCTGGAATCGAGGCCCATTCGACTGAAGCACCTCCTGATGCGCGTGCCATCGCGGCAGGCGCTGGTATGTATGTTTCTGGCGTTGCTCGAGATGGTGCGGCTGCAGGCGATTCAGGTGCGTCAGGACCAGATGTTCGGTGAGATTGCAGTGCGCAAACATGTTGGGTTCGACGCAATCATGAACGAGCAGGCGGCAGTGCGCGATGATTGGAGGTAGAAGGACAGTGGTAAGTGTCCAGTGATCAGTGGCCAGTCAAAGCCGCCGGTTTACTGCCCACTAGCCACTGACCACTGGCCACTATGGGTTTAAGACCTCAACTCGAAGCCATCATTTATGCGGCGGAGACGCCGATCACTGTCGAGCAGATGGTGCAGCTAGTCAGAGAATCGACGATTGCCGGAGGCGCGGCGGACGATGCTGAGGTAAAGTCGCGGGTGCGGGCGGCACTGGAAGAACTGGTTGCCGACTACGGCGGTTCCGGACACGGCATCGAGATTCGGCAGGTAGCCGGTGGCTATCGCATGTCGACTAAGCCCGAGCAGCACGAAATGGTGCGCAGCTTCGCCAAAAGCTTGAAGCCGCCGGTGCGGCTGTCGCTGCCGGCGCTGGAAACACTGGCTGTGATCGCTTATAAGCAGCCAGCTACGGTGCCGGAGATCAACGACATTCGCGGCGTCGATTCAGGCGGCGTGATTGCTACCCTGCTCGACCGCAAACTGATCACCACAGCGGGCCGCAAGCAAGTGATTGGGCGTCCCATTCTGTACAAGACAACCAAAGAATTTTTGATGCGCTTCGGATTGAAGGACGTCAACGAACTGCCGAGCATGGAAGAATTCGAGAAGCTGGTGGCGGAATCATTTCAGGGAGAGTTGATTTCGGCGGAAGACGCGGCGCCAGCGCAAGACACGGATTCTCCTCCTGCGGAAGAGATCGCGGAGTCCGCCGCTCAGAAAGAATAGTCCCTCATACATGCCTGCTGAACGCCTGCAAAAAATTATTGCTGCCGCTGGCATTGCGTCCCGGCGCAAGGCCGAGGAACTCATCAGCGCCGGCCACGTGAAAGTGAATGGAACGGTAGTGACGGAACTAGGAAGCAAAGCGGACCCGGAGACCGATCACATTCGGGTCGATGGCAAGTTGCTGCAGGGTGCGCAACAGCATATCTATTTGCTGCTGAATAAACCCAAAGGGTATGTCACTACCGTAAGCGATCCAGAAAACCGGCCGACGGTGATGCAGCTGATTCGCGGCGTGAAAAAGCGCGTGTATCCGGTGGGAAGGCTGGATTACGCGAGCGAGGGCCTGCTGCTCTTAACCAACGACGGCGCGCTGGCGAACAAGTTGATGAAAGCCGCGTCGCAGGTGCCGAAGACCTACGTCGTGAAGGTTGCGGGTACTCCGAGCAACGAAGCGCTGGAGAAATTACGTGGAGGAGTTTCGATTGCCACTGAAGATGGCCGACGCGTACGGACCGCGCCCGCGGCGATTCGCCTGATTAAGGAAGCCACGAATCCGTGGTACGAAATCACTTTGATTGAAGGCCGCAATCGGGAGATTCGGCGCATGTTCGAAAAGGTCGGACATCACGTGGAGAAGATTAAGCGCGTCCGCTACGGGCCGCTCACCCTCGACGTTCCGCCTGGGCAATTCCGCGCTTTGACCTTGCAGGAAGTCGACCGCCTGCGCACCATCTGCAACAAACCCGTAGCGGGGGCAAAGACTTCCGTGTCATGATGAGCGGCGAAGCATGAGCCGTTTTTTTGATATCGTCTCCAAGCCGGCCCGCAACATGGGAGCAGCCACCCTCCCCAGTTCGACGCCGGCGGCGCTGGAGCGCCGGTCGAAGCTGATCAGACTCGATTCCAACGAAAATCCTTTTGGACCCTCGGCGCGCGCGCTCGGTGCCATGAGGAACGCACTAGCCACAGCGAACTCGTATCCCGATGACGATTGCAGCCCACTGCGCTTGAAACTGGCCATGCACCACGGGCTGCCGCCGGAGCAGGTGCTGGTGACCGCAGGCTCGACCGGGTTGTTGAGCCTGCTCTGCCAAACTCTGCTCGCGCCCGGGCTGAACGCGGTGACCAGCGAACGCTCATTCATTGTTTATTCGATGGCGGTGCAGGCGGCGGGTGGGCGTCTGGTCGAAACGCCCATGTGCGACGACAGCTTAGATCTGGAGGCAATTCTCGCCGCGATCGATTCAAATACGCGCATCGTGTTCCTGGCGAACCCCAACAATCCTACGGGGACGATGGTCGAGGCAGATGCCGTGGAGCAATTTCTCGCGCGGCTTCCCGGGCATGTAGTCGCGGTTCTGGATGAGGCTTACTACGAATTCGCGCTGCATTTCGCGGTGCTTAGGAAGATTAAGTATTCAAATTCGCTCGACTATGTTCGCCAGGGAGCGAGCGCGGTGGTGCTGCGAACCTTTTCAAAAGCTCACGGACTTGCCGGACTGCGCGTGGGCTATGGTTTGGGCCCTGCAGAATTGCTAGGTTATTGCGCACGCATGCGCAATACGTTTTCGGTGTCGTCAGTGGCGCAGGCAGCCGCGGCGGCGGCGCTCGACGACTACCTCCACATTCAGCGCGTAGTGGAGAACAACGCCCAGCAGTCACGAGTGCTCGGTCAGGGACTGTCGGCGCTGGGCTATCGGGTGGTACCGACCACAGCAAATTTTCTGTTCTGCGATCTTGGCGAAGAGGCCGCACCCATCGCCAATCGTTTGCAAGATGAAGGAGTGGCGGTGCGTCCGCTTGGGCATTGGGGAGCGCCAAATTGTATTCGCGTGACGATTGGAACACCGGAACAGAACCAGGTTTTCCTGCAAGCGGCGCGCCGGCTCGATGCGACAACGAACCGGCGAAAGGTGTTAAGTGGTAACGAATGAAATCGTTCGTGCAGTGGTTCTCGCGATGATCCTAAACTGCCGTCACTGCCACACGCGCGGCTCCATACAACCCCGCATCGCTTCCCAACACGGCGCGTGTGATGACGGTTTCTTGCCCGCTACGGCTCGCCGTTTGTGCTGAAGCACCTTCTTCTTTTCTTGAGGAATCCCTCAACGGACCGGTTGGGGCAGTTGCCGCGTAGACTATCGAGCGCTGGCGCAGCTCTTCGAACATTGTGGGGGCGAAAGCATCCCACGCACTCGACGCTCCTCCGCCGATGACGTACATCTCAAGATTCAAAACGTTGACCAGGTCGGCGAGAAGTATGCCAAGGTAGCGTCCGAAAGTCCGGAAGATGCGGCGGGCTGCTTCATCTCCCTGGATCGCGAGGCTGTAGATCGACTTCGCACCGAACTCCGCATCCGCCGATGCGGCCCCCGCCAGCGATGGCGCCTGGCCGCTGGCAACTGCCTCGCGAGCCATGCGTAGGAGGGCGCTGGCTGACGCGTACCGCTCGGCACATCCCCGATTGCCGCAGGCGCAGGGATAGCCCTCCGGCTCGACGGTGACGTGCCCAAACTCGCCCGCCATGCCATTCATGCCGTGCCAGATTTTTTCCCCGAGCACGATGCCGCCGCCGATTCCGGTACCCAACGTGAGCATGGCCATGTTCGGGACGCCACGCGCTACACCCAGCCACTGCTCGCCGAGAGCGGCAACGCGCGCGTCGTTCTCGAGGACCACACGGGCGCTCAGACGGCGCTCGATTTCGGCGCGTGCCGGATAGTTTTCCCAGCCTGGAAGATTGACCGCCTTTCGCATCATCCCGGTTTGCAAGTCGATGAGGCCGGGAACGCCGATGCCAGCGCCGAGGAACGCTCCTGTCGCTTTGTACTTGCCGGATAGACGTTGAATGGCGCTGCACATTTCGTCGATGATGTGGTCGCGGCCCAGAGCGAGTTTGGTGCCGAGCGTCACCTTTTCGAGCATCTCTCCGGGGGCGCTGACGGCGGCGATACGCAGGTTGGTACCGCCCAGGTCGACTCCGATGGAGAAATCAGGCATGGAGGAGAAGATTATCAGAACTGCGGCGCAGAGCGCTCATTCTTGATTGATGATCGTTGATTGATGATCGTTGATTGACGATTGGGCACCTCGAGAAAGACGGGAAGACAATCAACAATCATCGATCAACAATGGTCGATCGCCTCATCACCTCTGGCATTTCGGGCAGTAGTGGCTGCTGCGACCGGCAATCACTACACGCTTGATGGGCGTCTTGCAAACCAGGCAGGACTCGCCTTCGCGGCCGTAGACGCGATGCTGCAATTGGAAGAAGCCTTCTTGGCCGTCGGAGTCGACATAATCGGAGATGGACGAGCCGCCCAAGGCAATCGCCTCCCGGAGAACCTCTTTCACTGACTCGAGCAGCTTGGCCATCTGGTCCCGCGTGATCGTGGAGGCGCGGCGGCGGGGGCGAATTCCAGCGCGGAACAGAGATTCATCGGCATAAATGTTGCCCACGCCGCGCAGCAGTTTCTGGTTCAGCAACGCGCTCTTGATGGGCGTCTTGCGGCCACGAAACAAGCGGAGGAAGCTATCGAGATCGGCTTCCAGCGGCTCAATGCCGCCCGCCTCGAAGCCGCCGGGGCGGGCAACGCTCAGGCGTCCAAAGCGGCGGGGATCGACAAAGCGCAGTTCCCTGCCTGACTTGAGCTTCAGAATCGCGTGCGTGTGCTTGAGAATCTCCGCCTGTGGCTCGCAGACCTGCAGGCGTCCGGTCATGCCCAGGTGGACGATCCACTGGGTTTGAGGGGAGCCGCCTTTTTTTGGACGTGCACTATTGTGTTCGAGATCGAAGACGATATGCTTACCCATGCGTCGCACGGTCGAGATGCGGCTGTGCTCGAGCGCCGCAGCGATTTCCCGCGCCGGGGACTTCAGCGGCTCCGGCTTCTGGCCGAGCCAGATCGATTCTATTACGTCGCCCGAAACCCGGCTGGCCAGTCCGCGGGCGATGGTTTCAACTTCAGGGAGTTCCGGCATGAAACATCAGTTTACTAGGCGCACTGAGGATTGTCCTGAGAGTGACAACCACCGGCGCAAACAAAGAGACCGCCGGGCTGGTTTTCTCGGCGGTCTCGGTGTGCTCCGCATCGAAGCGGTTTGCGGAGAAAAAGTTAGTCCTTCAGCGGCACGACAGTTTGGCCGTCACGGCAGAAGGTGGCGACTTTTTGCAGGTCGCCATTCGCCTGAGGCAGGGTCATCACCGGTCCATAGCAGTACACCGCGTGGCCGTTGGCGGCAAAATACCAGCGTCCACCCTTGGAATGCTGCTCCAGATGGCCCGCTGGGCGGCGCACGGGCGGTGTTGGATTGGCAACCGTCAGACTGAACATCAAGGCTAGGGTCAGAACCTTCATCGGTCTCGAATTTTTTCAAAAGGCGTCCGAGGACGCTTACTGCTTACCTGGGCACTAAATCGTTCGCAAAGCGCGACGCTGATCTATCAAATCCGCAGCAGGTACGGGCGGATGCTGGGGCTGGGCCTTCCCGATTCTGCCGGTATGGCCTTGGGCACGGAGCTGCGGTGCTGCCTGGGTCGACGGAGCCTGGGTCGACGGAGTCTGGGTTGACGGAGTACGGCTTGACGGAGTTTGAGCCGAGGGAGCCAGCGCGTGGCCCTGCGCTTTCGTCCGGGCCGTTTGCTGATCGACGACGGCCTTTCCTTTCATCGTCCACAGTTCCGCGCTGTCGGTCATCAAGATCTTGATAAGATTGCGCTGCGATTGAATGACCGAGCCTTGTTCGACGATAAGCATGGTCATCAGACCGTAGGAAAGAAGGAAGACCACGGTAAGCAGCGGCACGAGGGTTCGTTTCTTTTTTGGAACCGCGTTCGGAACTGTGATCGGCATCACCGCTGTGGAACCGAACAAAGTAGTCAAGTAGCACCCCGGCCTGGCCTCACAGAGGCAGGCATAGAGGAGATTGCAGCTTGTCAGCCAATAGAGCGAACGGCCGGAAGAGGTTGAATCCACTTGGTTTAGACTGGTTTCCCCGGTAGATGTTCCGCGTGCGAAGTGCAATTCGATGCATATAATGAGCAGGGTAGCCGTTGCTCAAAGAAGCGTTGGCCTCTGAAACGACCGCCAGATGCTGGGTTTCGGGCCAGACAGGCTCCGCGGTGAGCCCAGGTGCTGCCCTTATTTCCCAGCCAGCAAAAGTTTGGCGATGGTGGCCAGCTGCATGTTGGACGTGCCTTCGTAGATCTTGCCGATCTTGGCGTCGCGCCAGTATTTCTCAACAGGATAATCTTTGGTAAACCCGTAGCCGCCGTAGATTTCAATAGCCAGCGAGGTCACGCGCTCGGCCACTTGCGAGGCGAAGAGCTTGGTCATCGCGGCTTCCTTCACGAAGTTCACGCCGGCATCCTTCATGCGGGCCGCGTTGTAGACCATGAGGCGCGCGGCTTCAATCTCGGTGGCCATTTGCGCGATCTGGAACTGGATGCCCTGAAACTCCCCAATGGCCTTGCCAAATTGCTTCCGCTCCAGGGTGTATTTCGCGGCAAATTCCCAGGCCCCGCGCGCCAGACCAATCATCTGCGCGCCAATGCCGATGCGGCCTTCGTTGAGGGTTTCGATCGCGATCTTGTAGCCTTTGCCGGTTTCGCCGAGCACGTTTCCTTTGGGCACGTGGCAGTCCTCAAGAATCAGTTCGCAGGTCGACGAAGCGCGAATTCCCAGCTTGTCTTCTTTCTTGCCCACGCTAAATCCAGGGAAGTCTTTTTCTACTAAGAACGCTGTGATGCCTTTGTATCCCGCGGCGGGGTCGATGGTCGCGAACAGCACGAACAAGCCGGCCTCTTTGCTGTTAGTGATCCACAGCTTGCGCCCATTAAGAACATAATCACTACCCTTGAGTTCGGCGCGGGTCTGCAGGGCAAACGCGTCAGAGCCCGATCCAGCCTCGCTCAAGGCATAGGCGCCGACCGTGTCGGCCGCCATCTTCGGCAGATAGCGCTTCTTCTGCTCAGCATTACCCCATCGCAACAACGCATTGTTGACCAGCGTGTTCTGTACGTCCACCACCACACCTGCGGACGCGTCGACGCGCGACAGTTCCTCTACAGCCAGGATTGCTTCAAAGAATTTGGCGCCGCCTCCACCGAATTGCTCCGGGATTTCGATCCCCATCAGTCCGAGCTGGAAGAATTCGTGGATCAGACCCTTGTCGAAGATGCCTTTCTCGTCCATCTCCTTCACCAGCGGACGAAGTCTCTCGTCGGCAAACTGGCGGATGTTATCTCGAAAGAGGATTTCGTCCTCAGTGAGCGTGGTCAGAGGCGTGGGGAGAGCAGATTGCAGCGTGGTCTCAGGCATACGAATACCTTCAAATGGAGGAATAGCAGACCTTGGATTCTAGCACCGTTAGAGTGGTTGGGAGGGGCGAAACGCTCAGCTGCGCCGCGAATGCACTAGCTTCAAAGTGTCCGCCTGCAGAATGCGTTGAATCTGATTGCGCGCGTGCACGGACCAAGGGCCCGTGGTGTCGAGCTTGATGTATGCCTGCCAGTGTTTCAGCGCCTTGCGCGGCTCGCGGGTTTTTTCGTAGGCGAGCGCGAGGTTGTAGTGCGCGTCGGCGTAAGTTGGAGCTAGCTGGATCGCCATCTTGTAGGTCTGGATGGCTTCTTGTACCCGTCCCGTCTCGTCGAGAACGTTGCCCAGGTCGAAATAGGCCAGCGCGTAGCGAGGGTCGGCCTGCAGGGCAGCGCGGTAGTGCTTCTCCGCAAGCGAGAAATCCTGCCGGTTGTAGTAAAGCGTTCCGAGATTGATGTGCGCGGCGGCGTGGCCGGACTCGAACTCTAGCACTTTCAGATAGGCCGCCAACGCCTCAGTCTGGGTCGTCGGATCCTCTTCCAATGCGATCCCGCGGGCGAACCAGACGGCGGCATCGTTCTCCTGCGGAGTGGAATCCGGCGTGGGAATCGGCGTGCTGGTTACAACTTTTTCCCGAGTTGCAAAGTCCATCACGAACTGTCCCGCGATCGGTTCGAGCAACCTGCCTTCATGGCGGAAGGCGACGCGATGCTTGTTAGTGGACGAAGCTCCAGCCTCGAGCAAAGGATTTCCCATGCCCGACGCCTGCTTCTGCATTGCCTCGAGCGATTGCCGTATCACCGCGGGCCGCACTCTCATGGCGCACAGGTCACGAACTTTCTTGACTTTCAGCAGGTCGGAAAAAGAGTAGGTGGTTGAGGCAGCAATCAACTCCGCGCGCTCCCAGTTGGCCAACTGGCGCGGCGTCAGATGAAGAATCCTAAGTAAATCGGCTCGGCTGTACACGACTTTATGTAAGCTCTCGCGCCAGAACCGCGCAAGAAGGTTACACCGTCATTATCTGCAACTTGCGGCGGTAAACGCAACAGCAAACGCTTGTGGAAATCTGAGGAGAACCTGGTTGATTTACATGCAGCGGAAATGGTGCAAACACCGCCTAAACCACCACGGCAGCCTGGTACTCCTCATAAGTCCCCTTGAAGTCGGTGACCTTGTGATCGCTCTCGAAGTGCCAGATGCGAGTCGCGACCTCGTCGATCAAGTCGTGATCGTGCGACACCAGGAACACTGTCCCCTGATACCGCTGCAGGGAGATGTTCAGCGCGTTGATGGCCTCCAGATCCAGGTGATTCGTCGGTTCATCGAGCACAAGCACATTTGGTTTCTGCAGCATCAGCTTGCAGAAGAGCAGGCGCGCCGCCTCGCCGCCGGAAAGTACGCTGGTGGATTTCGTGGCTTCGTCGCGGGCAAAGAGCATCTGCCCCAGCAAGCCGCGGATTTCTTCGCTCACCGCTGCGGGATTCCACTGATGCAGCCACTCCAGCACCGTCGTGCCGCCTTCGATCAGGCTGCGGTGGTCCTGGGCAAAGTATCCAATCGAAGCCTCGTGTCCCCAGATCACTTTGCCAGAGTCGACGAACGGCCCATCGTAGCCGCTGGTCTTGCGCAGCTCCGCTTCCGGCGTAGTCGGAGAATTCGCGAGCAGTGCATTCACCAGGGTGGTCTTCCCTGCTCCGTTGCGCCCCATCAATGCGATTCTTTCTCCGCGCGTGATGCTGGCCGTGAAGTCGCGAATGACCTGTTTGTCGCCGTAAGCCTTGCTCAGTTGTTCGACCTCGAGAATGTGCTTGCCCGACGGCCGCTTCTGCTCGAACTTGATGTAAGGCCGCGCAATATTCGATTTGGCCAGTTCCGTAACTTGCAGGCGTTCCACTTCCTTGCGCCGCGACTGCACCTGGCTTGACCGCGTGCCGGCGGAGAATCGCGCGATGAACTCGTTCAATTGCGAAATCTTTTTTTCGCGCTGCGCGTTCTGCGATTCAATTTGCGAGCGCACCTGCGTCTTCGCCAGCACCATCTCGTCGTACGATCCGGTGTAGGTGATGATGGTCTCGTAGTCGATGTCGGCAATGTGCGTGCAAATGCTGTTGAGGAAGTGCCGGTCATGCGAGATTGCGATCACAACGCCGTCGTATGCATTCAGAAATCCCTGCAGCCAATGGATCGAATCCAAATCCAGGTTGTTCGTTGGCTCGTCCAGCAGCAATGCCTGCGGATGCCCAAACAAGGCCTGCGCCAGCAACACCCGGACTTTCTGTCCGCCTTGCAGTTCGCTCATCTTGCGGGAATGCGCTTCGTCCGGAATGTCCAACCCTTGCAGTAAGATCGCGGCGTCGCTCTCGGCCGTGTAGCCGTCTTCTTCTCCGACAATGCCTTCCAGTTCGCCGAGCTGCATGCCGTCTTCGTCGGTCATGTCGTGCTTCGCGTAAATCGCGTCGCGCTCCTGCATGGCTGCCCACAGGCGCTTGTTGCCCATGATGACGGCATCGATCGCCGTGTAGGCGTCGAAGGCAAACTGGTCCTGG
This sequence comes from Verrucomicrobiia bacterium, assembly GCA_035484995.1. GTDB lineage: Bacteria > Acidobacteriota > Terriglobia > Terriglobales > Acidobacteriaceae > Sulfotelmatobacter. The sequence continues at coordinate 8,092 of DATHOK010000074.1, read as the reverse complement.
CTCAAAACCCCGAGCTTGCGCGGACGTACAACCGTCCCTTTGTGCGGCTCCAGTTCGCCGCTGAGCAGCTTCATAAACGTCGACTTGCCCGAGCCATTGGGCCCGGTCAGGCCATAGCGCTTGCCCGGCGTAAACGCCGTGGAGACTTCGTCAAACAGTATTTTGGCGCCGAAGCGCATGGAAACATTACTGACTGAAAGCATGATTGGTTAGTAACTCTTCTTAGGACTGCGGGGAATTTCCGCCAAGACGGTACGCAGCTGGTCTTAACTAGAATACCATGCTGCCCTGAGTTCACGACTTAGCTCTGGTCGAGCAGTGTCCGCACCTTTTGCGCCAGCGTATCCAGGGAAAAGGGCTTCTGCAGGACCGCGTTTTGCACGCCGACCTCTGCGCCGCCCAGGGCTTCGTGGTCGGGATAGCCGGACATGAACAAAACCTTGATTTGCGGACGCACCTTCCTCAGCCGGTCCGCCAACTCTTTACCTCCGACGTTGGGCATGGCCATATCGGTTACCAGAAGGTGGATCAGATCTTCATGTCCCTCAGCAATTCGCAGAGCCTCGTTACCATCCATGCCGTGCAGCACCTTGTAGCCCTGACGCTGAAGAAATTCACAAGCCAACTCGCGAATACCGGTCTCATCTTCAACCAGAAGAACCGTCTCCGTACCCCTGGGCGCAGCGGCGAGATCTTCTCGTATCTGGGAAACCTGCAGCGCCGTCCTGGTCTCCGCTTCTTCCGCCCGATCCTCTTCTGCACAGGGAAGATAGATCTCGAAAGTCGTGCCTTTTCCCGGCTGACTATCGACGTGGGTCCAACCGCCGGTCTGCTTCACCACTCCATAGACAATGGGCAGCCCCAACCCCGTGCCTTTCCCTGGTTCTTTGGTGGTGAAAAACGGCTCGAACATGTGGGCTTGGGTTTCGCTATCCATTCCAACACCGGTATCGCTGACAATCAGTGTTACGTAGCGGCCGGGCAGCACGCCATCGCGAAGCCGCGGATGGTTGTGTCCTATTTCCGCGTTCCTTGTTTCAATGACCAACTGTCCGCCCTGCGGCATCGCGTCCCGGGCGTTGACCGCAAGGTTCATGATCAGCTGCTCCATCTGTCCTGGATCAGCCTTGACCGGCCAAAGCTGCGCAGCGGGCACTACGCGTAAGGCAATATTTTTTTCGATCAGGCGCTCCAACATCTTCGCCACTTCCGCCAGGACTCCATTCAGGTCCATGACCTTGGGCTGTAATACCTGTTTGCGGCTGAAGGCGAGCAACCGGCCGGTTAGGCTAGCCGCCCGAGTCACCGCATGTTCAATTCCCAGGGATTCTTTTTGCGATGCCGCGTCCGTAGCAAGCGCGCGGCGCAGCCGCTCGTTGTGAGCCTGAATGAGCATGAGAAGATTGTTGAAGTCGTGAGCGACGCCTCCCGCCAGAAGTCCCACGGCCTCCATCTTCTGCGAATGCAGAAGTTGATCTTCGAGACGTTTCCTCTCGGTGATGTCATACATGACCCCTTGCATGAGGCATGGCTGGTCCTCTGTCGTGGGCAACATGACGGCCTCGTCGCGAAACCAAAGCACCCTGCCGTCGCGGGCGAACATGCGGTACTCGGCTTGGAACAGGTCGCGGTTTTTCTGGAACGTCTCTTCCACTGCGAGAACACTGTCCCGGTCTTCGGCATGGATGCGATCTATCCAGTTCGCGGAATTCGAGAGCCACTCCGCGGGCGAGAACCCGAGCATTGACTCAATCTGCGGGCTCACATAGTGCCAGCGGCCTAAGGGCCCGAGTTCGGCGACGTAAGTGACGGCGGGCAGGCGCTCCACCAGCGTGCGATAGCGGCTCTCCGCCGATTTGAGTTCTGCTTGCGCTCGATCCCATTCCAGGGCGACCGCAGCAAGATGAGTGGCGTGAGCGATGAGTTGTAGATGCTCTCCGTCAGGCGTTCGAGGCTCGCGATAGTACACGGCAAACGTTCCCAGGATGCCGCCATCCTGCGAGGCGATCGGCGTAGACCAGCAAGCTCGCAGCCCATGAGGAAGCGCGAGATGGCGGTAGTCGGCCCACAGAGGGTCGGAGGCAATATCGGAGACGATGACTGGCAGGCGTCGGTAAGCGGCAGTGCCACAAGATCCGACGCAGGCGCCGATCTGGATGCCATCAATAATCTGGGTGTATTCCCGTGGCAACGAAGGGCCGGCACCGTGGCGCAAGGTCTTGCCGTCGGCATCCAGAAGCAAAACCGAGCACAACAATCCATTATGCTGCTTCTCGATGTTTGTGCACAAGGCTTCCAGGATTTCGGGAAGAGGTGCATGGGCCATGATCATGGCCAGAACTTTTACGTCGAGGCGCGCTAAAGCTTCGGGTGATTCTTGCGCTGCATCGACTGCTTTCTGCGCCCCTGTGGACATACTGCTGCCGTAGCTTCCTTTGAAGGTGATTGAAAAGAGACTGGTCCCGCCCGGGCGAACCCGCTCACTTGAATATCTATTATTGATGATCCATCGGTTGGGGTAACTGGATACATGGTACCGGAGGGTTACATAAGTAACCTCAAAATAAGGACCGGCAGCCAGCTCTTTCTAGTGTCCGCCGCTGAGTTCTCGAACGATCGCTCCGACGAACTGTTTGGCGTCGCCGAACAGCATCAGGGTGTTTGGAAGGTAGTAAAGCGGATTATCAATGCCGGCAAACCCCGGACTCATGCCGCGTTTGATCACCATCACGGTGTGAGCCTTGTCCACATCGAGGATGGGCATGCCATAAATCGGGCTGGAAGCGTCACTGCGCGCGGCCGGGTTAGTAACGTCGTTGGCGCCGATTACGAGGGCCACGTCGGTCTGCGGGAAGTCGCCATTAATCTCATCCATCTCGATGAGGCGGTCGTAGGGAATATCAGCCTCGGCCAGCAGCACGTTCATGTGCCCCGGCATGCGTCCAGCGACAGGATGGATGGCGAAGCGAACTTCGACTCCTTTTTTACTCAGGATGTCATAGAGTTCGCGCACCTTGTGCTGCGCCTGGGCCACGGCCATTCCATACCCGGGGACGATGACCACTTTGTTCGCCGCAGCCAGAATCGCCGCTGCTTCTTCGGCTGTAGCGCTGTGTACGGGTTTGACTTCCGCGCCGCCGGCTGCCGCGACCTGCACCTGCCCGAATGCTCCAAACAGCACGTTGGTAAATGACCGGTTCATCGCCTTCGACATGATGACCGAAAGAATCAGGCCAGAAGAACCATCGAGTGCGCCGGCGATGATCAGCAGCTTGTTCTGGAGCACGAATCCCATGGCTGCCGCGGACAATCCCGCGTAGCCGTTCAACAGCGAGATGACGGTCGGCATATCGGCCCCGCCAATGGGAATGATCAGAAGTATCCCGAAGATCAGCGACAATCCGACAATCAGCGGAAAGAATTGCTTCGCCTCTGGATGCAAGACCAGGTAAACGGCGCTCCCGATGGCAACAGCCATCAGCAAGAAGTTAACGAAATTCTGTCCTTTGTAAGTGATAGGCCGCTGAGGCAGGATTTCCTGCAGCTTCCCTGCCGCCATCAAACTTCCGGTAAAAGTCAGCCCCCCGAGGATCACTTCCATGGAGAGGACTGACAATCCGAACTTCGAGTTGTTCTGGGTGCCAAGATAGAACTCAGCCGTGCCGACCAGCGTAACGCACAATGCTCCGAAAGCATGGCTGAGTGCGGTTCGCTGCGGGACCGCTGTCATATGCACCATGCCGAGTGGAATGCCGATGCCGCTGCCCAGCACCAGCCCGACGGCGATCCACTTGTAGTCGACGATGCCGTGATGCAGCAGAGTGCCCGCGATGGCCAGCACCATGCCGATTTCGCCCGCCAAAATCCCGTGACGCGCAGTAGTCGGCGAACTCATCCACTTCAGCGACAAAATAAACAGAGCGCTGGCGATCAGATAGACGGCTTCGATGACGTACGGGCTTGCGGCGAGCTCGTTCATGGCTTGCTCAGTAAGACTTCGCTCAGTACCTACTCGCTCGGACGGCTGCTCTTGAACATCTTCAGCATGCGGTCCGTAATGAAGAATCCACCTACCACGTTGCTGGTGGCGGCGACGATAGCGATCGTGCCCAGCACAGTCGCGAATGTGCTTTTGCGCTCGCCCACCATCACAATCGCGCCCACCACGGCGATAGCGTCGAGTGCGTTGGTGAGCGACATCAGTGGAGTATGCAACAAGGGCGAAACGTGGCGGATGACCTCGAAGCCAATGAAGCAAGCCAGCATAAAAATAAACAATGCATCGATCAGGTTCTCGCTCATGTGCTCTCCAGTTCTCAGCTCTTACTTCGCTCCCGCCGGGACCAAAGCGGGCAACTTGAAAAACTCGCGCACTCGCGCGTTTACGATTTCGCCGCCGCGCGTGACCATGGTCTCGCGGATAATTTCATCCTCCAGGTTCAGCTGCAGCTTGCCGTCCTTCACTATGTATGCAAGAAACGTGGCCACATTGCGGGCGTACATCTGGCTGGCATGGTAGGGAACGCTGCTGGCCAGATTGATAGCGCCGATAATCGTTACGTCGTAGACCTTCACGGTCTCTCCCGTGCGGGTAAGTTCGCAGTTGCCGCCACGCTCAGACGCTAGATCTACAATCACGGAACCCGGCGCCATCCCTTTGACCATGTCGGCGGTGATCAGCACCGGCGATTTCTTGCCGGGGATTACGGCGGCGGTGATCACCACATCGCTCTCCGCCACCACCCGAGTCAGGAGTTCGCGTTGCCGGGCGTAGAAAGTTTCGTCCTGGGCGGTGCCGTAACCGCGCGCGTCCTGCGCGTTTTGCGCTTCGAGAGGCAGCTCGACGAATCGTCCGCCGAGGCTCTGCACCTGCTCTTTGGCGGCGGGGCGCATGTCATAAGCCGAAGCCACGGCGCCCAACCGGCGCGCAGTCGAGATAGCCTGCAGTCCAGCAACTCCAGCGCCGATGACGAATACGCGGGCCGGCGTGATCGTGCCTGCAGCCGTCGTCATCATCGGAAAGATTCGGATCGATGTTTCAGCAGCCAGCAGCACCGCTTTGTAGCCGCAGATCGTCCCCATCGAAGAAAGCGCATCCATGCTTTGCGCGCGCGTGGTGCGTGGTACGAGTTCGACCGAAAACGCGGTGACCCCGGCAGCTGCAATCTGCTGGACGACTTCGGCGGAACCGAAGGGTCGCAGAAATCCAATCAGCACTTGATCGCGCCGTAGCAGAGGAAGGTCTGCCTTCCCGGTCACATCATTGGAGCCGTAGCAAAGCACCTGAACAATAATGTCAGCAGTGCCGAACACGGCAGCCCTGTCGGGAAGAACTTTTCCACCTTTCTCGATGTAGTTCGAATCAGGGTAGCCCGACCCCTCGCCGGCACCCGATTCCACAACCACTTCCAGTCCTGCCTTTGCCAGCGTAGGAATGACTCCCGGAACCAGCGCAACCCGGCGCTCTCCCGGGTAGCTTTCCTTAGGAACTCCAACAATCACGCGGTTGTCCTTTCCCCGTGAAGAATCATCGCTGGCCTTTCAGCCAAATGCGAATGCTACAGAATCGAATCCGCCAGCGGCTGTGACGCCCATCACATGGTACTGGAACCATCAGCCGATGGACCCAAAACAGTACCAGAAAGGACGGGGAACTTGGAAGCGCGTGACGGCGGACGGTGCCAAGGAAAAGATCACGATTCCCTCGATCGACCGGATCTTAACTGTGGTGGAAGGCGACGCGGGATTATTGATACGTGAAAGCCGGCCGCTTCTCCGGATTGTCACCGCGAGAGAACGAGAGAACGACCGGCCTTCGTTTTGCAGATCGCTACGGCTGAGGTGGTGCGCCGCCCTCGGGCGGACCGCCGTGGCCGTTGTGCATCCCTTCATGCCTGGCCTGCATTTCGTCCCACTTCTTCTGCTGCGTGGCGTCAAGCAGCCCGCGTATCTGGTCGTCGGTGCTCTTGCGGATATCCATCATCTTGGCGTGGCGATCCTCTTGGGAAAGAGAACTGTCCTGGTGCAAGCTCTCCATCTGCGAGTGCTCCGACTGCAGGGCAGCCAGCACTTTAGGCTCCTGATCAGAGGTGAGGTTGAGTCGTTTGGTCAGCTCGGCCGTGCGCTTGGCAGGATCGGGCGGACCGTGATGCCGTCCACCGTTCTCCTGCGTGGGCGGGGGTTGCTGGTTGGAATCTTGAGCGCCGGCGAAGGGCGCCGCGATCGAAATAAGGCCTGCCGCGGCGAGAATGAGCAGGGACTGTTTGAGCATAGGTATCTCCTTTTCAAAAGCGATTCTATCTACACCTATAAACGGAATTATGAACCGAGAGTTGCGCAAGAAACCAGGATTCCCACAATCTTTGCATAACTTTACGAAGGTTGACGCTGATTCGGGATTCTTGCGTAAGACCGGAGATGTGCTGCTAGTCCGTCGTTACTGATTTCAAATGGTCGAGAGGAGTATTGAAGGCTGGAGCCGACGAGCGAACTTGAACCGCCGACCGCCCCATTACGAATTCGCGAAAGTGAGCGTGAGCGCATCTATTTTGGCCGTTGGTGCCCGGTACGGGTTCATCTGTTGTCTCGCTAAACCCAGAGAAGCAGCTGCCGGATAGGGTAGTTACGGATGATCTCCTTGTCGGTGGGATCCGGCTCCAGCGCTTTCCAGAGATCAACATATCTCCGCTCATGGCAGGCTATCCCCGAGAACAGTAGACCGGGCGAGCGAACAGGCAAGGCGTCGAAATGCTCCACGTCTTTTGCCCACTTCCACGTCGTCTTGTCTCTAAGGTACGGATAGATGAACTCCGCTGCCTTGCAAAGCCCGCGCCCGTCTGCAAGGCGGAAAGTCGGCGGATCCGGAGCAAGCCCTTTGAGCGACTGGCAGAGTCCCGCCATCACGTCGAAGTTGAAGATCGAATAGCTGTATGGCTTGGTACGCGCCAGTTCCCGAGGAAACGATCCATTCGCATCCATCTGATTAGGTAGCAAGATATCCCGATAGCGCTGGTATACCTCCTTGCGCGCGCCATCGTCGTCCGCCAACCCGGCAAACTCAGCAGCCTGCAGGGCCCAGCAGAAGGCGTGGTTGTTCGTAGTATCGCGTTCCTCCATTCCGCGCTCGCTGTGAGAAAGCCAGTCCAGATAACTGGCGAACCAATTCTTCACCGCTGCGCCCTCTTGCGGACTCAGCATGCCAGACATCAGAAAGCTCGCAGCCCTGGCCACCTCGACCAGATGCAGCGTATCGATGATGCCGTAGGAGCGGCCCGTCGAAGACCCTTGAACCGCTTGAGCGTACAGCAGGTTCGGATTCATCCGCGTTTCAGGAGAGACAAACCATGCGCGCAGGTGAGCGCAGGCCTGCTGCCCATAGCGGCGGTCGCCGGTCAGCAGCCAGGCGGCGGTCAGAGCGGGCATCTGAATGGAGAGCGCCACCATCACCTTGCGATGCTCATCGAAATTCTCCGGATTGCTCTGCCCGTCACGATTAATGTAGGGCCCATTTGGATCCTTCGGGTTAGGCCAGAAGTAGTCGGCTTGGGAATAGAAATCGTGCAATCCACCTGCGCTATGCTTGGCAGGGAACGCCGTGATGGTAATCGGAGCTTGAGAAACGTACCTGGCGCCGGCGTCCAGAATCCGCCTGCGGTCCGTTTCGCTGACTAGCCGGAAAGCGTCGGACTTTCCAGGTTGGTCCGACAAACCGAAGGTAAAGCTGGCCGCAGTCAGGCAGCCGGCCGCTGCCGTCGCTTCCAGGAATCTTCTTCTCGAGAGGGCATTAGTCAGGGGCACCTCGGATTCTCCCTATTTCCGTTGAGTAATATACATTCTCGCTTCAGCTCCGCGGTAGACGACCGATGTCGCACGGGGTATCGGATCTGGGTGAGTGCCTTGGCGATCATGCACTCAGCGAGATCCGCCGATTTCAGATGGCCGACAAGCCTCCGTCGACGGACAACTCCACCCCGTTCACGAAGCTCGCATCGTCCGAAGCAAGAAACAGCGCGACCGCCGCAATTTCCTCGGGACGACCCATCTTTCCCCGCGGGATCACGGATTCGAACATCCGCTTCCCCTCCTCGGTGAG
>DATHOK010000073.1:0-2542 GCA_035484995.1 Verrucomicrobiia bacterium | reverse complement strand
GCGACAAGTTCTCCGGCGCTGCGATCGACCAGCATGTGGCGGTTGCCGGGAGCGATCAGCGCGCGACCAGTTTGCAGCAGGTCGCCGTCGCGGGCTTCCTGAACTTCGATTGCGCATTCTCGGTTCAAGCGGTCGGCAAAGGCGCGGGTGAAGACCTCAGGCATGTGCTGCACAATCACGACCGGGGGGCAGTCGGTGGGCAGGGCTGCGAGCAAGACACGAAGGGCTTCGGTTCCTCCGGTGGAGGCACCGACGGCAATTACTCCGGTGTGGGCGGCTGATGAGTGAGTCCTGCTCTTGCGCGGGAGGATGGCGTCGGCGGTCAGGCGAGGAGACGGCACTTGGGCAACGCGCGTCTGAGCGGCTGGCGGTAGAGCGGGCCTCGAGCGGCGGGCGATTTGGGCGTGGGAGGCACTCCAGACGGCATCGAGCAGGGTCACTGCCGATTCGTGGAGGAAGTCACGCACTCCAACCTTGGGCTTGGTAATGACTTCGACTGCGCCTTCTTCGAGGGCGCGAAGCGCTAGTTCGGTGCCGCGGGCAGCGAGGCCGGAGCAGACGACCACCGGAGTGGGCATCTCGGCCATGATTTTTCGGATGAATGTGACGCCGTCCATGCGCGGCATTTCGAGATCGGTGATGACTACGTCGGGAGGGTCTTTCTGCATCTTTCCCCAGGCAATCAACGGATCCGCGGCGACATTCACTTTGACCATGCGGTTGGTGCTCAGAATGGCTTGCATAACCTGGCGGACCATCGCGGAGTCGTCCACGACCAGGACGTGCAACTCGTCGCCATGCATGCGCGGCTGGTGCTTTAATTCTGCTGATGTAGTTGGGACCGCAGAAGAGAGCGGGTTGGGATTCGGGTTCATTTGTCCTCGCTTCCTTCGGTCTTGATGAGGATGGTAGGCTCGATGCTGCGCAACTCGGGAAACATGCTGTTCAGGTTTTCGGCGTGACCTACGAAAAGAAAACCGTTGGCCCTCAAATTACGGGCCAGGTTGGCTACCACCCTGCGTTTTGAAGCCATATCAAAATAGATCAGGACATTGCGGCAGAAGATGGCGTCGAATGGGCCTTCGGGGAGATTGGATTCCTGGTTCAGGTTCAAACGGCGGAATTCGATCATCTGCTGGATTTCGATCTTTACTTTCATATCGGCGTGGCGATCAGCGGTTCCGCGCAGCATGAAGGTGTGGAGCAAGTCGGCAGGAAGCTCCGCGGATTTTGTGATGGGGTAAATACCGTGGCGCGCTTTTTCGAGCACGCGATTGGAGATGTCAGTGGCGAGAAGGTGAACATCCCAGCCTTGCTCGGCGGGAAGATGCCTGGCGAGCAGCATGGCGATGGAGTAGGGCTCTTCGCCGGAAGAACACCCGGCGCTCCAGATGCGCACTCGTTTGGGTCGCGAACCGTGTTCGGCCTGGGCGCGCCAACGCGGTAACACTTGCTGTACCACGAATTCGAATTGCCGGGGCTCGCGGAAGAAGCGGGTCTCGTTGGTGGTGATCGCGTCGATCATCCGGGTGCGTTCTTCGTACTGATCGGGTTGGGAAACGCGTTCGTAATAGGTTTCGAGAGACGTAATCTCGAGGGCCCGAAGACGGCGAAAGAGGCGTCCGCACAACAAAGCAGTTTTTGAGCTTCCCAACCAGATGCCGGTTTCGGCGTAGATGAGGTTCTGGAATTTCTGGAACAGGGCGGGGCTGACCGAGAGCTGGGGTTGCTCAAGGCCGGGGTCGATCTGACGAGAAGCGCCCGCACCGGACCCGGCGCTCACGATTACGCTCCAGTCCCGATCCGGTTTGCCGCTTTGGCGGGGGCGTTGATGACCGCGGCGTCTGAAGTTTCTTCGCCGGCGGTGGACTCCGTCACGGCGAGCACTTCGTCGGCGGAGAGCACTTTGTCGATGTCAAGGATGAGACAAAACTTCTTGCCCAGCGCTCCCATGCCGAGAAGGTATTCGGTTTTGACGCGAGTGCCAAACGGCGGTGTGGCTTCGATTTCGTCGGCGGAAAGCTCAATGACCTGGCTCACCGAGTCGGCGAGAACTCCCATTACGAGGCTTTCGCCCTGGAACATCACCTCGGTGATGATGATGCAAGAGAACTTGGAAATGCTGGCGGCCGGCATGCCGAACTTTGTGGCGAGGTCGACGACGGGGACAACCTTGCCGCGCAGGTTGGTGACACCACGGATCCAGACCGGAGTGTTGGGCACGGTGGTGACGGCCTCATACTCGATGATCTCTCTGACCTTCACGATCGCAATGGCATACTCCTCGCCCGCAGTCAGGAAGGTGAGGTACTGCACGGTGCTTGTGGGGAGTTGCTTTGTCCCCTGATCCGACGCTCGCATAGTTTGACTCCTCGCATTTCTGCCGCTGGCATCGTCGCGTGTGCCCGGCCTTTCCGGCGACTCCTTAGAACGGAGAGAAGTTCGCTTCTTCCGTTGCCTTGCCGTGGTTTGGACGGACATGGCCCGGCTGCGCAGGATCGTTCCTGAATGCGGGCTTCAGGGGCATGATCATGCGCTGTTG
>DATHOK010000072.1:0-10209 GCA_035484995.1 Verrucomicrobiia bacterium | reverse complement strand
CGACCGTATTCGCAGCGGCGAGGAAATCGCTCTGAGCGAATTCACCGCCGGCGAGGACGAAATTACGCGGCAGGTGATCGAGTACGGAGGACTTTTCCCGTTCAACGTGGCGCGCATGCAGGGGAAAGTGTTTTTGCCAGGAATCGAAAACGCGGGCGGGGGCCCTCGCGCCACACGGGCGATGGCGCTTGCAGAAAAAATATTTGCGCGGCACATGATTCGACCCAGCGAGACAGACCATGCCGAGACGAAACATGTGGGGACGGGCGCCTTCGCCCGTCCAGCCGAGCGCAGCGAGGCGTCTGGCAGCGCCTCAGATGACGGCCTTCCGCACCCACCCCGGCTGCTAAACTACTGGCTTGCCCCCGCGAACAAAATCTCCGCAACCTGACTCCACGCCGGCGCCAGCCGCCGAAGACCGCATCTTCTTAATCGACACCATGTCGTTCATCTTCCGCGCCTATCACGCCATGGCTCGCCAGCGTTCCATGTCCACCAAAGCCGGACTTCCCACCGCCGCCGTCTACGTCTTCGTCAACATGCTGCGCAAACTGCGCGACGATTTCTCCCCTAACTACCTGGCCGCAGTCTTCGACGTAGCCGCCAAGACTTTTCGCGATACCCAAGCCGAAGCCATCACCACCATTCGCAAGTTCGACATCAAGACTCAAACTTTCACTGAAGTCGAATACAAGGGCTACAAAGCCAACCGCGCTGCCATGCCGGAAGATCTTGCCCAACAAATCCCCTACATCCGCCGCGCCCTCGAAGCCTACCGCATCCCCATCCTCGAACTGGCTGGCTTCGAAGCCGACGACGTAATCGGCACTCTGGCCCGCAAAGCCGCTGCTGCAAAGCATCCCGTCTACGTAGTCTCCAGCGACAAAGACATGATGCAACTAGTCAACGAAGACGTTCACATCCTGAACCCGCCCAAAGACAATCTCATCTGCGACGCCGCCAAGGTCGAAGAAATTCTAGGAGTCCCTCCCGAGCGCGTAATCGACATCATGGCTCTTCGCGGAGACTCGGTCGACAATATCCCCGGAGCCCCCGGCATCGGCGACAAAGGCTCGGTAGAAATCATCAAGCGCTTCGGCACCGTCGAGCAGGCACTCGATCGCGCCAACGAAGTAGAAAAGAAAACCTACCGCGAATCCCTCCAGAACAATCGCGACATCATCCTCTTCAGCAAAAGTATGGCCACCATCGACACCAACGTCCCCGTCGACTTGAATGTAGAAACCATGCGCGCCGGCCAGCCCGATCTCGATCTCCTCCGCCAACTTTTTAACGAACTCGAATTCACTTCGCTATTGAAAGATCTGCTCCTGGATGTCCAGGTCACCGAATCCCATTACAGCGAAGCCCAATCCGCCGCGGATGTAGAGAGCGCCCTGAACTCCATCGCGCCGGAAGGCGCACTCGCAGTTGCAGTTGAGTCCGAGCAAACAGAACCACTTCCAAAAAGCGAGGAAGAAGCCATCGACGAAGTCCCGCACTCAGGGATGCTCGCCCTCACCGACGACCAATCTCCTGCACCTGCCGCCGAGCCCGCCGCCCGCCACGCGGCAATCTCCGGAGCGGCAGGTTCGGCCATAATTGTGAAGCTGGACTCCACCAGCACGGCAGCGAAGCTACGAACCATCCTCACCGACCGCACGCCCAAAGCGATCCACGACTACAAAGCTGCAATTCACGCGCTAGCTCCCCTGGGCATCAGCCTGCAAGGCGTCGAGCACGATCCCATGCTCTACTCCTACCTGCTCGATCCCACCTATTCCTCGCATCGCCTCGCCGACGTGGCTCTCCGCCGCTTCAATCTCAAGCTAAGCCAGCTCCAAACCAATAACGATCTGGCCGAAGCCGCCGACGTAACCGGAAGGCTGACAACCGCTCTGCACGAAGATGTCAAACAGGCAGGACTTACAAAGCTCTACGAAGAAATAGATCTCCCGCTAGTCCCGGTTCTAGCCCGCATGGAGCAGGCCGGAGTAAAAATCGACACCGCCGCGCTATCGAAAATGTCGACCGAACTCGAACGCGAGATCACCGCCAAAGCGAAAGAAATCCACGAGCTTGCCGGAACCGAATTCAATATCAGCTCTCCTAAGCAACTAGCAGACGTACTCTTCAATCGCCTGAACCTTCCGAAACCAGTAAAGTACGGCCGAGGACGCGTTACATCGACCGCTGTCGATGTCCTCGAAGCCTTGGCGGAAGAACATCCCATCGCTAGAAAAGTTCTCGACTACCGCCAGCTAACCAAGCTGAAATCCACATACGTCGACACTCTGCCGGCGTTAATCAACGCTGCCACAGGACGCCTGCACACCACCTTCTATCAAGCAGGCACGGCAACAGGACGACTTTCCTCCGCCAATCCGAATCTCCAGAACATCCCCATCCGCACCGAACTAGGCCGCGGCATCCGCGCCGCCTTCATCGCCGAACCCGGCCACGTCTTACTAACCGCCGACTATTCGCAGATCGAGCTACGCCTCCTGGCCCATTTTTCCCACGACCCGCTCCTCGTCGAAGCTTTCCGCCGCGGCGACGACATCCACACGCTGACCGCCTCCCAAGTCTTCGGAGTCCCGCCGCTAATGGTCACACCGGACCACCGCCGCCAGGCCAAGGTAGTAAATTTCGGCATAGTCTACGGCCTCTCCGCCTTTGGCCTCTCGCAAAATCTAGGCATAGAAACCGCCGAAGCAAAACAATTCATCGCCAACTATTTCGAAAAATACAAAGGCGTCCGGGCCTTCATCGACAAAACCTTAGAAGAAGCCCGCCGCGACCTGAAAGTAAAAACCCTCCACGGCCGCATCCGGCCCATCCCCGACATCAACAGCAAAAATTTCACCCAGCGCGGCTTCGCCGAACGCACCGCAGTAAACACTCCGCTCCAAGGCACAGCGGCAGACTTAATCAAAATAGCAATGATCCGGATCGATGCGATTCTGCAAGAACAAGAGTTGAAATCCAGAATGACTCTTCAAGTCCACGACGAACTAGTCTTCGAAGTCCCGGAAAAAGAAGTGGAAACCATGCAGTCTCTGGTCCGCGAGCAAATGGAAAAAGTTCACGAGCTAGCCGTCCCGCTGTTAGTAGAAATGGAAGTAGGCCCCAACTGGAGAGACTTGGATTAGGTCAGATGGATGGGTTCGTGTGGGAAGGTTCGTGTGGGAACGGCCGCCTTCGGCCGTTCAGCCGAGCGCAGCAAGGTGTCGCGGTGCCTAAACTCCCAGCGCTTTCTGTATCTCCCCCGCAATCCCCGCCGAAAGCGCCAACATCCGCTCCTCCGACTCCGCCTCCACCATCACCCGAGCCAAAGCTTCGGTCCCCGAATAGCGCACCACCACGCGCCCATTCCCATCCAGTTCCCGCTCGGCAGCTTCAATCGCCCGCTGCACCTCCGGCACATCAGCAAACGGAATCTTCTCTCGCACCCGCACATTCTGAATCTTCTGCGGAAAAACCTTTAAATCGCCAACCAGCTCCGCCAGCGTCTTGCCAGAACGCACAATCACATCCATCACCCGCAAGGCAGTCAGCAAACCATCTCCAGTAGTGGCATCGCCATCGCGAAAAATAATGTGCCCCGACTGCTCCCCGCCCAAAGTAGCCCCCGTCTTTAGCATCTCTTCCAGAACATACTTGTCACCCACGTTCGCCCGCACCATGCGAATCCCAGCCTTCTTCAACGCAATCTCCACTCCCATATTCGACATCGTAGTAGCCACCACCGTCGATCCGTTCAGCTTCCCTCGAGCCTGCAGATCGCGCGCTGCCAGCAGCAGCACACCGTCGCCGTTCACCACGCGACCGGTGTCATCGCAAAACAAAGCCCGGTCGGCGTCGCCGTCAAACGTAACCCCCAGATCAAATTTCCCGCCGGAAGCGGCCACAGTCTTACCCAAAGTCTCCGGATGCAGCGCCCCGCACCCCTGATTAATATTTCTCCCATCCGGCGTCACATGGATAAACGTAGCCTGGATTCCCAAACTCCGAAACAATTCCGGAGCCTCTGCCGTAGCCGCCCCATTCGCGCAATCCACCAGTACCCGCATCCGGCTCAAGTCCGACGAAACACTCCCCGCCAACGATTCGATGTAAGCCTTGCGCAGCACGGCTTCTCCCGGCAAAGAAGGTCCGGCAACTTTCAACGCCGTATCGTCCATCACTCCCGGTTTCGCCAGCAGCGCGAAGATTTCTTGCTCAATCGCCAGCTCCCGCGCATCGCTTAGCTTGAATCCGTCCCCTGAAAAAACTTTAATCCCGTTATCCGTCCACGGATTATGCGAAGCCGAAATTACCACTCCTGCCGCAAACCCGCGTGACCGCGCAAGATACGCAATTCCAGGCGTCGTGATCACGCCCGCGCTGTGCACCTCCACCCCCACCGCCGCCAATCCTCCGGCCACGCGGTCCGCGATCCACCCGCTCGATTCCCGCGTATCCTGCCCCATCACCGCCCGCGCCCTCGGCGTCGCACGAATCAGCTCATGTCCCAGCGCGCGCCCAATCAGATACGTGCTCTCCACGGTCAGCGGAAATTCTCCGGCCACGCCTCGTATCCCGTCCGTGCCAAATAATTTTCTGCCTTGGTTGCTCATTGATGATTGCTCATAGACGATTGCTCATAGACTGTGTGGATTCACAAGAAGACCCGGACGTCGTACATGATTCCTATCAGGGTATGCCTTCAGATCCTGCCCTGTTTTGCCGAATCCTCGAGCGAAGCCGAGGGGGAAGCCGAAGGGCATGCCGCAAACTCAATGCTCATTCGCCGCATGCGTACTCTGTTCCATGATCAGCGTCACTCGCACCGGCACCACCTGCACCACCGCCAAATCCCGCGGAAGATGAATCTGCTGCGCCGTTAGGTCAAAGGTGTGCTGCCCGGGTTCGGCATCTTTCAGTTCCAGATCCGCGTGGATGTCCGTCGGCCGCAGCTCCCGGATTATCTGCTCGGGCCCGCGCACTCGAACCTGTGCCTCAGGGGCGGTGACCGAATCGATCTCCAATTGCAGGGGAACGTGTCGAAACTCAATCGGCACACGCAGTGTCACTTCCGCTGGCTCCTCGTCCGGCGCAATCGCCAGCCACAGCCCGGTCGCCAGCACCAGCGACAAAACTTTCAGCCAGAAGTTATGCAGCACCCAGCGCCGAAAAAAACTGATCATAGCGGCCGCTCCGTCTCCGCATCACCGTCTCCCTCGGAGCTCATCTGCGCCCCGGCCCGCAAAGGCGATTCCTGCCCCCCGTCGGATTCATCGCTCTGCGGTCCCACCGTCGGCAACGCGACCGGAGACATATACCGCCGCAGCTCCATGCTCAAAACCTCGCGCAGATGTTCCACCGTGAGGTCCCGTTCAATCTTTCCTCCCACCGCCACGCTGATCGCGCCCGTTTCTTCCGAAACAATCACCGCAATCGCGTCCGTCTCTTCCGTTATCCCAATCCCGGCCCGGTGCCTCGTCCCCATCTGCGTCGAGAGCACCGGATTCATAGACAGCGGCAGAAAGCACGCCGCTGCCGCCAGCCGGTCTTTCTGGATGATCACCGCTCCATCATGCAGCGGCGCGCTTGGCCGGAAAATTGTCGCCAGCAGGTCGTAGGAAAGCCGCGCGTCCATCGCCACACCGCTCTCGATATAAGTCCGCAATCCAATCTCACGCTCGATTACGATCAAGGCGCCGGTCTGATGTTGCGAAAACAGATTTGCCGCCAACACAATGTCGTCATACGAATCCCCTTCCACCGCCGGCCCGCGCAAAAAGCTGACCCGCCGCCCCACATCCGACAACACGTGCCGGATCTCCGACTGAAACACAACAATCAAAGCAAACACCACGTAAGGCAGCAAATGGCTGACCAGCCAGTTCAACGTAACCAGCTCGCCAATTCGCGCCAGGTAAAACGCCGCCGCCACCGCCGCCAGTCCCGCCAGCATCGGCGCCGCTCGCGTCCCTCGGATCATCACCAGCACTTCGTAAATGATCGCAGCCACCAGCAGAATGTCGAGCACCGTAAACGACACTCGCGACCATGGCGCCATCATTTGCATCACGCGAATCTCCGCATCGGACTCTACATTCTAATGCTAGAACCGGACAGAAAGGCCCCGTCATCCTGAGCGTAGGAGGTGCTTCACGAAGTGAAGCACCTCTGAAGTCGAAGGATCCCTTGTCTATCGCCGCTGCCGCCAGCTCCGCAAGGCGTTTCCATCACTGCTCCTGTTTGCGGCGTCCCATCTTGTCGGCACCCGCCTTCTTCACCACAGCCCGAATCTCCCCACGTGCCACACGCGCCGAAATCTCATCCCCCGCCTTCACCATCCCCGCATCCTTCACCAACTGCCCCGCACCATCAAACACCAAAGCATACCCCCGCTCCAGAATCGCCAGAGGAGAAAGCGCCTCCAGCGCGGTCCCCATGCGTTCCAGGCGGACCTTATTCAGCAAAAGCTGATTCCGCATCGCAGCCGCCAAAGCCGCCGTGCCGGCCGCGAGTTCACCCCGAATTCCCGCCAGCACCCTCCGCAGATCGTAATGCCGTACCGCAGCCGCCAAGGTTTCCCAACGTCGCCGCATCAACTCCAGCGCCTGCCGCTCCCCGCGCTCCAGCCGATAAGTCAGATCATCCAGCTTCTGCTGCCGCTGCCGGATCAAGTCCATCATGCGCGCGAACGCCCCGTCCTGCGCCCGCTCCATCAGCGCATGCCGTGCCTCCAGCAACCGCCGCTCCATCGCCAGCACCAGCCGCTCCGTGATCGACTGCGCCTGCGCCTCCACTTCCACCCGCGACCGGATCACCAACTCCGCCGCCGCCGAAGGCGTTGCCGCGCGCAGGTCTGCCACAAAATCCACAATCGTGAAATCCGTCTCGTGACCCACCGCAGAAATCACTGGAATCTCCGACGCGGCCACCGCCCGCGCCAGTCCTTCATCGTTGAACGCCGCCAGATCTTCCGCCGACCCTCCGCCGCGCCCCACAATAATCACTTCCACGCTGCGGCTCTCATCGCCGCGAACGTCATTGAAATATCGCACTCCAGCCGCGACTTCCGCCGCGGCCGCGTCACCCTGCACCTGCGCCGGATAAATCACCGCATTCGCCGAGTGATGCCGCCTCTGCAGAATATTCAGAATGTCGCGCAACGCCGCCGCCTGCGGCGAAGTCACAATCCCAATTCGCCCCGGCAACGTGGGAATCGCTTTCTTCCGCTCCGCCGCAAACAATCCTTCCGCCTCCAGCTTCGCCTTCAGTTGCTCAAACGCAACCTGCAACCCTCCCGCGCCCTTCGGCTCGATATACTCCGCCGCAATCTGCAACTCGCCGCGGTCCTCATAAATCGTCACCCGCCCCCGCACCACCACCTGCATCCCATCCGCCGGACGAAATCGCAGCAGCCGCGCCTTCGAACTGAACATCACCACCCGAATCTGCGCGTTCCCATCCTTCAGCGTGAAATAAAGATGTCCCGAATCCGGCGCCCGAAAATTCGAAATCTCCCCCTCCACCCAAGCATCGGAATACTCCCGCTCCACATGAGTCCGCACCGCCGCCACCAAAGCGCGCACACTCCAAACCCGCCGCTCCGGCGCCGCAAACCTGAACCCGAGTTGATCGGTTAGCGCCATAGATCAGAAGAAAAGCCGCGAACCGGCGAAAGAATACAGCCCAGAGCCTGCCCAGAGCCTGCCGAAGAGGCGCAAGCCCTGGATGATCTCATATACGACGAACCAGCTCCGCAGGGCGAAAGAAGAAAACATCACCGCCGCCACCGGCTCACCAAATACAAAAAAACCGAAAGCACCACACTCAACACCACCGAAGTAGCCAGCGGAAAATACACGGTAGTATTTTTCCCGCGGTACAAAAAATCCCCCGGCAGCCGCCCCAAAGGCAAGTTCGTCCGCCCCAGCAGCATCAGCACAATCCCCACCACCACGATCACCGCACCCAGCCCAACCAGCAGCTTGCCCAACTCAGTCATAAAAATCTCAACTCACTTCGCCCGATACACCGTCTTCCCCGCAACCATCGTCCACAAAACTTTCGCATCCCGCATCTCCTCCGGAGAAACCGTCAACACATCGCGATCCAGTAAAACCAAATCCGCCCGCTTCCCCGCCGCAATCGTCCCAATGGACTCCATATTCATAGCCCGCGCCGAGTTCCGCGTGTAAGCGTAAAACATCGCCTCCCGCGGCATGTCCTGCGTCGGATCAAGCACCCCCTCCGATCCCTTACGCGTCTCTGCCTGATAAATCGCCCGGAACACGTTCGCCGTCGAAACCGGCCAATCGCTCGCCCCCGAAATAATCCCACCACTATCCAAAATCGACCGGGCCGGATACTGCCACTCATAAATCTCCGGATCCAGATAAGGCTTGAGAATCTCAATCGTGTCCGGACTAGCCTCCGCCCAGAAAAGCTGCAGCGCGCTTACCACCCCCAACTCCCGGAATCGCGGAAAATCTTCCGGCTGCACGAACTGTTCATGCGTAATCGTATGCGGCAACCCGGAATCCCCATTCGCCTTGCGCGCCGCCGTAATCCCATCCAGCGCCGCCGTCACCGCGCCGTCGCCAATCGCGTGCACGTGAATAATCAATCCCTGTTTATCCGCCGCCACACACAGCTCCGCAAACTTCTTCGGCTCAAACAGCAGATCCCCGTTGCGGCCCGTATTCCTGTACGGCTTGCTGAGATGCGCCGTCTGCGACGGATACTCCGCCACGCCGTCGGCGAACACCTTGATCCCGGTCACGTGCAGATTCGGCACATTCTTGTAAGCCTCGCGCGTCTTCTGCACACCAGCCAGTTCCGCTGCCGGCTCCTTCGCAAACACCTGCGGAAACGCCACCACCTCCGAAGTCAGCTCACCCCGGTCTGCCAGCATTTTGTACGCTCGCAAAACATAGTCGCTGGCCAGCGGATCAAGCCACGCCGTGATCCCGAGGCTGTGGTTATATTCGAGAGCCGCCCGACCGGCCACCAGCAGTCGATCCGCAGAAGGCTCAGGCAGCAGCGGCTCGATTTTCGCCATGCCCGCGTCCACCAGAAATCCGTTCGGCCGGCCGTCTTTGTCCGCACCGTAATAGCCCCGCTCCCGAACGGAAAGCTTCTGCATAAAGTCAGCCGTGATGCCCGCGCGCTGCAACAGCGCCCGATTCGCCCAAGCCGTATGCCCATCCATCCCCCGCAAAATAACGCTCTGCTTTTCGTAGGCCCCCGTGCTGAACTCGGCATTGAGCACATCAGGATGCGACCAGAACTCAAGCGGCAGGCCGACAATTTCAAGAATGTCGCCGCGCATGCCCTCACCCGTCTTCTTCGCCGTATCAACAAAAGGCGCCAGCTGATCCAGAGTTTCCACTTTGTCGCTGGCGTCGGCCGAAATCAGGCTGAGTCCGCCGTCGATCGAATGACTGTGCGAATCGATGAACCCAGGGAAAAGACTCTTCCCTTCCAGGTCGATGCGTTCCGCCTTCGCGGACACCGATTTCACCACCTCAGCCAGATTTCCAACCGCAAGAATCTTTTCCCCGCGAATCGCAACCGCCTCCGCATAAGGATTCTGCGGATCGCCGGTGAAGACCTTGGCGTCAAAGAAAACTCGCTCCCCTGAATTCTCCTGCCCCCAAATCGAAGAGCCTGCTAGAAGAACGAATGCCGTAACCCAGACCACAGCTGCTGAAACTAGCGAGAATCGCCTCACGGAATCACCCTTCCTCCAGCGCGCCAGATCCGAGAGAAGAGAGCCTTTCTCACACACGGATGCGTCGCAAGTTATCCTACGAACCCACGTCCCAGCCCCGCGGCCTGCCATGAATTGTGATTTTTAGGGCAGCTTCCCTGCCAGGGAGGTCCTACTTCAATCCCGTAACCACGTACGCCTCCGACAACGTCCGCACGTAGAGATAAGCGTACGCACTCCCGTCGCTCGACAGATAAAGTCCGCCAACAGTCGCCCCCTGCCCGCCCGGTTCTTCCCCAAACGTTCTCCACGGTTCCCTTTTCCCAGTCTGTATGTTCACCCGATCGATCTTCAGCGATTTCGCGAGCCGGTTAACCGGAGTTACATACACCGACTCCCCGTCCGGCGTCCAGCCAATCACGAAGTCTTTTGGTTCAAGCCCCGGTATGGCACGAAAATCGCCCGTTTCAAGCGACCAGATACCCCGCTTCCCATCG
>DATHOK010000071.1:0-5463 GCA_035484995.1 Verrucomicrobiia bacterium | reverse complement strand
GTGGCCGCGCGCTTTTTCTCCATCTCGAATTCGTAGAGCTTGGAGCGCAGCATGCTCATGGCCCGCTCGCGATTCTTGTGCTGCGAGCGCTCATTTTGGCAACTGGCCACAAGCCCTGTGGCAATGTGAGTGATGCGCACTGCCGAGTCCGTCGTATTCACGTGCTGCCCGCCCTTGCCGCTTGAGCGGTAAGTGTCAGTACGAATGTCTTCGGGCTTGATGACCACCTCAATGCTGTCGTCGATTTCCGGAGAAACAAAAACGCTGGCGAACGAAGTATGCCGCCGCTTGGCCTGGTCGAACGGCGAAATCCGCACCAGGCGGTGCACGCCGATCTCGCTGCTCAACAGCCCAAAGGCATACTCACCGTTCACCGCGAAGGTTGCCGATTTCAACCCCGCCTCTTCGCCGGGCTGGTAATCGTAAAGAACGGTCTCGAATCCCTGCCGCTCCGCCCAGCGCAGATACATGCGCAGCAGCATGTCGGCCCAATCCTGCGACTCTGTTCCACCCGCCCCGGGGTGAATGGTCACGATGGCATTGAGCGCGTCGTTCGGCCCGGAGAGCAGCGTTTCGGTCTCCAGTTTGTCGACTAGTACGCGCAACGAATCGACGTCACGGCGCAAATCGGCATCGACATTTTCGCCTTCCTTTGCCAGTTCGAAGTAGGCGGCAATGTCATCGCCGCGGCGACCGAGGTCGGCGTCTGTTGCCAGCAAATGCTCCAGACGTTTCTTCTCGCGCATGACCTGTTGAGATCGTTGCGGATTCGACCACAGATTCGGGTCGGCGGCCTGCTTTTCAATTTCGGCTAGTTGCGGACGGAGCTTGTCCGCGTCAAAGATACTCCCGGAGTTCGCGCACCTTCTTGCTGAGTAGTCCGTATTCCTGCTCGAGCTCTTGATTCATTCGGAGTCTTTCGCCTTCCCGGAAAATACGAAGCGCGTGACCAGCGCCCCTGCTGAAATTATCGCACACAGCCAGGCGAACCAGTCGCCATGCCGCGTGTAGAACGTGGTTACGGAGGTGAGGGCATAAGGTGCTACCAGCGCCGCCCGTTCCTTGCGTGGAAGCCGCGCAACGGTTCGCCCGTAGGGATCGATCGAAGCCGTCACTCCCGTGTTTGTCGCGCTCAAGATCCAGCGGTCGTTCTCGATGGCACGCATTCGCGTCTGGTTCAGATGCTGCGCGTACGCGCCGCTGTCGCCGTACCAGCCGTCGTTCGAGAGATTCACGAAAACCTGCGCACCCTCATCCGCAAACTGCCGGACTTCACCGGGAAACACGGATTCGTAGCAGATGAAGATTCCAAGCCGTTCGCTTCCGGCATCCAGTGGCGCACGCGCAGCCCCTGGCTCAAACCCTCCCACTTCCTTCGTCAAACCGCCGGCAAACGCAAACAGCCGGGGAAACGGCAAGTATTCTCCAAACGGCACCAGATGCACTTTGTCGTAACGCGCCGTCCAGCCGCCAGTGGGACTGATGAGCACGGCCGAGTTAAACACTTGCGAACCTGATTTTCCGCTCTGCGCGGCCGACGTGGTGCCGATAGCGCCAGTTACCACCCAGCTGCGCGCGTCGCAAGCCATCTGGCTCACAGGCTCGCGAAACAGCGGATCACTCGTGAAAAAAGGCGCCGGGGACTCTGGCCAGACGATCAAGTCGATACTGCCCGGCTTGGAACTGCTCGCGCCAGACCCCGCCGAAGCGTCGCGCTTCACACTAAGATCTTTTACAGTGAGATCAGTCAGTTCGCGCAGCGTGCGCTCGAAAGTTTCGCGCGTCCAGGTTTCGTCCACCGGAATATTTTCCTGGACCAGCAGCGCCGCATGATCGGCCGGAATCGCAGGCGCATCCACCAATCTCCCCGCTTGCAGCACCGCCGCCGCAGCCAGCGCCGCCAATAAGAGCGTGCTTCGCTTTTTTCTTGGCACCACGAATGCCGCCGCAACGGCGACATTCACCAGCATGATCTCGAACGAAACTCCGTACACTCCCGTCCACGTCGTGATGCGGCTGAGTGAAATGTTATCCACCTGCGCGGTGCCCAGCAGGTTCCACGGAAAGCCGGTAACGTTGAAGCGCGCCAACTCCACCGCGACCCACAGAAACGGCGCGGCGATCAACGCCCGGCGATAATCTCCGCCCGGTCCCACCGACCAACTCAATAACAAACCAAAAAGCCCGTGATAAAGCCCCAGATAAAGACAGAAGAGAAAGAGCGCCAGCAGGGCAAACGGCACGCTCAAGCCGCCGTGTTCGTGCATGGTGTTGTAAATCCAGTAACACGTCCCCGCATACCAGAGGATTCCGGAAACGTATGCCAGCAGAAAAGCCTGCCCGGGTTTCGCGGCCTGAAGACTGACCGAGCCATTGATTTCCAGCACTCCCGCGGGCCGCGCACGCAAAAGAGCCACAATCAGAGGGGCAAAGGCGACCCAGGAGAGAACATAGATCCCGGCGAGAGGAAAAATGAGAACCTGTAGAAGGGACGAGAGCAGAACCAGCAACCAGGCGCTGTAATGAATTTGCCGCACCGTCAAGGATAACAAACGCGCGAACCTTGTCATTTCGAAGCGCGTAAGCTTTGTCATTCCGAAGCGCGCAGCGCAGAGGAATCCGCTGCCGCATGCAGTGCCACAGCACTCCGCACGAAGTCGACAATCTCCGCCGTCACATAAGGCGGAGGCACAATCCGAAATACCGGTCGTCCCGCCACCGGTTTCAACGAAACGCTCTGCCAGGCCGTTCCAGACTTCGCCATGTCATGAAGAATCACGGCACCGGCGCGGTCCAGAAATTCTCGCGCCGAAGTCTTGAAATCCTCCGTGCCCGGGTCGAGCACCGTAAGATATAAATCCGGTCGTAGGAACTTCAACACGCTGTTCGATTCCACTATCACATGCCGCGCCCCCTCCAGTCGTTGCCGCAGCGCCGGCATCGCTTCAGCCAGCCTGCCCTGCTCGGTGCGTACCCACAAAGCTCGAGCCGCGCCCGCCACCAGAAAGCGCGAAGTGTCCGACTGTCCGCTCCGGTCTTTCTCCTCGGAGATCGCCCAGCTATGATCGTCCGTCGCGCAGTCGCACGGCGCTCCATCGGCTGAGCAAACTCCGTGCCCATATTGTGTGATCTTCACCGCAGTCCAATCGTATTCGCGCAGCGCGGAAATCAGTCCGGCGACGACGCTGGTCTTCCCCACACTTCGCGAATGCCCGCCAATCACCACAATCGCCACATCTACCTCTTCTTCCCCAACCTAGCCAGCGCCGCCAACTGCTTCAGATACTCCCGCACCGGTTGTGCCGGAGTCCCCCAGAAGGCCACGCCCCTGCCACGCAGCACTTTGTTCGGCAGCACACCGCCCTGCCCGCCCAGCATCACTCCTTCTTCAATGCGGGCATGTTCGCCAATGCCGACCTGGCCCCCAAGCACGACTTCATTCTCAATCACAATGCTGCCCGAAAGCCCGGTCTGCGCCGCGATCACCACGTTCTGCCCCAACCGGCAGTTGTGCCCGATGTGCACCAGGTTGTCGATCTTCGTTCCCTGCCCGATGCGCGTTTCGTCGAGCGCTCCGCGGTCAATCGTCGTATTCGCACCAATCTCAACATCATCTTCGATCACGAGCCTTCCGACTTGCGGAAATTTCTCGTAGCGTCCGCTCTTGGGGTCGCGAACATACCCAAAGCCATCGCTTCCGAGAACCGCGCCCGCATGCACAATCACACGATCGCCCAGCGCGGTCCCCGCATAGAAGGTAACCTTCGGATAAATCTCGCAGTCCCGCCCAACCTTCACCCCGTGCGCAATCGAGCAACCCGCGCCAATCCGCGTGCTCTCACCGATTTCCGCATTCGCCCCAATGACGCCGTATTCCGCGACCACCACTCCCGGCGCCAGACGCGCTGAAGAATGCACCACGGCAGTCGGATGCACACCGGCGTCATTCCCCTCGCAATTACCATCCCGCAGAAAGCGCGCCGCCCGCGCGAAGGTCAGTTTGGGATGACGGCTGATGAGCAACGGCTTCCCGGATGCGGTCGCCGCGAATTCCCCCGCAATCACCGCTCCCGCGCCCGATTGCAGCGCCCGCGTAAGATATTTCTCTTCCTCCACAAACACCAGATCGCATTTGGAAGCCGATCCAATGCTGGCCACGCCCTCGACCTCGACTTTCCCATCCCCCTGCAGGCGGGCTTCAACGGCCTCGGCAATCTCTTGCAGCGAGCGCTTCATGGCTCCCACTTTATAGCAGACCAAGGAGGTGACGAAAGTGCTGGCCCAACCGCAATGCTGCCTTCCGGCAGCCTCCAGCCTACAATCACTCTATGCAGAAGAAAGTCTTTTGGATGACCTTCACGGTGCTCGGCCTGCTGGCGGACTTTCTTCTGCCGATTTGGTGGGGCGTGGCCGCGACCGTTCCCATCCTCTTCGCATCCTGGTGGGTCGCCTACCGCAGCGATTGGTTCTAAGCTCAGAAAACTTCAGGATTGAGTCATCGTGAAGAAAGTGTCGGAGTTGGTGACGGTGCACTCGGCGCTGCCTGTCAGCGTCCAAATGCCAGTGATTGTGGCGCTGGTGAGCGTATACGTAACATTCGTCCCGCTCCCATTCTGACTCGCCGTTCCGCTCACGGTTCCGTTAAGAGTAAGCTTGTTGCCGCCCGACTGCACAACGTACGTGATGGTGCCGGTCACGCTGTCGTTCGACTGAACCGTCAGAGGTATTGATCCACTTACGTTTGGCCCGTTGATCGAGGAGAAACAGTTAGCGCTGTTATTGGGGTTATAGTTAAGGAATTGAAAGCTCCGGATATCTAGCGTGGAATTGCCGTTCAGCGTAAAGTCCGTGATAAAGCTAAACCCGGACGCTTGCCCACTGCCTCCGGTCAGCTCCGCCAGCCAGATTCCACCCGCCCCAGTCTGAACCGACGTGGGAGTGCTGCCACAGCCGCCCAACATGAGCGCCATCGTCAGCAGCAGCACAATTGCACCTTGTTTCATGAATGATCCTTGAGCCGGAAATCCGATCCGAATTTGCACAACCAAGATTACAGAGATGCGGCCTGACTGGTCAATGGATGTAAGCCCGGGGGACGATTTCTCTGGCGGCCTCGCGCAGCAAGCGCCGGAATTTGCGACATTTCACAACTTTGACGGCACGCCTTGCACTCAGTAGGTGGTTGAGGTTCGTCGCTCGATCGCCGCGACGACAACTTGCCTGCGTTCAAGCACGACTTCGAACAGGATGCGCCAGTCCCCCACGCGGCGGCGAAAACCAGGCAGACCTTGCAGCTTCCGGATGTCTCCTTGAAATGGGTCTTGCTGCATCTCCGCCAAGGCAGCGAGGACGCGCGTCTTATCGTTCGCAGGAATCCGCTTAAGAGACTTTCTTGCGGGACCGGCGAGGACGACGGCCCATTCCATCGAAGTACTCCTGCAGAGTTATAGAATCGCCACGCCG
>DATHOK010000070.1:0-10226 GCA_035484995.1 Verrucomicrobiia bacterium | reverse complement strand
GAAACCCTGCTGGTGAAAGAATATCGCCCAGTGACGAACAGTTATCAGCTCTCGAACGTCACCGACGATCAGATCAAGTTCTTCCTCGCTCAGAAGATGATTAATCCCGAGATCGAGCAGGCCCTGCGGAAGGTGATCGCTCAGAAGAACAGCATCGCTGCCCTCGATGCCGAGGTCGGGTCGCGCAAATCAAAGATTTCCGGGATCTCCGAAGATCAGCAGCGCGTCCGCGAAAACATGAAAGCCCTGAAAGGCAGCGCGGAAGAAAAAGTGCTGCTAGCCCGCTACGTCCGTGAACTGAACGAACAGGAAGACCACGTGCAATCTCTGCACCACGAAGTGGCCGACCTGCAGCAGAAACGCGACGCCGCCCAGAAAACGCTCAACGACGTGATCGAGGGTCTGCAGATGGAAGCAACGCTATAGAGCGTCAGGTGAATATGCGCATGTGGAGACAGCCGCCTCGGCTGTCCAGCCTGGGCGAAAGCCCGGCTGCCAGCGAGGCGCGCTCTACGCCGGGACTGCAGACTGCATCGCTGCGACAGCAGCTTCCAGATGCGTTAGCGTCTCCGCGACCGTGAGCGAGTACATATCCCGGCCCAGGCCTTCGCCGGCCTCGAGCGCAGCTTTCAGGTAATGCCCGGCGATTTCGACGGCGAGCGAATCGGTGATGAGCTTGCCCGTGCGGTTCTTGTACTCCACCCACGCCGGATGCGGCAACGCCACCCACACGGTTCTTCCGTCGACCAGAAACTTGACGTCGACAGCGTCAGCGTGCCGCGTAGAAATAGCGACGATCAGCGCCTGATAGACGCAGTGAACAGGCCTCTTAGTCCAGCGGTCGGTAGCGGTGAAATCCTCAAACATGGCTAGCAAAACTATAGCGGACGAGCAAGGCGCGAGCAAATCATGTGGGAACAGCCACCCTCGGCTGTCCAGTCGAGCGAAGCTCGACGGTTTATCTATGCGCGACTCCGGCCTTACCCTCCGGCAATCGCTCCAATGATCAGCAGCGGTTCCGACCCCGACACAACTGAGTCGGGCAGCAGCGCATCGGGCGGCTCGTGTGAAAGATCTTCCTCGCACGCGAAGAACCGCAAAAACGGCCGCCGCTCCAGCGTGACCTGATCGCGAATCGTCCCGCGCAGCATGGGATAGCGGGCCTCCAGTGCGTCGAGCACCGAGCGCTGCGTAACCGGACTTTCAACTTCAAGCTGCACTTCGCTGCCGGCATGTGCAAGCGTTCGTAGATGCTGCGGGAGTATGACCCGAATCACGGCAGCGTCTGCACCTCAACCGATAGCACAGCGGGCAAATCCCGCACAATCGGCGCCCAGCTATCTCCGGCATCAGCCGATGCATAGACCTGGCCGCCGCTAGTACCAAAATAAATGCCGCACTTGTCCAAAGAATCGACCGCCATAGCATCGCGCAACACGTTGACGTAGCAGTCGCGTTGCGGCAGGCCATTGGTCAAAGCCTCCCACTCGTTGCCGCCAGTCCGGCTGCGGAACACGCGCAGCTTGCCATCGAGAACGAAATGCTCCGCGTCGCTCTTGATCGGGACAACATAAATAGTCTCTGGTTCGTGCGCGTGCACGTCGATCACGAATCCAAAGTCAGTCGGCAGGTTCCCACTGATCTTGTGCCAGGAATCGCCGGCATCGTCGCTGCGCATCACGTCCCAGTGCTTCTGCATAAAGAGCACACCGGGGCGCTTTGGATTCATGGCGACGTGGTGAACGCAGTGCCCGACCTCCGCCGTCGGATTCGGAATGTATTTGGAATACAGTCCGCGATTGATCGGCTTCCAGCTCCCGCCGCCATCGTCAGTGCGAAACGCGCCCGCCGCCGAGATCGCAATCCACATCCTTTTCGGATTGCTGGGATCAAGAATAATTGTGTGCAGGCACATCCCACCGGCGCCCGGTTGCCACTTGGGGCCGGTGCCGTGCCCACGCAGCCCGGAAAGTTCCTGCCAATTCTCACCGCCGTCGGTCGAGCGAAAAATAGCCGCGTCTTCTACGCCCGCGTACACCGTGTCGGGATCAGCAAGCGAAGGTTCCAGATGCCATACCCGCTTGAATTCCCAGGGATGCTGCGTGCCGTCATACCATTGATGCGTGGTAAGCGGTTTGCCAGTTTTATCAGACGCATCGTAGACAAACTTGTTGCTCGCGGCTTTCGGAGGGCCCGGCGCAGGCGGCTCTCCAGGAGGCGTTCCCGGCTGGTGCCAGGTCTTGCCGCCATCGTCCGAGCGCTGGATGATCTGTCCAAACCATCCGCTTGACTGCGACGCATACAGTCGATCCGGATCGGCGGGCGATCCCTTCACGTGGTAAATCTCCCAGCCCGCAAAATGCGGCCCGCTCACCTCCCACTTGTCTCGCTTGCCGTCGGCCGTCAACACAAAGGCGCCCTTGCGCGTACCCACTAACACCCGCACCTTACTCATTGCATCCTCCCAAGAAACTCCGCATCCATGACCATCCAGTCTAATTCCTTGGTGCGGCTTTCGAGAAAGCCCAGAGATGCCGCATTGGAAACGGTCCCCTTTCGCACTTTATTTTCTCCAGATTCGGCGGTGCGGCAGGATAATCTGCGTCAACCGTTGTTTGCCGCCAACTCCTTCTTCTTGGGAACACCCGCCGCGTTGATCACATTGCTAATCCGACTTGACTGGGTCCGCCGTTCCATCCGACCACCAGCCCGCGGGAATCATGAATACGTCGATTGGTTCGGGATTGCCATGGAACTGTGGATTCAGCATGGCGGGAGAGTGAGGCAGATCTGCACCCCAAACGGAACCGTCCATGAGTGGCGTGTAAAACATCAGGTGGGCAATCCAGTTGGGGTGACTGCCATCATTAAGGTGCTGCTCTTTCGACATCATGTAGGACATGGCTCCAGGCTCGAGGGGCGGCAGCCCTTGCTTTACGAATGTCTTCATGCCTTCCAGGATCTGCGCTTTGGATTGACCGGCCAAGACCATCTCTGTTCTTTTTATGGTAATTGGCAGGATAGACCGGGCAGCCGGCGGATTGAAGCAGACCGGCCCCCGAGTGTTAGGGTTCCAAAAACCGTCGGCACCTTCGCCCTCGAATGGACCCATCCAATTTCGTTCCACCACGCACACGAAACCGTTCTTGCCTTGGACAGCGATTTCGTAACCATGCCGCCCGAGAACCATAACCTCGGCATCCCGTGAAATGGACTCCGGGGCCGCGCTGCGTGCCAGAGCTATCTCGGCGTCTCGGTCCGCCATCAAATACTGCTCAAGAGGCGCCATGTTCGGATACTGTGCTTTCGCGTCCGCTGCTGGTGCTTGCGACCAGGCGCCCATTACGATCACCACGGCGAAAGTTCCCCATCCGATTGTCTTGAATATCTGTCGCTTCATTGACTCTCGATTCATTGCCTCTCGATTCATTGACACTCGATTCATCGATTTTCCTCCCGAGATGTCGACAGTTCTTTCCCTGGTTATGACACGCAGCGAACAGTATTCACATTTGACTTGCGAAGTGCAAGTAAGTATTTGACAATAAATTGAAGATGACTCGAAAGAAGCCAGCCCCGAAGCGGCGTTCAGCATGCCCGCTGAACGCTTCGGTGGAAATGCTCGGCGACCGCTGGTCGCTGCTCATCGTTCGCGACATGATGCTCACGGGCGCTCGCACCTACAAAACATTTCTGAAATGTTATGAGGGGATTGCGACGAATATCCTGGCCGATCGCCTCCAGAAGCTCGCCGCCTACGGAATCATCACCACGGAACCGGACCCATCCGACCGCCGCAAGGTAATTTACTCGCTCACCAGAAAGGGAATCGATCTGGCCCCGGTCCTTACTGAAATGGTGCTCTGGGCAGCCGCCCACGAAGATACTGGCAATCAGGTGCTGGTAAAGCAAATGCGCGCCGATAAAGAAAAATTTCTGACCGTGGTGCGCCAACGCTGGGCCGCCGGGTAACATGGTTGGGTGCCGACCCGGGTTTCCAAGCAGGTTTCTAAGCAAGTTCCCAAGCAACCCAAACTCAACATTCTTTGCGCCGCAAGCCTCAGCAAAATTCCCTGGCTCGTCCACGGATTCTCCACGCGCGCAGCAGGGTCTTCGCGTGCCTACGGCGGCCACGCACTCAATCTTGGATTCACTCCGGACGATTCCAAAGCTGCTGTCGAGCACAACCGCGCCGCATTCTCGCACGAACTCACTGCCAGCAGCTGGCCGCTGGTCACCCCGCGCCAGGTTCATTCCGACACCATTCATTTCGTCGATGCTCCTTCCAAATCCCAGCTCGTCGGCGACGGCCTGATCACCTCGACCCCCGGTTTGTTGCTCGCGATTCAGACTGCCGATTGTCTGCCCGTCATTCTTGTTGACCCCAAACGCCGCGTCGTAAGCGTGTTTCACGCAGGCTGGCGCGGGACTCTGAAGCGCATCGTCGAAAAAGGAGTGGGCGAGATGCGCCGCCGCTTCGGCACACGGCCCCGTGATCTCAAGGCCGCGATTGGCCCCGGCATTCATGGCTGCTGCTATCAGGTTGGCAGGGAGGTTCGCGATCAGTTCGAGTCTCAGTTTGCCTATGCCGCAAAATTGTTCCGGGAGATCGAAGAGCGCGATCCGGTGCGCGAAAAATATCCCATGCTCTTCCTCACGGCTCGTCCCCCCGGCCACAGCGAATTGCCAAAAAAGATTTTTCTCGACCTGGTCGAAGCCAATCGTCAACAACTATTGGCCGCGGGGGTGCCGGCGAGAAGCATCGAAGCCTCGCCGTTATGCACCAGCTGCCGCACCGACCTGCTCTTTTCATACCGTGCAGAGAAAGGGAAAACCGGGCGAATGATGGCAGTGGTTGGAATCCGCGCCCAGCGCCGTCCCCTTAGACGGGCAAAGGGTGTCTAATAACCCACACCCGAGAAAAGAAAGTGCCGGAGATATGTTGCGACAAACAAATGCCAGCGTCGTGCCCTTGCTGTGTCTGCTCATCTACGCAGCTTCCGCGCATAGCCAAGGATCGTCCGACCCAGTTTCATCCAGCCAGATCGATGCCATATTCGCCAGCCTGAAGCCCGCCACAGCTCCCGGAGCTGCCGCCCTGGTGGTTCATAATGGCCGGGTGGTGTTCCGCCGCGGATACGGAGTCACCGACCTGCGCACCCTGCGAAAGATCGATGAACGCACCAACTTCCGTCTCGCCTCATTCACCAAGCAATTTACCGCCGCGTGCATCATGCTGCTGGCACACGACGGCAAGCTAAACTATGACGATCACCTCACCCACTTCTTCCCTGAATTTCCCGCCTACGGCAACTCGATCACAGTACGCAACCTGCTGAATCACACCTCCGGCCTCGAAGACTACGAGGACCTGCTGACGCAGCAATATCCTGGCACGCCGCCGGAAAAGATTCCGCAAATACTCGATGCTGGCGTTCTGAAGCTGCTCGAGCAGCAAACCACTGTGAAGTTTCCGGCAGGCACGAAGTGGGAATACAGCAATTCAGGCTATGCCGTGTTGGCGATGATCGTCGAAAAAGTATCCGGCAAACCCTTTGGCGAATTTCTTCAGGAGAGAATCTTCACGCCACTGAGAATGAAAAACACGCTGGCCTACGAGCGAGGCAAAAATGAAGTGCCGCATCGCGCCTACGGCCATACGAAGAAGGACAACAACGGCTGGCAGGAGACCGACCAGAGCCCCACATCCGCCGTTCTCGGCGACGGAGGCATCTACTCTTCCCTCGACGACCTCGCCAAATGGGATCGCGCCCTGCGCCTGCACACTCTGTTGAGTGAAGGCGAGATGCAGCCGGCCCTCACTCCAGTGCAACCCACACAAGCCCCAGCGAAGTCTCCCGAGGGCGCAACCGTGAGCTACGGTTTTGGCTGGGTTCTCAATCCCTACCAGGGCCACAAGCGCATGTCACACGATGGCGAGACGATCGGCTTTCGCACCACAATCCAGCGTTTCCCGGACGACCAATTGACCATCATCATCCTCACCAACCGTGAAGACACAAATCCCGAGGAGCTGGCTCTGAAGGTTGCAGACTTGTATTTTGGGAAAGCAGCGGCCCGCTAAGCAGTAGGAGCTGCTGAAGGCGCGGCCGCATCGGCGATGCCCTCATTCACCAGATCCTTCAACTCTTTGCTGGGTTTGAAGAAAGGAATCTTCTTGGCGGGCACTTCGACCTTCTCGCCCGTCTTGGGATTGCGCCCCATGCGCGCCTTGCGCTGCCGCGTGCGGAAGCTGCCAAAGCCGCGTATCTCAATCTTGTCCCCCGCGCGCAACGACCGCACCACGCTGTCAAAGATCGCTTCCACAATTACTTCGCTGTCTTTGCGCGTAAGTTCCGCTAAACGCGAGACTTCATCAATCAAGTCGGCTTTCGTCATAATGTCCCTTCGCTCCCGCTTCGGTCTTTCCCCAAGCCAATTGCCACTTGCTCTGCGACGGCTTTGATTCCCTATCGGAACCCTGCATAACCTTCTCAAATTTCAGGGGTTGTACGCAAGTGTCAGCCTCAGGATGCCAGCAGATTGCACGAGTCCGCCGCTTAATGAACTGGCCACTCCATATCTTCGCACACCGATTGAATCAGTTCGCATCGTAAGACTGAAAAATCTTCGGCGGTTGCATCCCGTGGTTCACCCGTCGCATGAATAACCCCGTGATAGTCAAGGTAATAACTGCGCAAGCAATTTACCCCGTAGCTTTTGCAGCGCGATGAAAGCGCGAACCCGCTGCGGTCTTCGGCTTTGGCCGCAAAATAACGAATCTGAAAGTCCCGTGTTTCCAGCCGCATTCCACCATCCTGCAAGTCAGGATTTACGGCGCCAACCAGTTCTTCAGTGAGCGCAGCGGGTGCCGCGCCTCCCGATTTGTTTTTCATATAACTCCTGACGTTTCCTCTTATCCAATCGATCTGGGACTCCGTCTGATCACTGGGGAAAATAATTATTCTAGGAGGTCCGCCATTCTCAATTTCCCATTGGGTGTATACAAAAACAATTCCGCGTTTGTCGGTCATCAGCGGAACTCGGTTCCGCACTCCTTTCTCTCTCGGGACCGCGGTAAGTTCAAAATCAACTACCTGCCCGGTCTCATCTGTAACAGGAAAGTAGCCAAAGGTGAATTCCGTGACCGCGTCCACCGCAAACTTCGCGTTGCAGTTCCAGTTCGTCGGAGCGGGATCAAGCGACGTAGGAAACCCCGCATCGGGATGCAGCATGTGGTTCCGGATCAAGCAGGCGGACAAGGCAACAAGCCGTTGCCGAGCCAGCGTGGCGGGCAGATAGAGTTCCATCTCCCCCCTTCTCCGGGCCCACAGATCGCCAAATCGGAAGAATTGAAAGCCGACAAAAAGATAAACCAAGGTCAGACCCATCGCAGTCCCGAACGCTTTCCGATGAATCTTTCCGATCTTCCAACCCCACCACACAATCCAGACACTGATTGCCATCATTAGGAGCAAACCCAATCCAGCCGCCCCCCATTGATGGCTTGGCCCTCCGAATCCCAATGCCAAGAAAATCGCCACTAGAGCATAGGGGGAGGCAAACAGAAACGCACCAAACAAGCCACAAGCTAGGCCGGCTCCGCGGGCAATCGATTTATCGCCTTGAGAAAAAAGAAGAAATAAGCAGGTCAAGAAGGGCGCCAGTAACCAGCCGACGAAAAGTGCGGAGATCCATCCGGGCTGTGACGTCGCCCCCGTACCATTAGGCTGCAGGTTCTTCGAGGAGGCGGAAAGAATCCAGAGAACGCAAGCCATGACAAATGCCAGCATCAAACCGGCCCGGATTCCGTTCAACGAACCCGGTCGAGTTTTGCTGGCGCCGGACGACCCAGGATTGGGGCGGTCAACCATCTGCCTCTTGCCAAGACCGATCGCAACCAAGGTTACAACCGACGTACGCTTAACAGGTTAAATCCTAAATCGCGCCTTTACTTCCACAGATAGAAAAATCCCACCTGCTCCTCCAGCATCTTTTCCCGGCTAGGGATCCATTGTGAAATGTCGCCCGTCAGTAAATCCAGCATTGTCTTGCGATCTTTGTCCGGCCGCACCAGTGTCGGTTCCCCCGAGATGCCCACGGATTTCGCCGTATCCTTCACCGCCGCTTCAAAGTCGCCGGTGTCGTCAATCAGTTTCATGGCGAGCGCTTCCTTGCCGGTCCAAACTTTTCCGGTGGCAATGGCTTTGACATCGTCGAACTTCATCCCGCGCCCGTCCGCCACCGCCTGAATAAACTGCCCAAACATATTGTCGATCAGCGACTGCATGTAAGCCTGCTCGGCCGGAGTGAGATCGCGGGCAGGATCGCCCGTGTCCTTGAATTCGCCAGTCTTGATCACGACGCTCTTCAGCTTGGCCCACTTCAGCAGGTCGCCATAATTCACCCACTCCGCAATCACGCCGATCGAGCCCACAATGCTCCCCTGGTCGGCATAAATCTTGTTCGAGGCTGACGCAACGTAATACGCGCCGCTCGCGCCCACGCTCTCGATAGAAACCACCACACGCTTCTTTTTTTCCTCGCGAATACGTTTCACTTCACGATAAATCTCTTCCGAAGCCGCCACGCCCCCGCCCGGCGAGTTCACGTGCAGGATGATTGCCTTGATGGAAGAGTCATCGCCAAACTTCTTGAGCTGCCCGACCACCGGCTGCGGCGACAAAATCACACCCTCCAGATCCACCACCCCGATGCGGTCGCCAAAGCCGCTGAATCCGGCATCCGTGGTCCCCGCATGTAGCGTCAGGTAAACCAGCGAAAACACAGCCAGCACAAAGAGGAAGAATGCTCCTCCTCCAATCAGAATCCAGAGCAGAGTGCGGGAACGTTGTTCGGGCATAGGGAAAGTTTAGCACCGGCCAAGACTGGACGGGTGAAAGAGCTATTCCGGCAGTGGTGCAGTTCGATTGTCATCCTGAACAAGCGTCCTTTGCGCAGTGAAGGATCCGGGCGAGCCGCGCGATGTGTCGCGTTCTTTGCGACACAATAATCGCGCGTTTGGCTCGCTTCCTTATCAAACTGCACCACTGCCGCTACTCCGATCCCTCAGCCTTCCACACTCGCACGTAGTCCACCGCCATCTCTTGCGGAAATACAGTAGTACCATCGGGATTCCCGGGCCAATCTCCGCCCACGGCAACATTCAACAGAAAGAAAAAAGGCCGCTTGAAAACCCAACTCGCGCCCGCAGGAAGAGACCCAGCGGTCACGGTTTCATAGGAAACTCCGTCGACAAAGAACTCTATCTTCTCCGGGGACCATTCGATTGCGAACCGGTGAAAGGCCTTGTACAAAGGATGTCGATTGGGCAATTCATAGAGCGCTGTGGCACCGTCTCGAGGGTAACCCGGCCCATGGAGCGAACCATGATTGACCCGTGGCTCGCGCCCAATATTCTCCATGATGTCGATCTCCCCGCAGGCCGGCCAGCCTACGGAGCCAACGTCCGCGCCCAGCATCCAAAACGCCGGCCAGATTCCTTGCCCGCGCGGAAGTTTGACGCGGGCTTCAATCCTTCCATACTGAGTAGAAAACTTGCCCTCAGTCTTGAGCCTAGCCGACGTGTACTTGCCATCAGAAATGCGCAGAGCTCGAATCACCAGATGCCCCTTGCCGTCGAGAAAAGAATTTTCGCGGCTGTCGGTATAAGTCTCAAGTTCCTGGTTTCCCCACCCGCTCGCGCCCAGGTCATAGACCCACTTACTGGAATCGGGCGCGGCTCCAGCCGCTCCGTTGAACTCGTCACTCCAAACCAGTTTCCAGCGCGTCTGCGCGTGAAGCGGCGCCAGAGTCATCGCCAGCACAAGCAGCAATCGCGGAAATCTGTTCATAGGTTGAAACCATGCGACGAACTGATGCGTCCGTCAAGCTCTCAATTCTTCGAACCAACAATTACGCGCAGCGCAGCCGACTCAACGCTTACCTCGACCGGCGTCTGGCAAACGTATTCGCCATCGGCATAGACCTCGAACGGCGCCTCAGTTTCAACACGTACCCGCGCCGCCTGGAAATACTCCACTTCACGGATGCCAAGATGCCGGCCAAAGTAAACCGTAGGGAACAGGCACGCAAGCTTGAAGGGATCGACACCGCCTATCACGCAAACATCAAGTTGCCCATCATCCATTCGCGCCCGCGGAGCGATCCTCATTCCGCCGCCGTAAGTCGAAGTGTTGGCAAACGCTGCAAGAATCGTAGGCCGA
>DATHOK010000069.1:0-26208 GCA_035484995.1 Verrucomicrobiia bacterium | reverse complement strand
TGCACATTGACCGCGGTCCCCAGCATGTCATCGATATTGTTGATGCGGCGGTAATGCTTAGCACGGTCGTTCTGCCAGGAGCGGAACACGGCGTCCCGCGCCATCACCAACTGCTCGTGTGGATCCTGCGGAAAGTCTTGCCTGGCGTGCTTCTTGACAACTTTCTTGTACTCCTCAATCACTTCATTCAGCGCCTTGGCGTCAAGATCGGTGTCGAGCTTGGCCTTTTTCTTCTTTTTCTTCGCATCGAATACTTCATCGAATGCGTGCTTCGGAATCTCCAGCACGACGTTGCCGAACATCTGGATCAGCCGGCGGTAGGAATCCGCAGCGAACCGCGGATTGTTGCTGCGTTTGACCAGCGCCTCCACACTTTTGTCGTTCAAGCCGAGATTCAGGATCGTATCCATCATGCCCGGCATCGAAAACTTCGCCCCCGAGCGCACGCTCACCAGCAGCGGGTTCTCGCCGGTTCCCAGCTTCTGCCCTTGCAGAGCTTCCAGTTTGGACAGCGCCTCCTCCATCTGCCGGTCGACTTCTTTGGACACGCCGCCGTTCCGCATGTACTCGCGGCAAGCCTCGGTCTGAATCGTGAATCCTGGAGGAACAGGCAACCCGGCGTTGGTCATCTCGGCCAGGCCAGCCCCTTTGCCGCCCAGATCATCTTTCATCTTGCCATTGCCGTCCGCCTTGCCGCCGCCGAAAAAGTAAACGTACTTGGTTGTGGTCTTCTTGCTTTCCTGCACTGGAGCTTCGGGAAGAGTAATTGTCGCCATAAATGATTAGTCCTTTGTGATTCGATTCTGTAGCGCCGACATCTCGCCGGCAATTCGCACGTCTAAACTTATTAGGAATTTCCGGCGGTCACGCCTTGCCTTCCGTCACGATCTCGGAAAAATCCGCAATCGTCGAAAATTCTTTCAGCAGAGTCCGAAGCAGTGCCAAGCGGTTCGCCC
The DNA here is from genome assembly GCA_035484995.1 of Verrucomicrobiia bacterium. Lineage (GTDB taxonomy): Bacteria > Acidobacteriota > Terriglobia > Terriglobales > Acidobacteriaceae > Sulfotelmatobacter. The sequence goes on along the minus strand of DATHOK010000069.1, from coordinate 25,252 downwards.
GTACCTTTTCATCTTCTACCATCACCATGACTTTGTCGAAGAATGCGTCAACGTGCTCTCTTGCCATCGAGAGCAGCATGAGGGCGTCGCCGTATTCCTTTTTCTTTCGAAGCTCATCGACCCGAGGTCCGTTGGCCTCGATATAAGCTGCCAGATTTTTCTCTTCATGCGCTGAGTGGGGCAAGGTCTCGAACCTAGCAGCCGGGGCAATTCCCTTCTCTTCCGCCTGCTTCAGAATATTTCGCATGCGCTTGCAGGCGGCGCCAATCGCCAGAAACTCGGGCATATGCAAAACCTGTTTCACCGCCTCCGCCCGAGCTACCGCATCCACTACGTCATCAGCGTCAGCCGCCAGCACAGCCTTCACCACGTCATACGCATATCCGCGAACATCCTTCAAGTAAAACTCCAGACGCTCGCGGAAGAACGTTTTCACGGACTCGACAAACTTCCCATCCGCCACAAACTTCTTCTCCGCTTCTGACCCCTGGTAACCAGCCCGTGCATCCCGCATCAAATCCGTCAGCTGCAGCGGGAGCTTTTTCTCTGCGATCACCTTCACAATCCCATTCGCCTGCCGGCGCAGCGCAAACGGATCCTTCGACCCGCTTGGTACCAGCCCGAGCGAAAACATGCCCGCAATCGTGTCCGCTTTGTCGCCGACCGAAAGCACCGCGCCTTCCACCGACCGCGGCACTTCATCTTCGACGGACTCGGGTTTGTACTGATCGTAAATCACATCCGCAATAGCCAGCCGTGTGGCCTCGGGCAAGGTCGAATCCAGTTCCTGGGCCCGCGCGTAAAGGCCGCCCACGATGCCCTGCAGTTCGGTAAATTCCTTCACGAGTTCGGCGGTCAGATCGGTCTTCGCCAGGCAAGCCGCTTTGTGGACCACGCCCGCGCGCACAGCCATCCCGCTCTGCTTGATGATCTCACTCAGCCAACTGCACAATCGCTGCACCCGCCGCGTCTTGTCATAGTAGCTGCCGAGGTCCTTCTGGAAAGTAACGTGCCGCAGCAGTTCCAGCCGCTCCAGCAGCGAGCGTTTTTGGTCTGTCTCCCAGAAAAATTTGGCATCGCTGAAACGGGCCCGCAGCACGCGCTCGTTGCCGTGCCGAATCAATCCATCCCGGTCCTCATCCGTATTCAACACCGCCAGAAAGTGCGGCAGCAGCTTGTGGCTCGCATCTTCTACGGCAAAATATTTTTGATGGTCCCGCATCACCGTAACCAGAACCTCCTCCGGCAGAGCCAGAAACTGCGGATCGAAGCCACCCAGAATTGCGGAGGGGAATTCCGTCAGGTTCACGACGGTGTCGAGCAGAGACTTGTCTTCCCGCCATCGTGCTCCGGGAATCGTGCGCGCGGCGGCGTCCAATGCTTTGCGAATCTGCTGCTCGCGTTCCGCACGGCCGAGGACCTTGGCCCCGCGCAGAGCATCGACATAAGCAGATCCAGCCCGCGGAATCGTGACATCCCCTTGGGACAACATCCGGTGCCCGCGCGAAGTCTTCCCTGCCCAGATTCCGTCAAATTCCAGCGGGATGGTCTCGCCGTCGAGCATTGCCACCAGCCAGCGCACCGGCCGCACAAAGCGCTCGTGCGGCTTGCGCCAGTACATACTTTTGGGCCAGTAGATCGAGGAGAGTTCCTTCGGCAAAGTCTCCGCGAGAATATCGGCCGTGCTTCGGCCCTTCTTGGTAACCTTCGCCGCCAGGTATTCGCCCTTCGCGGTTGTAATCCTCTCGAGTTGCGATACGTCGACTCCAGCCTTTTTGGCAAACGCATGCGCTGCCGGCGTAGGCTGACCTTCCTTATAAGCAACACTGGCCGAGGGACCGGTCACTTGCTCGCTGACGTCCGGTTGAGCCGCCGGGATGCCAACTGCAATCACCGCCAATCGCCGCGGTGTGTCGAAATACGTGACCTCGTTCGGCGGCAGTCGCTCCCGGCTCAGCAGGGCACTGACGCGCTCGCGCAACTCCTGCGAAGCGGCGTCGATCATCCGCGCCGGAATCTCTTCGCACCCGATTTCTAGCAGAAAGTCTGGCATGCCCTGAAACCTTAAGCTTCTCAAAACCTCACTCAAACCAACGTGGCGCGCACCCCGTCATAAATTTCACGATCCAACCGGCGACAGTATCTTCGTCTTCGCTCGCTTCTCGCGCACAGGTTCTTCCTCGTCGGCCTGGTCGCCCGCCGCGGCAGAAGCGCTCTTCTGCTGATCCACCCAAGCCTTCGCGATGCCTACCGCCAGCGCGCGCACACGGGCAATCACGCCCACGCGCTCAGTGACGGAGATCGCCCCACGAGCGTCCAGCACATTGAACAAGTGGGAACACTTCAGGCAAAGATCGTAGGCCGCTAGCAAAGGAAACCGGGATTTCGCAGGCAGAGACTCTGGTTGCCTCGTCCCCGTCTCTCCCTCGTCCGCAGAGACAAGGCGGGGATTTTGAGTTCCCATGCCCGCATACCCCTGCAGCAGTTCCTTACACTCCGCCTCATAGAGTTCGAGATGCTTCCAGGTCTTCTCCACATCCGCCACCTCGAAATTGTAGACGGAAAACTGCAGCTCATCGGCCAGCCGCACATCCCCGTAGGTCGTTGCCAGCCCGGTCTCGGGATCGCGCGCCCACACAATTTCGTAAATCGAATCCACGTCCTGAAGGAAGGCCGCGATGCGTTCCAGCCCATACGTCAGTTCGGCGGAAATCGGAAACAAGTCCAGCCCGCCACACTGCTGAAAGTAGGTGAACTGTGTGATCTCCAGCCCATCGAGCATCACCTGCCAGCCCACGCCCCAGGCGCTTAGCGTTGGAGCTTCCCAGTTGTCTTCCTCAAACTTGATGTCATGCTGCCGGAGGTTAATGCCTATCGCGCCCAGCGACTCTAAGTACAATTCCTGCACATTCTCCGGCGGAGGCTTCAGAATGACCTGCAACTGCGTGTGCTTGAACAGCCGGTTCGGATTTTCCCCGTAACGTCCGTCCGCCGGACGCCGCGAAGGCTGCACATAAGCAACCTTGTAAGGCTTCGGCCCCAGCACGCGCAGAAACGTCTCCGGCGCCATGGTTCCAGCTCCCACTTCAACATCGTAGGGTTGCTGCAGCACACACCCGCGCTCCGCCCAAAACGCCTGCAGCCGCAGGATGAGTTCCTGAAATGTAAGCGAATTGGGTTTAGATGGGTTCACAGTCTGTCTGTGGTCAGAAGGTCAATCGTTAATTGTAAATGGAAGAGCGTTGAGCCGTCAGCCCCGATCAGAGCGAGCTCTTTTACGGAACTCGACAGATAACTTTGGCTCGATAAGGGCGGGGCTTGCCGTCCTCAATGATCGGGCTGAAGTGCCATTTGCCCACGGCTTTGGAGCATGGCTGATACATCGCGTGCGGTCCGTCGCCGGCCATCGATTCGATTATGTTCCCTTCCTGATCCACTGAAATTAGAATCTCGAAGGTAGAACCCGGCGGAGCAGTTCCCTCAGGAAAAATGGGATCGATTAGGTTGGTAGCTAATTTTCTAACTTCTTCGTCGGTTAGGGGAGAAGGTGGTCCATACGCGCGTGTGTTAAAACTGAAGTTCAGAATAGATTCGGCCTGCACCGGAACACCGTTTCTCAGCACCGGCTTGAACTTCCACCTGAGTATCTGCCGCCGCGCAGAATCGTCTGCACGCTCAATCGCAACACTCAGAGGCAGAACCTCGCGAGCCTGTCCGGACCGGTCCAGAGACACGTAGTAACTAGTTTGTCCGATGGTGTTGTTGTCCTCTAGCACTTGGGACCAGATGATCTCAAGTGGCTGTTGCGCGAGGCCGCGGAGTTCTGCCTCCTGTACGACAACTGCTCGAATTTGATTTGGTTTCTCTGTAGGATTGTCGATTTGAAATGTAGCCTCATCGTGCTTCTGCAATTCACCCAACGTGTTTATGCGCGCTTGCCAGCTATCGCCATGATCAATGCGATAGATCAACAACCGAGCCACTCTTTCGCCTTTGAATTTCCGGTAATCAGTAAATTCCAGCGAGCGGCCAGCAGCTCCAACAAATTCCGCAAGCCCGTTCCGGCTCATCCCGCACATTCTGCTGTTGGCGGAAAAGCAAACTTTGCCCGATTCGTCAGTCAGTCCGTTAGCTTTCGTTCTCGCAAAGTCGCCGGGCCTGTACGAATCGAGCACAGTTTGCGGACTCACCATCGCGCTCGTCAGAACCTCAATCGCCAACGGAAGGTAGTCGGAAGAATCCTGCTCGAACATTCTGTCACCATCTACGATCAGCGTTTGAGAAAACTCCTGCGATTGAATTTTTCGCTTCCATTTGTCGGGTGCAACCCACGACATCTCCACCTCAATCCGGTCGTTAGGATCCGACAGCTCCGAGATTGTTGCTTGTAAATAGAACGGCGTCCCGCCTAGTCTTGTCAGGGTAGCTTGAACCAGTTGTGGTGGCGCGGCTGTGTTGGTTTGACCGTTGCCGCCTATAGCGCAAAACAGTCCAATCGAGATTGCGATAAATTGCCTCACGGGCTCTCCAATCGATTGCTAGGTGCTGATCTTCTCCAGCATCCCCGCCGTTACCAGCTTCTTCTCAATATGTCGTTGCAAGATTTGAATCAGAAACTTCCGCAGATCGGCCCCCTGCACCTTGGGCCACGGCATCCCTGCAAAACTCTCCACCGGAGCGCGAAACATGGCCGCCGCCAACTCTCGGGAGTCCTTTGAAATCTCGGATGACGCCAGACGCTTATCCTCGGGGCACATCAGTCCGTCCGCCAACGCGTGAAAATAAGCGCGAATTCCGTTCAGGGCCCGCCCGCAGACTGTGCACTCAGTCAACTCGGGTAGGAAACCGACCAACCGGGTGAGCCACAGCTCGAAGTAGGTGACCGCCATCCACACCTCGGCACCCTGCAGAGCATGTATTACCGAAAGTGTCAGCCGGAAGATGGCGTCATTGGCTTCGCGATCAGGCAGCAGTTCGTCGAGCAACTCTGCCACATGCGCCAGCGCCACTGCCCGCGCATAACTGACTTCGCTGGCCAGTGGAGACTCCAGCACCTCGCAGGCATCCAACCGCGCCAGTTCCTGCCCCTCGCGGACGTCGTAAAACGCGCGGACGTAAGTCAGCGGCTCCAGCGCCCCTCCGAACCTCCGCTTCGATTTTTTTGCCGACCGCGCCACGCCGCGCACCTTGCCCTCGACGCGCGTAAAGAGCGTGACCAGCAGATCAGCCTCGCGCAGCGGATACGTGCGTAGCACGATCGCTTCCGACTCCATCAATGCCATCGATGCCCAGCGTGTGAAGCGATGATTCTAACGGAAGAGCTGTCAGCCGTCAGCTGTCGGCAGACGGGAGCCCGATCGCGCGAAACTTTGAGGCCGCAATTTGCGACCCAAAATACGAAGGCGCGCATCCAAATGGACGCACGCCTATTGTTTCCGCCTCGAGCCCTGGAAGAGGACTTTCGAGTACCTGATAGCTGACCTACCGCCCGAAATATGCCGCGTTCTTAGCAGTGAATTCGTTCCACTTCTCCGGCAGATCGTCGAGCGCGAAGATCGCCGATACCGGACACACCGGCACGCACGCGCCGCAGTCAATGCACTCCACCGGATCGATATAGAGCAAGGGCTCGGTCGCATACTTGGGATCATCTTTCTTGGGATGAATGCAATCCACCGGACACGCATCCACACACGCCGTGTCTTTGGTGTTAATGCAAGGCTCTGCAATCACGTATGCCATAAGGGTGTCTATCTCCTGAGATCTATGCAGCTATTTTACTACTACAGCCCGTCTCCGCGACCGCACATTCTAGCAAGAAACGCGGACCGCGGTACAGGTTAATTGAACCGCGCCCGGCCAAAGCCAGCTCGCAGCCCGCTTCCGCTGGACAATCGGGGGAAAAAGAAAAGGCCGGCAGCGTCTGCTGCCAGCCAATCTTCTTGCATCTTCCGTCACAGAACCGGGAAGCTCCCGAATCCGCCTTACCGGTGTCCGCCGCCGCCGTGTCCACCACCGCCGCCGTGGAACCCGCCGCCGCCACCGTGGAACCCGCCACCACCGTGGGCCACCGCGCCGCCGTGGAACCCACCGCCAACCGACCCGTGGAAGCCGCCAGCCGGACCACGTGCAAATCCGCGTCCGCCTACGAAGCCACGTCCGCCGGCAAACCCGCGACCATAACCATAGCCGCCCCGTCCGTAGCCCCAGCCGCCTCGACCATAGTACCCATGACCCCAACCACCCCAACCCCAACCGCGTCCCCAGCCATACCACGGGCCGGCGCCGATAAACACTCCGCCGGCAAACCAGTCAGGTCCGTAGTAGCCATAGGGCGCGCAAGCGTAAGGGTAATATCCGTAGTAGCCGTAGGAGCATACCGGCGGCCCGCCGATTCCCACTCCCACCGCGACCTGCGCATGCGCAGACGGCGCATAGGTCAGCGGCAGCATCAGAACCCCCACCAAAGCCAAATATTTTAGGTACCGCATATCGATCTCCCTTTTTCAGATCCGCCGCTCTTCCCACCGGATCTGCCAGGTCTTCCGAATCTTGCTTTCGATCCGAAGCGCCTACTTATTTGAACTCGGATCGCGGAAAAAAGTTGCAGGTCCGGCAGTGGCTGATTTCGGCCACCCCGCCTGAATTCAACCACTTGCGAGCACCTGGTTCGGTGAGAACGCCTCAGACCCCGACCAGCGCTTCGGTCGGCTCGTACTCCACAATATAACCTGCCACGGCGCTAGCCGCGACCGTCAAGGGTGAAGCCAGATACATCTGCCCCGGACCGCTGCGGCCGGGGAAATTTCGGTTCTGCGCGCTGATCACCACCTGATCGGAACGGGTCGAAACTCCCGGGCCCGCGTTGATGCATGCACCGCAACTGGGCTCGATCACAATCGCTCCGGCCTTCCGAAACACATCCAGATAGCCCTTGCGCAAGCAGTACTCCCGCGTCTCCTGCGATCCAAACTGGATGTAGAACTTCACCGAGTCAGCCACCTGCTTGCCGTGCTTAAGCGCATCGGCCAGCACCGCAGCATACATGTCCATGTCTTCGTTCTTGCCTGCCGTGCAGGTGCCACCGTAAGCAATCTCGATCGGCACCGGCGTGTTCAGGTCGCGCACATATTTTCCATTACCTGGATCGCCCGGAGTCGCGACCATCGGCGTAATCTCCGCTGCATCGAGCTCGATCAGATGCGTATACTCCGCATCCCGATCGCTATACAACCCCGCAATCATTGCCTCGGCTTTTTTACGATCCATCCCGCGACGCTCGACCAGAAAGTCGACTGCTTTTTTGTCCGGCGCAACAATGCCGGTGAATCCGCCAATCTCGGCTGCCATGTTAGTCATGGTGGCACGTTCATCGACGCTGAGTTCCTCAATCGCCTCGCCCGCATACTCCATCACTTTGGCGAGCGCCTTGCCGCTGCGCACGTAGTCGAGGCTGAGAATTTTCAGGATGAAATCTTTTGCCGTGGCATTGGCATGCCTCTTGCCCCGGATCACGATCTTCACCGACTCCGGCACCTTCACCCGCACGTCCTTCGTGATCCACGCGTTGAACACGTCGGTGGTGCCAATGCCGAACGCCACGCAGCCAATTGCACCCACGTGCGGCGTATGTGAGTCCGAGCCAATGTTCAACTGCCCGGGCAGCGCATAGCTTTCCAGTACGATGGAGTGGCAAATGCCCTCTGAGCCCTTGCGGTCTTTCAACTCGCCATGCAGTTTGATTCCCTGCCGGACAGCAAAGTCCTGCTGTTTGAGCTTGAGTTGGGTCGCCAGGTCGAGCAGACCAAGCTTCTTTTTCTCCTCCGAGATCACTTCATCGAGAAACGTGAGGTGGTCGCGAAAAAAAATAATGCTCGAAGCATCGTTGACCTTCGCGTCTTTGCCGACATAGCGCTCAAAAAAGATAGCCGCCATAGGCGTGACGTACTCATGGCTGAAGCGCAGGTCGGCTTGGGCGAATCCAGTGTCCCCGGGTTTCACGAAAGCAACGCCAACGCCACTGGCTTCGTTGACCATGTGCCGCGCAAAGATTTTCTCGGCTAATGTCATGGGACGTGTGGTGCGGGCGCCCTCGCCCGCGTTGTTAATCGGAGGCAAAAACACTTTTCCCTGCATCCTCCCCACGTTGAACGGAAACAGCCCCCCGTACTCAATCACCTGCCGCGTGATCTCATCTTCCCCGGCAGTGAACTCGGAGAGGGGAATCTCCTCGCCGCCGCGAATCCTGTCAATCAACGAAAAGTCAGTCGCAGTCAGCACGCCCAGGTTCTGGCAATTCTGCTTGTAGATGCGTTCAATGTTTTCCGCGATCACGACTCGAATGCCGGCGCACATCTCGGCGTAAGGCGACTGCTCCCGGCTCGAGCCTTTGCCGCGTCGTTTCCCGCTCACTGCACACACAAATCCACCCCGCTTCACTTCGCCGCGGCCAATGGGAGTGACGCTGCCGCACTTCAGCCCAAGGTAAGGAATCTCGCCCAGCGTCTCGTCAAAATAAAAGCAGTAGTGCGCCGGAGTGATCTCGTCGGTTGAGATATCGTCGCGCAGCTTGGGATTATTCGCCGGATTCTTTGTGTCCCAAGGCAGGTCTTCGCCGGCGAGCTGCCGCTTGATCAGTTCCGGGTCTTCCGTCAGGAAAAGAATGCGCCCTTGCAGCCGCACTCGATCGGGCCGCTTCTCGATCTTGCGTTCCAGCAGAGAGTTGATCACATTGAGCCTGTGGGAATAAAGAGAACTTGGGACGGCCGCCAAAAAAGTACAGCAGTCCCTAATTATTGTAACGCGGAGGAGTAGGTCATATCCCTCGATTTGCGGCGACCAGCTGCTAGCGGTGACCGTGTGCCGCTTTATCAAACTTCTCGCCTGCCGGAATCGCAACAGCCAGCCGGTTCTCCTTCGGCGCCAACGGACACGTGGCATAAGGAGTCACCGCACAGGGAGGATTGTAGGCACGGTTGAAGTCCAGAACCACTGTTCCGTTTACCACCGGCTCGCTATCGAGAAAGCGTCCGCCGGGATAGGTATCGCTCTTCGCCGTCAGGTCGTTGAACACGAACGACAGTCCATTCGATGGATCTCCGCCCAGTGCCGTCAGCCTCTGCTCCTGGCCATCGATCTTGAACACCACTGTTCCCGCAACCGGCACCGGAGTCACATCGCCCAGAACATTGGGCACATCGATCGTCTTCTTGCCATCGGAGGGTTCCCAGGTGGCCGTCACGCGATAGTTCAGATCGAGAGGATAAAATATCAGCCCTTTGAAGTTGGTGACGGACGCGCTCTCCAAATCTTTCACACGAACCCCCACGCGTTCTCCCCGCACGATCACATGAAAGCGCAACGGGCCCATCTCCACCAGGGAGGCGTGCCCGGTAACGTCGGGAGCCAGCTTCGCGGTTGTCAGCGGCGTACCTGACAACGTCGCGTGCGCCTCCGGAAGCGGCTTAATGGTTACGTCCTTGCCGTCAAGAATGAACTCTCCAGCGTGCGCCGGACCTTTGGGAAACACGACCGCGTTCTCCGGCGCGGTACCAAAACTATTCACGCCCGGCTTCAACCAATACAGTCCAGCCAGCGGCAGCCAGTTCTGCTTCAAGTCATCAATCTGTTCTGCTTTCCACTTCTCAAACGACTGCACATAAGCCGCATCGGGTGCGGCCGGCGAAGAACTGGAAGCAGCCACGAGCAGTACTGCCCATCCCAGCAGGACGATTGCGGCTGGAGCCCGGCGCATAGTTTTCTTAAGCATGGCTTGCACCTCGATATCGACTGCGGTTTCGTTCAAGCTTGTTGGTTCACCCTGCTGGTTCATCCTTGGTAAACCCTCGGATCGGGCAGCGGCTCCAACCCTCGCCCGGCAAAGACATCTTCAAACTCCCGCAGCAGCGGTTCGTGAATTAGCCCGTTCGAGGCCACCGTCTCCCGGCTGTTGATCTCAAACGGTGACCCGTCGAAGCGCGTCACCTTGCCGCCCGCTTCTTCCACAATAAGAACACCCGCCGCCGTGTCCCAGGGATTCAGGTTGAATTCCCAGAAGCCGTCGAATCGGCCCGCAGCCACGTTGCACAAGTCGAGCGCCGCCGATCCCGCCCGGCGCACTCCATGCGAGTGCAGCGTGATCTGGTGATAAAAGTAAATATTCGGATTCTTGTGCCGCTTCTGGCTGGGAAAGCCGGTAGCCAGAAGGCTCTCCTTCAGCTGAGCCGTTTTCGAAACATGGATGCTCTCGCCATTGAGCTGCGCGCCTCTTCCCTGCTCCGCGGAAAACAGTTCGTCGCGCGTGGGATCGTAAATGACGGCGGCAATGCGTTGGCCCTTATTCTCGAGTGCATGATGCTCCAGTGCAATCGACACGCAGAAAACAGGAAATCCATGTGCGAAGTTCGTCGTGCCGTCGAGGGGATCGACGTACCAGCGATACTCGCTGCCCTGATCGCTGAGTCCCTGCTCTTCCCCTAGAACGTCGTGCGCAGGCCATTGTTGGCGAATGCGTTCCCGGATCAAAACTTCGGCAGCGCGGTCCGCCGCGGTCACCAGATCAGCCTCGCCCTTGTATTCGATCTTCAAGTGCTGGTGAAAGTGATGCATCAGCAAAGCGCCGGCTTCGCGGGCGATGGCTGACATGGCCGGAAGGAAACTGTCGCTGCTATTAGACCTTGTTAAGTTTGTCATCCTGAGCGGAACAAGTGCTTGCGCGCTTAAGCGCAAGCGCTCGTGTAGTCGAAGGACCTCATGCCTGCCTGTGCAGCCATCGGCTCCACAGCGGACTTCTAAAACAGCAGCCGCTATTTCTTCTTCCCGTCTTCCGCTATGTACATAATCTCGTGCTTGAAAATAAAAAGATTGGGAGCGCCTTCGCGCGTCAAACGCACCATGTGCTTGTCGTAATACTCGATCCAGCCGCTCACCGTCTGACCATCCATCAGCTTGACGCTCACTGATTTCTGTTTCTCGCCCAGAGCTTTGAGGAATCCAGCTTCTTCAAAAGTCTCCTCGGGAGGCGGAGTCCGACCGCGTTTGGCGGCGTTGGAGTTTCCCTGCGGACGGAAAGCCATGCAGGCATTGTACACGCAGCCGCTTAGGACCGATTTGCCCCTCCCGAATGCAAAAAGCCATCCAGTTGAGCGCAGGACCGGAGCGCCATGACCGGCTTCTGATCCCCAACTCTAGAAACTGATCCGCAATCCGAAATCGAACTGGCGAGGAGCCCCAAGCGCGAACGTTCCCGACTGAAGGCTCGTCCGGAAAGGCGTATAGCTCGAGCCCGAAGCGACACCGCCCACCACATTCGGCGCCAACACCCCGTTCGGGCCGGGTAACAACGAAGCGCTCGGCATGTTGCCCGACTGGAATGCATTGGCGAAGTTGAAGACGTTGAAGACACTCGCGCTCGGCTCGATGGTCACACGATCCTTAATCTTGATCGGCCAGGATAGTCTCATGTCCATCGTTTTCAGCCAGGGAGCGGCCACAGCATGATTAGCTACTGAATCGAGTGTAGGCATGATCCACCCTAAAGCAGTCATGTCCTCACTAGTCATCACCATCGTGCTATTGATCAGCCCCGGACAAGCAGTGTGATTGCCCACCAGGCAATCCCCTGCAGGAGTAAGTGATGAGGCGAAGGTATGGTTGTACGAGTTGATCGTCTTTTGCAAGTTGTCGACATTGGTGCTGTGCTGGTATTGGCCGATCTGAGTTCCCGGCAGCGGCTCTGGAGCCCCTCCCGAACCCAGTCCAGAGCCCAGCCAGTCGGTGGCAAAGATTTCGCCTCCATTGGTCAGCTCCGGCAGCAACAGGCTCTGGGGAAGCGGGCTGTAGAAATGTCCGATCATGCTCAACTTCAAATAGAACGGCAGGTCGAAGGTTCCGCTGAACGAGAACTGCTGCTTCCGGTCCAGAGCGCTCGGCCCTGTGAAGCGCAGTGGATCGTCGTTGTCGGTAGCCAGGTTGGTGGAATCCTGGTCCTGCACCTGGCTGATCAGCCGGGAAAGCGTGTAGGAAAACTGGAAGTTGCCGGTCTTCACGCCGCGCACGGGCTTATCGACCCGCGTCACGACTTTCATCTGCACGCCGGTGTAGACTGACCGCCCATCAGGAAAGAGCATATCGACTCCTCCCACTGCTCCGGTGTTGCCGATGATGGGGTTCGTGCCGGGAAACGCGCAGTAGGAGCAGGGTCCGCCGCCCGCAGTCTGCAGATTCGAATCTAGCCCCGCCCTCGAGTACGCCGCCTGAGCCCCAGCCACTCCCAAGGGAGTAGTTCCGCCACTCGCCACGGTTGAGTTAATCATGCACGTAGCTTGTCCAAAACCGACAGGGCATCCGTTGGCCACCTGAGCCGCGTCACGAGCCGCAACCGCATTGGCCTGGTTGAAGCTGCGCGCCGCTCCGCTGTGATTGATGTCCTGCCCAATCAGGTAGTGCTCGCCGATGTCGCGGATATAATCAACGCTGAGTACCGTTCCCGGGCGAATCTCCTTCTCGATGCCGAGATTCGCCTGCCACGACCGCGGCGTGCGGTAGCCAGGATAAAAAAGATCATAACTGGGATTCAAAGCCGATAGTGTGGTGCCCAAGTAGTTGCTATTAGGCTGCGACCTCGTCACACTCGCAGCCGCCGATTGAAAGGCGTTGCTCAGCGCCAGAACTTGCGGCGCGATTGCCGAGATAGTCCCTCCGCAAAAGTTCGGCAACACCTGCAGGGCCCCCGTAGTGGCGTTGGTCACGACCGTAGCAGCGGTTCCCGCAATCGGGGACCCCGCCACTCCAGGATTGGTGGGCCAGTTGAACGCATTCGCAACGCCCCCCTGACAAACCTCAGGAGCGTCGGTAAAAATTCCTGTGCTGAGACGGGACGGGCTATCCAATAAGGTGTTGTTCCAGAGCAAGTTTTCATAAAACAACCCGCCGCCGCCGCGGATTACTGTCTTGCCGTTGCCGCCCGCATCCCAGGCGAATCCTAGTTGAGGCGCGAAGTTCACATTCGGATTGCGAATCTTTTCGCCCAATCCCGCGCCCCACTGATTCAAGTCCGGCAACGCGCCCAGGCCGCTATCCGTGCGTCCGCTGTCGCGCACATAATGCAAACCGTAATTCAGCGTTAATTTCGGCCTGGCCTTCCACGCATCCCCAACGTATATTTCGACGCGGTTGTCGGGATTCAGTCCTCCACCAGGAAAACCGAACGAAGATTTGGCAGTGGAGAACGCAATGCCGTTCCCCAAGCTCACCCAATTTGCGGGATAGGATGTCGGATCAGCCGATGTCAACCCCACAAGCGAAGTCGTGCCCACCTGCGGAAACACGGAGTAGGCCGCCAGGCGCGCAGCGTCGATGCGATTAAACGCAACCCCGTAGCGGATGATGTGTTCGCCCATCACCCGGCTGCCGTCATACCTCGCCAGTTTGTCAGATTGAACGGTTTGCTGCGGCCCCAGCCAGCTTGGCCCGCCGCAATAGCTGCCGCCTTCGCTAAAGGCGCAATTGCCCGCGGTAGACGCGCCAATGTTGATGCCCAGCCCTGGAATCGGATTCTCGGCCCCGAAGAGAGCACCCGTCGCATCCTCCAATTCATTTCGAAGCTTGAGATATTCAAAGCGGAGACTATGCGCGTACGCCCCAGTTTTGAAGTCGACGCCCACCGCGTTCGTCGAAGTGTTGTTGATGTCGCGGAATTCCTGTGTGGAGGCGGCCGAGCCATAGGGGCGAATATCGCTGTTCTCGAAGAAATTGAAACGATAGAACGCCCGCGTGCTGCCCCTCATGTTCCAGTCCACGCGCTCATCCGTATTGAACTCCCGGTAGGGTTCGTCGAGCATAGCGCTCAGCCCATCAAACGGATAAGTGAACGGCTCGGCTGCCGTAAGATTCTGTTGCGCGCGTTCGGCGTCCCCGAACAAGAACACCTTATCCTTGATGATCGCCCCTCCCGCATCGGCACCGAACAATTCCCGCTGAAACGACGACACCGTGGAACCGGGCAGATCTGCCGCAGCCTGGTTGCCGCGGAACACTCCAAACGCTTCTCCGTGGACCTGGTCGCTGCCTGAACGAGTAATGACGTTAACCGCCCCTGAGGACGTCAGGCCGGTTGAGAGATCGAGCAACGATTGGCCCAGCTGAAACTCCTGAATCGCGCTCGCCGGAATGTTCTGCGTAGTGCTGCCGACCGTTTCATCGCTGATATCCACCCCGTCCAGTTCGATCCGCTCCGAACGGCCGTACTGATTGAGAAATGAAATCGATGAGAGCCCGTCCTTGCCCGCAAAGAGGCCTCCATCCTGCATCTGCACCCCGGGCTCGAGCTGCGCCAGATCAAAAAAATTCCGCCCATTGACTGACAATTTCTCAATCTGGTCACCGCTGGCCACACTTTGCACGGTGGCTTGTTCGATGTTTACGGTCGTGCCCCCTGGAACCTCAACCTGTCCAACCTCGGGCCCCAGCTTCATCGCCACATCGGCGCGAGTCACGTTGCCGACCTGAACTACCACGGGTAGGAATGCCCGGTTGAATCCTTTGATCTCCACCAACAGCGCGTAGTCTCCAGGCTGAATCGGTCCCGATGAATACAGCCCCTCTGAGGAGGCAGTCACATGGATTCGCGCACCCGTGGCCTTATTTGTGATCTCAATCTTTGTGTCGGCCAGCGGCTTCCCTGCTGGATCCCTAACGATGCCGACAATGCTACCCGTGCCCGCGGTCTGGGCGTGGGCCAACGGCGAAGCACATAGTAGGGCCACCGCGGCGAACAGACTGAATCGCGCGGCAAAACAAAGCACGGAGTAGAAATTCAAGATCGCAAACCTTCCCTTCGGAATCTTCACAGAACCTCTCTCAACAGTTTTCCTTATTTCTCTCTCAGCTACTCCCGGCAGCACTTTGCCTCGCAGCCCAGCCCTTCAAGATACCATTCAAGAGAAAACTCTCAGAAGTTCGACTTCGTCGTGTAGTACCCAACCCGGTGTCTCACGTGGTAAGAGGACGGATCCGCGGGCCCGGAAACTCCAACTTGAATACGCCGGAACTCCGAGTTCGACGTGCGCTGTGACGGATAATAGGCCAGCAGGTACTGGTTGCGGAGCTCTTCGCTGATCTGATGGAAGGCATCATCGAGTTGGGCTATGGAAGTTGCATAGTAATACTTGCCACCCGTGTCCTCCGAGAGCTGGATGAGGGCATGCTCGCCACCGATTTCGCGTCCCGCGCTGTTCTCGATCGGCACCACGATAATGCTGTAGACCAGCGCTTCAGCCTCTTCCGCGGCACGCACTGCCCCTTTGTAATCAATTCTGCTGATCGTGTCTCCACCGTCAGTGATCAGCACCAACACTTTCCGTCCCTGGCGGCGGTCGAGGGAACGCGAGGCCAGATAAACCGCATCGAACAGGGCTGTGGCCGCGCCCAGGCGGATATGGTCAATCCCCTCGTCGATGCGCTTCATATCTGAGGTGTAGCCAAAAGGAGATTGCGATACGGCTTCACTAAAGCTGAACACTGACAACGCATCCACCGGCCGCACGATGTCACGGACAAAGCGTTTCGCCGAAGCCTGTTCCAGCGGCAGGTCGTGACGTGTGCTCAGGCTGGTGTCGATGGCCAGTGCGATCGAAATCGGCAGCGCGGATTCCTTGTCGAAAACCGAGATCTTTTGCTCACGGCCGTCTTCCTGCACCACAAAATTCTCTTTCTTAAGCCCGGCCACGGGCGCTCCATGAGCGTCAGTCACGGTGACGTAAACATTCACCAGCTTGACGTTAACTCTGAGCGTGCTCTCCGCGTCGGTCGGCGATTGGCTCTGGGCCATGCCCTTCCGCCCGTACGACATGGGGCAGGCCAGCAGCAGCAGAGTCACGGTGGCGGATTTTCTCATTCAGTAGAGAAGTATACGTGTAGGGCCGGGTCCTTGATCCAATCACCACGCGAAGCTTGGAGTTCCGGCCGCAGCCCGCTCACTTAGATGCACCCTCCGCTCCGGGGCTGCCTTCGGCCGGGGAATTTCCGTGGCGAATTTCCTCAGGAAACGGCTCGCCGTCAGCCCATACGGCTCCATCCTCGAAGTATTCTTTCTTCCAGATGGGCACGGTGCGCTTGAGCGTATCGATCAGCCAGCGGCAAGCATCGAAAGCCGCCGCGCGGTGAGACGAAGCGGCCACAACCAACACGCTGGTTTCACCCACTTCCAACCGCCCCAGCCGGTGCACCACCCGAACCTCGCGCACTTGAAATTGTTTCAGCGCCTGCTCCGCCAGACTTTCCATCTGCCGCAACGCCATCTCTTCATAGGCCTCGTAATCGAGGCAGAGCGTCCGACGCCCCCGCGTCTGGTTGCGCACCACGCCCTCGAAGACAACGGCAGCGCCGTCCCCGCCCTGCTTCAAGCGAGCAAGCACACCCTGCGTGTCGATGGGATCGCGGACAATCAAAGCGCGCCCCGACCCGCCACTCACCGGCGGCAGCAACGCTACCTCATCATCAGATTTCAACCTCGTCTCCGCCGCAGCATATTCCTGGTTCACCGCCACAGCCAACGAAGCCACCATCGCTTCCAACCCCGGAACCTGCGCCTGATAGTGCGTCAGCACATCACGCACCAACGCCCCATCCGACAGTTCCAGCAAATCGCTGGATTTCCCCGCCAGATCTTTCAACGCGCCGAAAAAAAGAACCCGCACGCGCATGGAGAACCGTTCGCACTCGTTAACTGCCACAACAAGCTCTCATATTTGATTCCGCGAGGGAAGGCCTAGGGAGAGATTCCGACAAAAAAAGCCGCCAGTCAGGAACTGGCGGCTTGCAACTGATTACTGGCCACTGCTTCAAGACTGCCAGGTGACAACCTTGTCGTGAGTCACCACCGGCGCCTGAATAGGCTTGCCAGCCTTGCTTTCCGGCTTTGAATCGCTTGTCTCAGACTCCAGAAAAACCTTCGCAGCCAGCGCTTCCGCCACTACCGGCAGCGACACGCGCAATGCCTCTTCGATGGTCTTCACATAGTGAATGCTCAGGTTCTCAACCTGTTCAGGCGTGAGATCCTCCTCAACATTCATCTTGTTTTCCGCTGGGAGAATTATCGTGGTAACTCCCGCGCGTTTCGCGGCCAGCACCTTTTCTTTAATGCCCCCCACAGGAAGCACATTCCCGCTGAGCGTGATCTCCCCCGTCATCGCGGTGAGCGGACGAATGCGGTGCCCCGACAGCAGCGAGACCAAGGTGGTCGCCATAGTCACGCCCGCCGATGGACCATCCTTTGGGATCGCTCCCGCCGGCACATGCATGTGAATATCATGGTCGGCAAAAAAGCTTTCCGCAATCCCAAGCTGTTCTGCATTTGAGCGTACCCAGGTCAGAGCGGCCTGCATGGATTCCTGCATCACCTGGCCGATCTGCCCGGTCATGGTGAATCCACCTTTGCCCTTCATGGCATTGGCTTCCACGAAGAGAACGTCGCCGCCCGAGGGAGTCCAGGCCAGACCAACCGCCACTCCGGGACGTTCGGTCCGCTCCTCGATCTCACCCTCCACGCGGATCTTGATGCCACCGAGAAATTCCTGAATGATTTCCTGCGTCACCACAAGCTTCTCAGTCTTACCCTCAGCCAACCGACGCGCTTGCTTGCGGCAGATGGTTCCGATGGTGCGCTCGAGACTCCGAACACCCGCCTCACGCGTGTAGTGACGAATCACATAGCGCAAAGCTTCATCAGGAAATTCGATCTGCTCAGCGGTGATGCCGTTCTCTTCCACCTGACGCGGAACCAGATAGCGCCGCGCGATATGCAGCTTTTCTTCCTCGCTGTAGCCCTGCAGTTCGATAATCTCCATGCGATCGCGCAGCGGCTCGGCGATAGGGTCGAGCATGTTTGCGGTCGTAATGAAGAGAACTTTCGACAAATCAAAAGTGACGTCGAGATAGTTGTCGCGGAAGGTCGAGTTTTGCTCCGGATCGAGCGCTTCGAGCAATGCCGAAGCGGGATCGCCACGGAAGTCGCGGCCTACCTTGTCGATTTCATCGAGCATGAAAACCGGATCCTTGGTTTCGGCGCGACGAATCCCCTGGATGATTTGTCCCGGCAGTGCGCCGATGTAGGTGCGGCGATGGCCACGAATTTCGGCCTCATCGTGCACTCCACCAAGCGACAGCCGCACGAACTTGCGGCCCAGAGCGCGCGCGATCGACTTGCCGAGCGAAGTCTTGCCCACGCCCGGTGGCCCGACGAAGCACAAGATCGGACCCTTCATGTTAGGCTTCAGGCGGCGCACCGAAAGGTAATCGAGGATGCGATCCTTAACCTTCTCCAGATCATAGTGATCGGTATCCAGAATCTCTTTGGCCTTGGGAATCTCGATCTCCTGGCCAGAAGTCTTGTTCCAGGGCAGCACGGCCAGCCACTCGACATAGTTTCGCGTGAGCGAATAATCCGCGGCCATGGGAGACATGCGCGAGAGGCGGCCCAATTCCTTGAGCGCCTCTTTCTTCACTTCTTCAGGCATGCCGGCGTCGTCGATTTTCTTTTTCAAGTCATCGACGTCGCGCTGGCCTTCATCTTGCTCGCCCAGTTCTTTCTGAATGGCCTTCATCTGCTCGCGCAGGTAGTACTCACGCTGAGTCTGCTGCACACGGTCCTGCACTTCGCTCTGGATCTTGTTGCGCAGTTGCTGCACCTCAAGCTCTTTCGCGAGATGCTGGTTGATCTTCTCCAGGCGTACGCGGATGTCCAGAGTTTCAAGCGTGTCCTGCTTATCAGGCGTCGACAGCGACGGCAAAGATGAGGCAATAAAATCCACCAGCCGGCCCGGTTCGTCGATGTTGAGGGCCACCGTGGAAAGCTCGTCGGAAAGCGTGGGCGAACCCGAAACGATCTGCTGGAACAGAGTGAGGACGTTGCGCTGCAGCGCTTCAATTTCAGAGCTGTCCGGCTGTACAGGTTCTGGAATCGCAGAGACCTTGGCCCGCATGAACGGAGTTAATTGCGTGAACTCGCCAAGACGAACCCGCTCCAGACCTTCGGCAAACACGAAGAGGCTCTGGTTAGGCATCTTGACGACTTTATGGACGACCGCGGACGTGCCTACTGTATAAAGATCGCTAGCTTGAGGGCTGTCGACGCGGGCTTCGCGCTGCGCCACGACCACGATGGTCTTGTCTTCGCCCAGCGAATTAATCAGCTGGACAGAACTCTCCCGGCCTACGGTAAGGGGCAGGACGGCGTGGGGAAACAGAACTGTATCCCGCACAGGAAGCACGGGCAAAGCCCGTACGTCATTTGTTTCCCGATGCTTAGGAACTTGCTCGGAAAGCGGCTGTTCGCTCATTGGCTCTCCTTGAGTGTAACTCACTCAAGCTTAGATGATAATCCGCCGGAAAGGTTTCAGGCTCCCGGTAGTTCCCGCGAACTGAATTCTATTCCTGTCACCCACGCTTCGCACTGTATCAAAGGTGCTGCAGCTAATGGCAGGACAGGCTTTTGTGGGTGAACGGTGGAGACGGCCGACCCCATGTTCCGTTATGCAGCCCGGTAAATTCCCAAGACTTTGACGAACTCAGCGACTTCGCCCAGATGGCGCAAGGCGTTGCGGGCGGGTTCGTCGTCGCCGCGAAGAAAATCCACGTAGAAGACGTATTCCCAGGGGCGACCGCGCATGGGGCGCGACTCGATCTTGCTGAGGCTGATGTCGCGCAGGGCGAAAACGCTGAGCGACTTGAAGAGCGCCCCGGGCAGGTTCTTCACCTTGAAAGCGATCGAAGTCTTGTTGGCACCGTGCGGCATCAGGAGTTGGTAGTCGGGCGCGGCGTTCCGCCGTCTCCCCGTCGACTTGCGAATCAAGAAAAAGCGGGTGAAGTTGCATTTGTCGTCCTCGATGCCGGCCTGGAGAATCTTGCCAGAGTATTCGCGCGCGGCGTGGCGTCCGGCGATGCCGGCAGCATCGCCAAGGCGATGAGCGACCACATGCTTCACGCTTCCTGCAGTGTCGTAGAACGGGACCGGCTCAATGCGGGGATGGTGGCGAAAGAAATCGCGGCACTGGTCGAGCGCCACTGGATGCGAAAGTACCCGGCGCAGCGCGTTCAGTTTGACTCCGGGCGCAGCGATGACGTTATGAACGATGCGCAACAAAAACTCGCCCTGCACAAACACATCACGCGCTACCAGTAGGTCAGCATGTTCGGCGACCGTGCCAGCCAGCGAGTTCTCGATGGGGATTACTGCAGCCGCAACCGATCCGCGCTGCACCCGGTCGAACACTTCAACAGAACGCGCACAGGGCACAACTATGCAGTGCCGCACCATGCGCTCCGCAGCTTCGTGGCTGAAGGAACCGAGTTCCCCCTGGATGGCGACCTTGATGGCGGCGGGTTTCATTACATGGCAAGGTAGCCGGAGAAGGCAGGCAAGTGCAAATTGATTCTGCGGCTGTGCCGCTGAAGGCATGCCCTGATACGAATCTTCAGTACGAACGCTAGGGGAGATCTTTCTGCAGCACGAGCGCATCAACGCCGTTCGAATAATAGCGGGGGAACGTTTTGATCACGCTGTAGCCGTGGCGCTTGTAAAACGCCAGGGCGGACGAGTTGTCCACAGCGGTTTCCAGCTCGATGGAGCCGCATCCGGCGGCGCGCAAACGATCTTCGGCAGCGCGCAGCAGCAACGATCCCACGCCAAAGCGCCGGGCGGAGGCGCTTACGTCGATGGTAATGATGTGACCGTGACTCCGGCCATCCGCTTCGGCCACGATGAAGCCGGCCACCAGCCCTTTGCCGGTTACAGCTGCGGCATCTTCTGCCACCAGCGTGAAAGACCTGCTGCGCCGCATGTAGAGCTTGAGCTCGGCCCGCGAGTAGGAAATGCCGGGAGGAAAGCACTCCTGGTCGAGGCGCCAGAGGGTTTCGAAGTCGACTGGCCGAAAGTCGCGAACCGTGAAGGGCACATCGTCATTGTAGCGGGGGGCGGTTGTGGCCGAGGATTGCCAAAAGTGGACTGCCGAAAACGGATTGCCGGGAATTGACTGGTCGTCACGGAGACAATTCCGAACTGGATTGCTCCGAGTTTTCCACAACTAATCTGAGTTTGGCCGATAAGACGGCGGAATTGTGACCCGGCCCCCCTTGCTTCGCCGCATCCCCGGACGTACCATGGACATCAGAGGAAGCGTTGTGGGACGCCTTCTGCTGATCGACGTGGCCAGTTCGGTCGCCGTGCTAGGACTGTGGTACCTCGTGTTTGCCACCTACAATCGAAGGAAGGGAGCGTCAGCCCTGCGCTGGGTGCAGACAGCATGCGCCGGCAAGGGACGGATCCTGGACTCACACTGGATAGGGCTGGGCAGTTCTCACCTACAGGCCCGGCTCCATTTTGGTTCCCGCTGGTTCGAGAACGCGCGCGTCACGGTGAAATTCCGCCCTCGATCGTCCCCGGTACATTGGCTGCTCAGCTGCTGGCATCGCCAGAAAGAGACTCTGATCTTCGAGGCCGACCTGGGTGGTTCACCCAGTTTTCATCTGGAAGTAGTGCGGCATCGCTGGTCCGCCCATAACCGGGGGATTACAGCCCGCAAGCGCGATGGGCGGGAGTGGGACCTCTACGAACCCGGTCCGATTATCCTGACCACGCGGACTCACTGGAAGCAGGATCCCACGGCGGAGTTGAACGCCCTGATGTCGGCGCGGCGGCAAGACTTTCTGGAGGTGCACTTCCGTCCGGAGTCGCCGCAGTTCTCAGCTACAGTCCCTCTGGAAGCGTTGGCCGACCCGGCTGCAGCCGCGACGTTTGTCAGCTCTCTGCGCGAGATCGCGGCTGGGGTCTCGGCCCACCGGCAGTAGACGATTGTGATCGCTTCTCCTTTCCCAATTCCCTCTTCCTTCGCGCCTGATGCCGTGTTATCGTTCCGGACCATCAGTGACAAAGCATGACAGAACAAAGTATGACTGACAGCCTAAACAATCCAGTGCCGCAGTTCGGCACGGCGGAGTACTCGGCAGGCGATCGCTGCCGGATCTGTCAGCAACCGACGGGTGGAACGTACTATCGCGTAAAGACCTCGGTGGTCTGCCCGAGCTGTGCGCAAAAGATGCGCGGCGCAATCGCCGTGGACAGTCATGCGGCATTTGTGCGCGCTCTGGCGTACGGCATCGGAGCCGCTGTCGTGGGGTTGGTCGGATATGCCTTGATCGCCATCCTGCTGCAGGGCTGGGTGATCAGCTACATGTCGATTGGAGTGGGCTGGATTGTGGGCACGGCCATGATCAAGGGATCCAACGGAGTGGGCGGCAGACGTTATCAGATTGCCGCCGCCCTGCTGACCTATGCGGCTGTGTCGATGGCCGCGATTCCCATCTGGATTCACTTTGCTCCCAACCGCCACCCGCAAAAGCAAACCCAGGATCGAAGCTTTGAGGAAGAAGAGAGGAAGTTCGGAAACAATGCAGAACAGCAGCAAACAGACGCGCAACCGGCCCCCCGAGCGCAGAAACCGCGGATGAGCTTCGGGACGTGGCTGGGAACGGTGGTGTTGCTCGGGCTGGCGTCCCCGTTCATTCAGCTTTCGGGCAATCTCCTGTGGGGAGCCATTGGCCTGTTAATCCTCTTCTGGGGAATAAGGATCGCGTGGAGAATAACTGCGGGCAGGCAGTTTGAAATATACGGACCGTTTGCCGATTCTCCGCCAGCATCTTCTTGAACTACCATTGACGCAGAGGCGTTTTTTCGACCCGTGTCGACGACCACTCCGGAATTGATCCGCAACTGCAAGCGCTGTTCGCAGGAACTGCCGCCCGGCGCGCTCGTCTGCGACCACTGCCACGCGCTGGTGCACTCCGAGGAACTGGAGCGCCTGTCGGCGGAAGCCAAGGCCCTCGAAGCAAGGGGTGACGTGCGGCAAGCACGCGAAAAATGGCTCAGTACGCTCCCCCTGCTACCGACAGCCTCAACGCAAGCCGATTGGATTAAACGCCACGCAGAAGCACTCAACGCAGGCGCGGATCCGCCGCCGGCAGCGGTAGCGAGCGACAACCCATGGGTGCAACAGCGTGAACTGGTAAGTCCCATCACAGGGCAGGCCGGAAGGAACACATCTCCGATGAAATCCGGAGTGAAGCTGACTTCCATCCTGAGCTTTCTGGCTTTCGTTGCGATCTATTCAATCGGGTCTGGACTTAAGTTCGGCATCGGCTTCGCGCTGCTGATTCTGATTCATGAGATGGGCCATTTCATCGACATTAAACGCCGCGGCTTGCCGGCGGATATGCCTGTATTTCTGCCGGGCCTGGGAGCCTACGTCCGCTGGCAGGCGATGGGCGTCTCAATCGAAACCCGGGCGGCGGTCAGCCTGGCCGGGCCCCTGGCCGGGTTTTTCGCATCGCTCGCGTGTGCGGTGATCTGGTATCAAACGGGGAATCCGCTCTGGGCCTCGCTGGCACGGGTAGGCGCGATTCTGAATCTGCTGAATCTGATTCCCGTTTGGGTGTTGGACGGGGGGCAGGCCGCGCTGGCCTTGAGCAAGACCGAACGCCTTGTTCTGATGGCAGCGTCTGGCGTCCTGGGGCTGGCGCTCGGTCAACGGTTGTTCCTCCTTGTCGGGTTGGGCGCGGGATATCGAGCATTCTTTGCCACGGATTTCCCGGCGCACCCCAGCCGCGCCATAACGATCTACTTTGTCGCGGTGCTCACGGCGCTGGGTGTGATCATTCGCCTGATGCCCGGACACGGCCTCGGACTGAATTGAGACAATGGCCCGTTGCATAAATCTCCTTTATGCCTTCGATCAGCTTTTTCGATTGTCGGACTCTCTTCACTCACGATATTCTTCTTGGTTGAAATCCAGCCTGTTCAACAGCCTGTATCCGAAGCACTGCTGCCGACATCATTGTTGTTGAAGACGAATAGGAGACGGAAGGATATCCATGCCCAACGAACTGCGTAATTTCCTGGCACTCACCTACGATGAACTCGAAGACCTGAATCTGGAGGCGAAGGAGCAGCGCAGGAACCGTGTCCCCATCGGCAAGATCCAGGAAAAGCGGCTGAAGTACTTGACCGACGAAAAACGGATCAAAGCTGTGACCGTGCTCTTCAGCGATCTCGAAGGCCGGTTGCACATGCTCGACTACGACAAGAAGTTCCTGATCAAGAGCTGGGACAACCTCACCTTCGACGGCTCGTCGATTCGCGGGTTTACGGCGCAGCGCGAGAGCGATCTGCGGCTGGGGATCGATTGGGCCGCGTTCTACTGGGCGCCATCGGACGTGTTCGGCTCCGGCAAAGTGCTGGTGTTTGGCGAGGTCATCGACAAGGGCGGTACCTCGTATTCGGCAGACATTCGCGGCGTACTGAAGAATTATGCCAACGAGTTGCACAAGAAAAAAGGCTATACCCTCAACGCGGCCAACGAAATTGAAGGCTTTCTATTCCAGGGTGCGGACGCCGAGCGCCGCTATCACGAGACTGGCAAGTTCGAGTATGTAAACACTGGCGGATACTATCACTCGCTGCCCGGCGATCCTCTTCGCACCTTCATCGATACCACAGCCGAAGTGCAGCGCGCGATGGGCTTCCAGAATGAGAAGGATCATCCTGAGGTTGCCCCTTCGCAATTTGAAATTAACTATGGCTACGGCGAAGTAGTCGCGGCCGCCGACCAGATTCAGCTTTACAAGCTCATCTGCCGCCAGGTTGCGACCAACATGGGGTTAACCGCGTCGTTCCTGCCAAAGCCCGTAGTAGGCGTGAATGGCAGCGGCATGCATACCAACGTATCCATCAGCAATGATGGCAAGAATCTTTTCTGGGATGCAAAGGGCGAAGAGAAGCTCAGCAAAACAGGTTGGGCGTTTGTCGATCGCATTCTCACCCACGGCAACGACCTTTGCCTGCTGTTGAATGCGAGCGTGAATGCTTACCGCCGTCTCGATCCGCACTTTGAAGCGCCCAACCAGATCAAGGCTTCCGCCGTCGATCGCGGATCGATGATCCGCATCCCCATCGGCAACGAGAAGTCGGCTCGCGTGGAGGTCCGCTCGGTCGGTCCCGACGCGAACCCCTACATCGTGCTCTACACGGTCTTCAAGACCGGCCTGCAGGGCGAGACCTCGCGCATCAAGAACCTGCGCCAGGCGAACCGCTACCTCTCCGACAATATCTACTCGGCGCTGGATCTCTTCCGCGCTGGAAGCTGGACCACCACGCTGCTCGGCGAGGACGTGAAGGGCCGCTACGCGGACCTGAAGCAGGCCT
>DATHOK010000068.1:0-5382 GCA_035484995.1 Verrucomicrobiia bacterium | reverse complement strand
ATCCATACGCTTCTTGGTGGCGTCCACGTCAGCAATCAGGCGGACGTCACCGACGTTGGTCTTCCGGTTTATCCGGGCGCCACGTTGAAGGAGAAAGATTCCGACGGCAGCGATAAAAGCGCCAACGTCAACATCTCAGGCTTCGGCTACGGGCTGAAGGTTGTAGCTTTGGAGTACAAGTCCGACGCCGCGCCTACCAAGGTCTTGTCTTTCTACAGAGATCAGTTAAAGAGATATGGGAACGTGCTCGAATGCCACACCTCCAGGGGCAACTGGAATGTGAACATGGGATCGCACGGATCTGAGAATAGTTCGAACGAGCTGACCTGCGAAGGCAGCGGGGGAAACGACATCGAGCTCAAGGCAGGCAAGCAAGACGATCAGCATATTGTTGCGGTCCGGTCGGAGGGTGGGGGATCGAGCTTCTCTTTGGTCTATGTGCGCACGCACGGCAAGGATGCCGACATCTAGGGCGCGATTTTTTTGGAGTTCGAGGAGGCAGACATGTTTCGACCGATACATATTCGAGCAATGCTCACGGTAGTATTCGGCATCGCTGTGGCGATTTCCGGCTCGGCTGCGCGAGCGCAAGAAACGGACAACAGTCAGGATAAGCATCTGGATATCCAAAGCTCCGTCGGCGACCTGCATATGGGCACCGATGCTGACGCGCGCAAAGCCGGCTTGCCGCTCTATCCCGGGGCGCGCCTCCACCGTGATGAAGACAACGACAAAGGAGTGAATTTCGGCGTTGTCACCGAAGCCTTTGGCATGAAACTGGTGGTTGTGAAATACGATTCCGACGACGCGCCGCGAAAAGTTATTGATTTTTATCGCGACAAACTGAAGAAGTACGGCAGGGTGATCGAGTGCCACACCAGCGAAACTGGCACTGCCCACGCCGAGATCAACGACGACGAAAACTCCAAAGAACTCAAGTGCGAGGGCGACAATACCGGGCCGGTGACGGAACTGAAAGTTGGGACGGAGGAAAACCAGCACGTAGTCGCTATCCAACCGAGCGACGGCCGCAGCGGCTCGACATTCGCTCTGGTTTACGTGCACACTCGCGGCAAGCAAGCTGACCTCTAAAGGTAGGCAAAAGCACAGAGCTTCACACCGGAACAGCGCGAGTCGTTCCTTGCGCCTGCCGCTCATCGTGCGATACCTTCAAGCCAGCCCTTCTTTGATCCCATGGATCATCCCTGCCACAAATGCGGACACAGTGTCGAAGACGGCAAGCCTTTCTGTTCGCAATGCGGCGCACCTCAGATTCGCGTAGCCGTGCCCGAAACATTGGCGGAGGCCACACCTCAAGGCGACGGAGGCGTGCGAGCGCTTGACCGCGAAGTGGGACCGAATGCCTCCGTCATCCCCGACGGCTCCCTCCCTGGGAGTGAGACTCATGCCTTACGACCATGTGCGCTCGCGGCCGTAGTTGCCCTTGGGCTTACAGCCCTCGGTCTCAATCCGTTTGTGGCGTCGCTCGGCGCTGGATTTCTGGCGGTTGCTTTTTATCGACGCCGCGGTCCCGGAACCTCGGTCCGGAGCGGCTCTGGCGCAAGGCTTGGCGCGTTCAGCGGCCTCCTGTTTTTCGGAATGTCGACCGTTCTGGAATTGTTAGCCGTGGCTTTACTTCACAAGGGTGCGGAAATACGAGCCCAAATGCTCGATAAAGTCCAGCAGGCGACCGCACGCTATCCCGGCCCGGAGGTCCAACCCTTCCTGGACTTTGTAAAATCCTCCGATGGCTTCGCAATTATGATGGTGGCTTCGGTGATTTTCGGGCTTCTGGCATTTGTTGTTCTCGGCAGCTGCGGAGGAGCTCTCGGCGCAGCCCTGATGAGACGGCGCGATCGTCCATAACGTGGGCATGGCGCGGTCCCGGGCGTTTTTATCCCGGCCTTGCCTGCCCTGCGCTGTCCGCGTATGATGCAGCGTTTGCGTTCTTACGCGATGAACAAACCCGCGCGCCGTTCACTGCTCGGCATCGAGCACCTTGAGGAGAAAGAAATCCTGGGCCTGCTGAAGCTGGCCCGCCGGATGAATCCGCTCAAGGTGCGGCCTTTGTTGCGCAACAAGCGCATCGTGTTGTTGTTTTACGAAGCCTCTACCCGCACGCGCTCCTCTTTCGAGATTGCTGCCAAGTCGCTGGGAGCCATCACCACCCTGGTGCAGTCTTCGGGGTCGAGCATCGAGAAGGGAGAATCCTTGCTCGACACTGGAGCCACGCTGCGTGCAGTGGGCGCGGACGCCATCGTCATTCGCCACCCCTGCGCGGGAGCGCCGCACCTGTTGGCGAAGCACCTCGACATTCCCGTTATCAATGCGGGCGACGGCATGCACGAGCACCCTTCCCAGGCATTGCTCGATGCCTTCACGATCCTTAAACACAAGAAATCGTTCAAGGGCCTGCAGGTTGCGATCCTCGGCGATATCTACCACAGCCGTGTGGCGCGCTCGGCCTGCCATCTGCTGGCGAAGTTTGGAGTGAAGGTAACGCTGTGTGGTCCGCCGGAGTTCGTGCCCGAGGTCGCCGCGACTCTAGTGCCCGGTCTGCGCGTCTCGCGTCATCCGGAAGAGGCGCTGCGGGGCGCAGACGTGATCATGCTTCTGCGTTTGCAAAAAGAGCGCCTCGCCGGGCAGAAGATTCGACTGCAGGACTATGTTGCCCACTATCAGCTGACGCCGTCTCGGCTGAAGCTGGCCCGGCGCGACGCCATCGTTATGCATCCCGGGCCGATTATCCGCGGCTTGGAGATAACGACGGAAGTCGCCGACGGTGAGCAATCGGTGATCTTGGACGAGGTTCACAACGGTGTCCCTACGCGGATGGCGATTTTGGCGCGGGCGTTGAGGAAGGCAAAATGAGCCACGGATTTTCACGGATTCACACGGATTGAAAGAACACTGATTGAAAGAACGATGAATGCAAAATCCAAGCCGGGCTCCATGCTGATCAAGGGCGGTCATCTGATTGACCCTGCAGCGAAGATCAACGCGCCCATGGACGTGCTTCTGCGCGATGGCCGGGTCGCCGAGGTTGCTTTGCCCAACAAAGTGCGCGGCGGCGCCGATGAGAAGTTCGATGCGCGCGGTCTGATCGTTGCCCCCGGATTCATCGACCTGCACGTTCACCTGCGCGAGCCCGGACAGGGATATAAAGAAACCATCGCCAGTGGCACGGCCGCCGCCGCCGCCGGAGGTTTCACCTCGGTCTGCACTATGCCGAACACCGCACCCGTGGTGGATACTGCTGAGTGGGTTGCCTGGTTGCGCCATCCGGAGCGCGGCGCTGTGGTCAACGTTTTCCCCATCGCGGCCGCAACCCGCAACTCGCGCGGAGCCACTCTTACTGACTTCGCGGCCCTGCAACGCGCAGGAGCGATCGCGGTTACTGACGATGGCAAGCCGATTCTCGACGACGAGATCATGCGCGCGGCCCTCCGGCTCGGCGCCGAACTGAGTCTGCCGGTGGTGCAGCATGCCGAAGATACGCGCCTCACGGAGCACTGCTCCATGCACGAAGGCCCCACCAGTTTCCGTCTTGGACTGCGCGGCATGTCTGCCATCGCCGAGGCAAGTGTCGTGGATCGCGACGTCACTCTCGCGCAGCAGATTCGCGAATCCCGCCTGCACGTAGCGCATCTTTCCACTTCTGACGCGCTCAAGGCCGTCCGCCGCGGCAAGCGCGGCGTTCATAATGCCCGCGTCACCTGCCGGGTGACCTGTGAAGTGACGCCGCACCACTTCACGCTGCTCGACCAGGATGTGGGCGAGTACAACACGAATTTCAAGATGAATCCGCCGCTACGCTCGGCCTCTGACCGGGAGGCGATTCTGGTTGCGCTAGCGGACGGCACTGTGGACGCAATTGCCACCGACCACGCTCCTCACGCCACACATGAAAAGGAGGTGGAGTTCGAGCGTGCCGCGTTTGGCATCACCGGACTCGAAACTGCTTTTGCCCTTGCCATCACCAAGCTGCACCGCGAGCACAAGATTCCTTTGACCCGCATCGTCGAACTTTTCTCTGCTGGCCCGGCGCACGTCTTCGACTTGCGCGGCCGAGGATCGCTCGCCCGCGGCAACTTCGCTGATGTAACTATCTTCGATCCGAAGAAGCGCTGGACGTTCGAAGCCGCCAAGTCTCGGTCGCTGTCGCGCAACACTCCGTTTGACGGCTGGCAGTTGACGGGGAAAGTCGTGGTCACGATCGTCGGTGGCAGGATCGTGTGCCGCGGAGACTGAAGCGTACTGGGGCAGTCGGCCGGGTCAGGCCAAAATCCCCATCTTTTTCCCCACTCGCCCTAACACCTCTAGCGCCTGCTCCAACTCTTCCATCGTATGCGTGGCCGTCATGATGGTGCGGATGCGGGCCTTGCCTTCCGGCACTGTCGGAAACGCGATACCGGTGCCGAGCACGCCCTCTTTGAACAGCTCGCGGGAGAAATCCATGGTGAGCTTTCCGTCGCCGATGATGATGGGGGTGATCGGAGTCTCGCTGGCGGGAGTAGCGCGCCCGCCGATGTCAAAGCCGAGCAGGCCGAGCTCTTTTTTCCAGAAGCGCGTGTTCTCCCAGAGTTTTTCCATGCGCTCGGGTTCGTTTTCCAGAACGTCGAAGGCGGCGATGCAGGTTGCAGCTACCGAGGGCGGATGCGATGTCGAGAACAGAAATGGCCGCGCTCGGTGGTAAAGGAAATCGATCAGATCGCGTGTTCCGCAGACGTATCCGCCGAGCGCGCCAATGGCCTTTGACAAGGTTCCGACTTGAATATCCACACGGCCGTGCACTTTGAAATGATCGATGGTGCCACGGCCGTTGCGGCCGAGAACGCCCGAGGCATGCGCGTCGTCGACCATCATGATCGCGCCGTATTTCTCCGCGACATCGCACAGCCCAGGCAGGGGGCCGATGTCGCCATCCATCGAGAATACGCCGTCGGTGATCAGCAGCTTCTTGCCAGGTTCGTCCTTGATGCTGGTCAGCTGTTCTTCCGCATGAGCGACGTCTTTGTGGCGGAAGACCAGAATCTTTGCCCGCGACAGCCGAGCGCCGTCAATGATCGAAGCGTGGTTCAATGCGTCGGAGATGATGAAATCGTCTTTGCCAAGCACGGCCGAGACCGTGCCCGCATTGGCCGCAAAGCCTGACTGGAAAACTACGCACGCCTCCACATTCTTGAAGCGCGCGATCTTATCTTCGAGCTCCATGTGGATCTTCATGGTCCCCGCAATGGTGCGCACCGCGCCTGATCCCACGCCATATTTGCGCGTGGCCTCGAGCGCAGCCTCACGCAGCTTGGGATGCGTGGTCAGTCCCAGGTAATTGTTCGAGGCCAGGTTGATGACCTTCTTGCCGTCGAAGGTGCAGACCGGCGC
>DATHOK010000067.1:0-30345 GCA_035484995.1 Verrucomicrobiia bacterium | reverse complement strand
CGGGAACACGATCACGTGCAACGTCGGCGCCCTCAACGCCTGGACCAAGGGGAATCCGACCGGGGTAGGCATCCAGGTTACGGTCAAGGTAAATGCGATAGTTAAGGCCGATACTGTAATGATGAACTCGGTCTCGGTGAGCGGCGTGGCCAACGCCGATCCTAACTCGAAGAACAACACTGCGGTCTGGCCAACGCTAATCACTAACTAGAAGGCGTTAGGGTTCCGCTACAGATGCCGGGCCGAAAAGGCCCGGCTTTTTTTGTCAATGGGGATGGAGGCGCGCTGCACCGCGCAATCGGGGCGTCACTTTTGGGCAGGTGCGAATTGCGAAGCTTGCATATACAAGGTGTTCAGATCGGCGCGGTCCAGCAGCTTTTCAGCGCCGGGATCTTTGCGCATATCATCGATGAGGCTAACGGCTTGCCGATATTGTGTGGATGCGTCGGCGGTATTGCCGCTCAGGCGGAGCGCGTTGCCCAGCAGATAATGAACCCGGGCACTTTGATATCGCGAACCCAGCTTCTCGCTGGCGCTCAAATCAGTCTGCAGCTCTTGCTGAGCGTGGGTGTAGTCTTTGCTGCTGATCATGGCTTCCGCCAGGTCCAGCGAACTCTGAAGCGAGAGATACCTCAAGCCACGGCTGTCGGCCTGCTGAGCCAAGTTGCGAAAATCGTGAACGGCAGACTGCCCGTGCCCTTGACCCAGCGCAGCTTCGGATAGATGCAATTTCGAAACCAGAACCTCGTCCGGATCCGTGCCGTGAGAGGCAGCACGCAAAGCCTGGTCATAGAAACCCTTGGCCGCTTTCCAGTCCCCGCGATAACGCTCAACGTCTCCCTCCGTGTTGAGGATTTCCGCCTGAGCGATGTCGTTCTTCAGCGTGGTTGCCATCTTTTGAGCTTCTAGCAGCAGGGGTCCGGACTCGGCCCCGCGCCCAGCCTGGGCTAGAGCTTCCGCAAGGTCGTTAAGCAAGTCAACCATGTAGCTGC
This sequence comes from Verrucomicrobiia bacterium, assembly GCA_035484995.1. GTDB lineage: Bacteria > Acidobacteriota > Terriglobia > Terriglobales > Acidobacteriaceae > Sulfotelmatobacter. The sequence goes on along the minus strand of DATHOK010000067.1, from coordinate 29,353 downwards.
TATGGTCACCAACCGACTCATAGCCTTTCACGGCATCCTGCAGGCCGCTTACTGCGGCTCCCAAGCGACCCTGATACTCGAACACCATTCCGACGTCGTGTGATTCTTCAGCTACGCCTCGAGTATTTCCATCTTTGCGCCGGAGGTCCAGGGAGCGCATGAAGGCTGGCAGCGCCTCGTCGTACCGCCCAGTATTGGTATAAACCTGGCCAATACTCGCCAGGGTTTCGGCGATCCCGTCCGACGACTTTAGTTTTTCACGCAATTGCAGCGCCTGCTGAAGATAAATTAAGGCGTTGTCGTTGTCGCCCTTGCCTAAATAGACGTTCCCAATGTTGTTCAGGCACAAAGCCTGAATACTTTCGCCGCCGGCCTCCCGATGAATCTGCAGCGCCTCCTTGAAGTTCTGCAGCGCCTTGTCGTAATCGCCCTTTGACTGGTAAACCGCGCCGATGAAGATCAGCGTATCGCCTACTTCCCTCTTCATGCCGATCTCGCGTTGAAGCTGAAGAGCTTGGTTGTAGCCGGCGAGAGCGGCATCGGGCTTCCCTTGCGAATCCTCGACGCTGGCTATTTCCAAAAGGTTGGTGGCCAACCCGCGCTTGAGACCGAGCCGGCGGTTGATGGCCATCGCATCCTGAAAATTACGCATGGCGTCGTCAGGCTTATTCATTGAGCTATACGACAGGCCAATGGCGTGCAGGATCAGCGCTTTCATTTCCTGGTTATCCATCTCGACTGTGAGCGAAAGGCCCTTGTTCAAAGGTTCGAGAGCAGCTTGTGGCTTACCGTCGGTGATTTCGACAATCCCCATCTGGCGCAAGGCTTTGATGTTCTTTGGGTCCGACTTCAGAAGGTTTGTGAGTTGGGCACGAGCCTTGTCGTATTCGCCGGCTTCCGTGTAAAGCGCGCTCAGAGCAAACTCCACGTCGGCATTATTGGGCATGCTCCTGGCCAGGTCCTCGTAGGCTTCGATCGCCTTCTTGTTGTCCTTCGTAACCCGCGCATGGGTCGCCTGAATAAGGTATTTTTCGGCAATGGGCAACGGTTGGCTAAGGTCGACTGCCTTGCGGGAAGCCTGCTCAGCATCGCCGTCGTACCCGAGCGCGGAGTCCGCGTCGGCGAGGCGGGAGTAAGCCAGGGCAAATTCTGCATCCTCTTTGATGGCAGACTGGAAAGCTTTAATAGCGTCCAGGTTCCGGCCGTCTCGCAGCAGCTGAACCCCCTGGTTGTAATCTCGCAGCGCTGGCGCCGAGCGAGAACTTGGCTGGAAAGAACTGGCCTTGAGTTCCTTGATTACGTCGGTCGAAAACGCCAGATTGTTCCGGATCGACGCGGCCAAACGGTCCACTGCGCCGGGGATATCCTTTTCATCGACCGCGTCGATTTTGATGGGGACGCTGCGATCATGCTTGAGATCCTGCAAGGTAGCGTCGATGCGTATCTGTCCGCCAAATCTCGCATACTGTCCAAAGACCATGGTGTCGGCGTTGCTGAATTCTGCAATGCGCCCAACCATTGTCGGATCAATGGAAGTTCCAGGGCTGATACGCAAATCGGAAAGGACCTGATGGAGGCGGTCCGGCGCAATAGTGTGCAAATGCGCGGACTGGCCCACGTCGGTGCTCAACATCTCGGCGAGACTCGGCCCCAGCCAATCGACGCTGGGATCGCCGGAGGCATTGCGGAAAGGTAGAATGGCCAGCGAAACCGCCGGCCCGGTCGCAGTCGCCGGCGCCTTCTTGCCCGGAGCAAACAATTCCGCGCGCAGCAGGAAGCCGATGATCGCCAGTGCCAAGACCGCCACCGTGCCGCCGATCCAGTGCCAAGGGATGGTCTGTCCCCAGGGCTTTTCGCTGGTGGGGAAACGTAATGTTGCCGCCGCGCTCTTGCCCTGCCAGACTTCCAGATCCTGCAAGAACTCATTGGCAGTCTGGTAGCGCATGGCAGGATCGCGCTCCAGGCACTTGGCGACGATGTTGCTGAGTGCGCGTGGAATCGTCTGGTCGTGATCGGAGACCGGAGTGGCCTGCTCCTGGTTGCGCTTAATCAGGCTGGCTACGGCACTCTCGGCCTTGAACGGCATTTTGCCTGTTAAGAGCTCGTACAGGATCAATCCCATGCTGTACAGGTCGGAGCGTTGATCCAGATCCTTGCCCAGCGCCTGCTCCGGTGACATATATTCCATGGTGCCGACCAGCGCTCCGGTCTGGGTCATGCCGTCGCCTTCGACCATGCGTGCCAGGCCAAAATCCATCACCAGAATCCGGCCAGTTTGATCGCGCATGATGTTCTGCGGCTTCAGGTCGCGGTGGATGATGCCAAGGGTGTGCGCGGCTTCCAGAGCGCGGCAGACCTGCTGCATCAGCGCGACCGCCTCTTCTGGCGGGAACTTTTTCTTTTCCTGAATCAGCGAGCGCAGGTCCTGGCCCTCAACGAATTCCATGGTGATGAACTTCACACCATCGGCATCGCCCAGATCGTAGATTCGGATGACGTTTCTGTGAGTTACCTCGCGCGAGAGCAGAAGCTCCTGCTTGAACCGCGCCAGGATCGAAGGATTGGCAGCGAGTTCCGGACGGATCAGCTTTAAGGCCACGAAACGGTCGAGTTCGCGGTCCCGGGCTTTGTAGACGGCACCCATTCCACCCTCGCCCAGCATCTGGAGGATCTCGTAGCGGCCGCCAAGAATATCGCCGCTTTGCAGCATGGGAGCAGCAACCTGGAACCGGGCGCTTCTGGGGCCGGAAGACGGAGGGGGTGAAACGCGAACGGAGCCGACATCCACGAGAGTAGCGTCGACATCCACCATGGTGGCATCGGAGTCAACGAACGTCGCCTCGGGATCGGAAGTGGCTTGGGGGAAGTCGACTAAAGTAGCGTCGGGATCAACCGGAAAGTGCGAACCGGAGCTGTCGCCCTTTGCAGGAACGCTTACACCGGGCTGGTTTGTGGAGTTCGGTCGATCCGGAGGATCAGACCGCAGATTCCGGTTCTGCATGAGTTGCCCCGCCCTGAGGCCAGAATCAGGTGCCCCAATACTCGCACAAGAAACTGAACCGAAGTATATACCGGCAGAAGCCCTGGTGTCCCTAAAAACCGGGGGGTTTAGCCACAATTTTGTTTGCGTTCGTGGTGCCGGGAGGCCCTGATTTTACTAGGGTTTTCGAGTGGTAGATCCAGTCGCGATCGAACCGGCGGCAGCGTCGTAGCGAGCGAGAGAGACGGCCTGAAAAGCTTTGCCCGCAGGTTTACAAACTTGAAATCTGCAACATGAGCCGGGCTTTCTGATATCCGTGCCCTGCCGCTTCGTTTAACCACTTCCTGGCTTCATCAAGATTGGTCGGGGTACCATCTCCCGAGACATAGCGAAGAGCGAGGTTGTACTGAGCAGCCGAATTACCCTCCTCCGCGGCAACGGCAACCCAGTGGGCTGCTTGGGTGCAACTTTGCGGGACGTGGTGCCCAATCTCATAGGCCATCGCCAAGGTCAGAGCCGCGACGTCGTCTCCGTACCGCGCTTGGCGGCTCACTGTTTGCAGCTCAAACCGGCTCAAGCCTTGCACCAGTGACGTGGCTGCATCGTCCGTTACTCGCAGGTGGCTTGGTTCAACCCCGGTTCCTGCAGGCGGCTCGAGTGCAGGTGGTTTAAACATAGGAAAGGCTGCAGGGTCGTCCCCGCTCCCCGAAGCTACAGCGGATTGGGCCCGCGTAACATAATCAGGCGCTGGCGAGTCGGCAGCATTCACCGCGGTGAGGGAAGGTCCATGAATTCCCAGCAGCGAAAATACGAACGCGAGCATGATCGCCAGCACAACCATGGGCCCGGCGTACGCTGTCGAAACTCTTGACACGCGTTTCAAAGCGGATGCGGTCCGCCTGGCTAGCGCGTGTTCCCCGTCTTCATAGTTTCCTCTGACCGGCACGAGACGGAGAGTTACTCGATATTTATCTCTGGACCGCACCAGATGGAAAGTGACTCGCCGATTGATGTGGGCGAGGGCAATCCTCCCTCGTGCAGGCTTTTCGAAGACATCCGGCGCGCGAAACAGGACTGGATCACCGATCGTTGAGCAATAGCGGTCCGCCGCCAGAGCCAGCGCTCCGGCAACTTCAGCTTGCTGCGAAACTGGCGCGACCGTCAACCGACCAACAGGGACACTAGGATTCAGAATCTGGTAAATCTTTGGCGTGTGCGCCTCGGCAACCACTCTCGCTGGTTCGAAAACATTGGCCGGCGAAGGCAACGCAAGAGCGGTCTTCCGTTCGTCTTCGTCGGAGGGAACCGCAAGGACAATCGCTTCAACGGGTGATTCAATCGGGGGTGATTCAATCGGGGGTGATTCAATCAGGGGTGAATCAATCAGGTGCGAGTGAATCATCCGCGATTCACTCAATTCACGATCGCGCTCACACTGGAGAACCCAGGCTGCTTCCAACAGCTTTTGAAAGGAGGAAACATCGAAGGTAAATTGCTGATTCATGCCACCACTCTTCACATCCGGCCTAGCCCATCTGGGTCATATTGTATCCGCCCGCTTGGCAACTGTCGAGAACAAGCGTTGGACGGGTGTTTCCGGGCGGTTAGCATTCTGATGCCGGGGAGGTTGAAAGAGTTGGTGGAGCTAGTCGGGATCGAACCGACGGCCTCGTCGTTGCGAACGACGCGCTCTCCCAGCTGAGCTATAGCCCCACGTGCCGGATGGACTTCTGGTTTCCGGACTCATTTTAGCAGCGTTCTCACCTCTGTACCAAAGGGCGGCAGCAATTCCGGGCCGCTTGGAATCGTGACAGTTACTGGGGTTGGGGAAAACTGAACAAAGCATCTTGACGAACTCCCCCTCTCGGCGTCTAACCTAGGTCAACGGCTCACGTGAGCTGGCGTTTACGAAGATGTTTGCGCAACTGAATCACGCAGGGTCGAAAATTCAACGCGGAATCCTGATGGGTTCACTTGCATTTCACGGCCTGCTGTTTGCCTGGCTGCTGCATAGTCCGGAGCCGCAATTACTGACTGCATCTTCCGTGGCTGTGGGGCACAACGGTAAGGTGCTCACGCAGATCTATTTTCCCACCCAGTCCCCGGACGACAGCGCCACCAGTTCACCAGCCCGCGCAACTGAGATCTATCGCCATCAGCGCCTTGGTCACCAGAAACTGGCATGGACGCCAACCTCCACGCAGCCTAAGCTTCCTCTGCCTGCCCCGCTCATTCCATCCGAAGCTGAAGACAATTCGAAGACAGCGACACTTTCGAAACTGGGCCAAGGAGCGCCCGCGGGACTTCCCTACGGAAGTGTCCCCGGTGGTCCGGTATATGGTGATGAGATTCGTCCGGCTTTGCCCATCACGACTTCCGATCCCGTGGTCTACCCGTGGCAACGGCCAGACTCCGAGGGCAAAGAGGTCATCGAAATTACGATCGACGAAAGAGGGGAGATCGTGCGCAAGAAGGTGCTGCAGAGCCTCGGCCCGGAGATCGACGAAAGGTGCCTGGCGGCGCTCGACAATTGGCATTTTCAGCCAGCGACGCACAACGGAGTTCCTATTCCCTCGAAGCAGGACGCTATCTTCCCCTTCAAAGCTCGCGGTTAATTTGGCACCCCGAGCGAGCACTCTTTGGCTAGGCGCGAGCTCTCGCCAACTCGCAGCCGCTATAATCAATTTGTGACAGCCAAAACAATTCAACCAGTGGCCTCCGCGGATTTTCCCACGCGCTGGGGCGCATTCCGCATCTATGGATTTCGCGGAGAATCCCGCGCAGACCACCCGGTTGAAGAAGCGGTCGCCTTAGTAATGGGCGACGTTTACTCGGTTCCTCCACTGGTGCGGATTCATTCGCAGTGCCTGACCGGCGACGTTTTTCACTCCCTGCGGTGCGACTGCCGGCAGCAGCTCGAGATGGCGCTGTCGATGATTCGCGACGAGGGCGCAGGTATCCTAATCTATGAACAGCAAGAGGGACGCGGCATCGGCCTGATGGCCAAGCTGCAGGCCTATGAGTTGCAGGATTCCGGTCTCGATACAGTCGAGGCCAACGAGCGCCTCGGCTTCAAGGCCGATCAACGCGACTTTGCCCTGCCCGGACAGATTCTGAAAGCGCTCGGCGTGAGCAAAGTGCGCCTGATCTCGAATAATCCGGAGAAGGTTGGGGCTCTCGAACGTGCCGGCGTCAAAGTCGTGGAACGCGTGCCCTGCGAAGTCGAGCCCAGCGCGCACGCCGAAGAGTACCTGAAAACCAAGAAGGAAAAGCTCGGACACTTATTCAGCTCGTGATAAGAGTCGCCTCAAAGCGCTGCGATTCTTTGCCGGCAAATCGCCCACCGCAGCCCGAGCCAGAGCCACGTAGATTTCCCGAAGTTCCGGGACTTCAAGTAACACTTTAAGATGTTTTCCGACCGTCGCCGCATCTCCGCGAGCGATAGGGCCACTGAATGACGCCGCCGCGCCCAGCCTCGCGTAGTTAGACAAAGTTTGCCCCAGAATCGGCAGCATCTTCTCGCGTGCCGACTTTCGATTGATCCCTGCGGCACCAGCCACGCGCTCGCCGGCCGCCAACAAGGCAGTCAACAGCGGCGAGGCAAACATCCCCCAAGCGTGATAAGCCTCTTTCTGCCGCTTGCCAATGGCGAACGGCTGCCCGCCCAATCGCAGGACGATGGCTCGGGCCGTCCGCACCGCCTTCGGATCTCCCTCGATTGCGAACGACACTCCTACAAGGGATGGCCGCGAACCCCGCACAAATGTCATCAGCGGATGCACCGAAGCAACCGCTGCCCCCCGTTTCCGCAGCGCGGCAAGCTCATCGCTGGTCAGTGCGCCACTGGAATGCAACGCGATTTTGCCCTGCCAGTCAGCCACACCGGTCAGCGACGCTGCCGCGTGGGCAATCGCTCCGTCGGGAACGCAAAACCAGACAATCTCAGCTCGAATCCGCGCGCGAGCAGCTACCACAGCCGCGGCCCCTACTTCGCCGGCCAACCGCCGCGATCGCCGCAAAGATACTGCGGATTCTCGCGATACGATCTGGTCGATCCGATATCCGGCCCCACGCAGCGCTGCGGCCAGCGCGCTCGCCAGATTCCCCGCCCCGACAATTGTAATAAGTGGCTTTGTCGACTGCTTCGCAGACATGCCCGGGCAGAATAGCAGAATGCCGAAAGCCGAATCCCGTGCTTTATATTGTTGTCATGCCCAAGCGACCGCGCTCCAAGATAAAAAAGGCTAATCCCACCAAGGCTGCACGCGACAAGGCAAGATTGATTTCTTCCCGCACGGTGTATCGTGGACCGGTTTTCTGGGTGACCACGGACGACGTTCGGGAACCGGGAGGCGTCCGCGCTCGTCGCGATGTCATTCATCACAGCGGTTCGGTAGTCGTGCTGGCTGTCGACGAATTACGTTCCACGCCGCGCGTCCTACTGGAGCGACAGTATCGCCACGCGGCGAACGGATACCTGTGGGAGCTCCCGGCAGGCCGCATCGATCCCGGCGAAAAGGCTCTGGACGCGGCAAAGCGCGAACTTCTGGAAGAAACCGGATACAGCGCTAAGAATTGGCGTCGCATTCTCCACTTTTATGCCAGCCCAGGATTCGTTGCCGAAACTATGTCAGTCTTTCTAGCCACGGGCCTGAAAGCCGGCCCGGCTCACCCCGAGGCCGATGAAGTGATCCACAAGCGCCTGGTCCCGCTCTCCGCCGCACTCCGCATGGTATTAAGGGGCACAATCCGCGACGCCAAAACCATAGCGTCAGTCCTTTGGCTGGATCATCAGGCTCGTGAAAAGTAAGATGCCGTGGGAAACACCTGCGGGAAGAGCCTCGTTCGCGAGCCTGCCCTGAGTGAAGACGAAGGGTTCTCCCCACCGCAGTGGAGGCGTCTGCAGCGCTCCGCTCCCGGCCCTGCCGTTTCGTCTTGACACCCCAAACCCAATCGCTCCAAAATGCATCCTATGCGGGCACGTCTGGGGCCCCCCAATGCAGGACGTGCGGAAAGAGGGGGTGTGCGTGGAACGTCTGAAAGGCACCGTCAAGTGGTTCAATAACGCAAAGGGCTACGGGTTCATCGGACGCGCAGATGGTCCCGACGTTTTTGTTCATTACAGCGCCATTACTTCCGAGGGCTACAAAAGCCTGCAGGAAGGCGATACGGTGGAGTTCGAAATCACAGAAGGACAGAAGGGGCCGCAGGCGGCAAACGTAAGCAAGAGCGCCTGACCTTGCAGTTGATCTGCCTTCTACAGCGCCGCGCGGCCGTTCAGCAGCTTAACGGCCAGCCGCGTAATTGTATTCTGCATCGCCTCCCTCTATTCTCTATTCTCTGTGCCGCTGGCACTCCATTCCAATCTTGTTTAATCTTTAGTCCGTGGACAACAAATCCATCGCCAACATCTTGTACGAAACCGCGGACCTGCTCGAGATCGACGGCCAGGATTCTTTCCGCATCCGCTCCTACCGCAACGCGGCGCAAGCCATCGAAAACAACACCGAGCAGATCAAAGACATCATCGGCGAACCCAAGAAAGTGCTTGCGATTTCCGGCATCGGCAAGGGCATGCTGATCAACCTGCAAGAACTCTTTAAAGACGGCAGCCTCAGCGTGCAGGCCGACTTACTGAAGAAATATCACCCGTCAATGCTGCAGTTGCTGAAGATTCAGGGCCTCGGTCCAAAGACGATTGCGCTGATCTGGAGCGCCCACAAGGTTTGTGACGTCGACGGCGTGGAGAAGCTCGCGCGTGAAGGCAAGATTCGCGAACTGCCCCGGATGGGCGAAAAGCACGAGCAAAAACTGCTAAAGGCTATCGAAGACTACCGTCGCATCTCCGGCCGATTTTTAATCGACACTGCCGAGGCCGAGGCCGACAAGCTGACTGAATATCTAGCGAAGTTTTCCGGCATCGACCGCATCACTCCCGCGGGTTCCCTGCGCCGGGGCCGCGAAACCGTGGGCGATCTGGATATTCTGGTAACGGGCACCGCTTGCTGCGACGATCAGCAACGTGCAGCCGCCATCGAATACGCCGCCAAATATCCACCTCTTATGGATGTGATCGCAAAGGGCGACAACAAGATCAGCTTCCGCCTGCGCAGCGATATGCAAGTTGATGTTCGCCTGCTGCCTCCGGAGTCATTCGGCGCAGCGATGCAGTACTTCACCGGATCAAAAGCTCACAACGTCGCCCTGCGCCAGCGTGCCCTCAAGATGGGTTACACGCTAAACGAATACAGTCTTGCCGACCTGAAGACCGAAAAACCGGTCGCCGGCAAAACCGAAGAAGAAATCTACAGTAGCCTCAAGCTCGATTACATTCCACCGGAGTTGCGCGAAAATCTGGGCGAGATCGACGCCTCCGCAAATCACACGTTGCCGATTCTCATAACGCTGGATGACCTTCAAGGCGACGTGCACATGCACACCGTCGAAACCGACGGCAAGAACACTATCGAAGAAATGGCCGAAGCCGCCAAGGCGCGCGGGTACAAATATATGGCCATCACCGATCACTCGAAGAATCTGGCTTTCGCCAACGGCTTGGACGACAAGCGCGCCATCGCCCACATTCAGCGGATTCGCGCCGCCAATGCCAAGATCGACGGCATCACCATCTTCGCCGGAATCGAAGTCGATATCCTCGCCGACGGCGATCTCGATCTTTCCGACGACGTTCTCGCCCAGATGGATCTGGTGATCGCCAGCGTGCATTCTGTCTTCAATCAGGAACCGGCCAAGATGACCGATCGCCTGCTCAAGGCGATTGCGAATCCGAACACTTCCATCATCGGTCATCCCACAGGCCGCCTGCAGTTGCGCCGCGACGCCTATCATTTCGACATGGATGTAGTGCTGACTTCCGCTGCAAAACACAAAGTTGCGATGGAGTTAAATTCCTACCCCGACCGCCTCGATCTCAACGACGTACACCTGCGTCAGGCTAAGCAGAAAGGTGTAAAGATCGTGATCAATACTGACTCCCATCACACCTCGCACCTCGACAAAATCCGCTACGGCATCCTGCAGGCGCGGCGCGCCTGGCTCACCAAGGACGACGTACTGAACACTCTGCCCATGCAGAAATTCGGCAGGGCGATGAAGCATGAGTGGAATTGAGCTGCCGGGCCAGGAGTACAATCCGAAAGCGCGAACGCTTCTATGCCTGATCAAACACCTAATCCTGCTCCCACTCCTCCGGCACCGCCAAGCGCACCGGCAGACGCCGCAGTCACCAGCCCGCATCGCGGGCCAACGATCAACATCGCTGATGAGTTCGGCACGGCCAAGCGCAACCTGCCCCCTCTCAAACCGCTCTTGCTGACCACGGTAGGGATACTCGTCATCGTCGCCATCGTATCGTTTTTCCAGCGCGCCAAGCCGCAAGGCGCCGGATCGCTCGATGCCGTGACCGCGGTGGAACTCCCGGGGCAGAACGCATCGCTCGTCGCTCTCACCTTCACCTTGCGCAACTCCGGCAAGAAGTCACTCTGGGTGCATGACATTCAAGGAAAGCTTATAACACCAAGCGGAGAAGCAAGCAGCGATGCAGTTTCCGCCGTCGACTTTGATCGCTACTATCAGGCTTTTCCCGCACTGAAAGCAAACACGCAGCCGGCTCTCTCTCCCGAAGCCAAGCTGCAACCCGGCGAGGAGGTCAAGCGAACCGTGATTGTCGGCTTCCCGGTGAGCCTGGAAAACTTCAACCAGCGCCGCTCCGTAAGCGTAGTCATCCAGCCTTACGATCAACCCGTACCGGTGACTCTGACCAAGTGACAGCTAGGAACGGAAGAAGTGTGCGTACTTGCGCGAAAGGTTCGGATGCGATTCTATAGAACGATGAGAACAACTCGCCAAAATTCCCGCGGCATCGCAGCTTTCCTCATTTTCGCTTTATCAGTTCTGTGCGCGGAAGCTGCACCTGCTTCGCACAAGAAGTATTTCGTATACGTTGGCACGTATACCGCCGAGGCGGGCAGCACAAGCAAGGGCATCTACGCCTATCGTTTCGATACGGACACGGGCGAGATTGCCTCCATCGGCGTAGCCGCCGAGACCGCCAATCCGTCGTTTCTGGCGGTGCATCCTAACCAGCGGTTCCTTTATGCGGTCAATGAAACTGGAAACTATCAAGGCCAGAAAAGCGGAGCGGTCAGCGCCTTTTCAATCGATCACACAACCGGCAAATTAACGCTGTTGAATGAAGTCGCCTCCAAAGGCGCAGACCCTTGCTACATCACGGTAGATAAAACCGGCAAATACGTTCTGGTGGCCAACTACACCGGAGGCAGCGTCGCCGTATTCCCAGTGCTCGAAGATGGACGACTGGGCGAGGCTACAGCCTTCATCCAGCACACCGGCCACGGCGCCGACCCTGAACGTCAGGAAGGACCGCACGCTCACTCGATCGATCTGTCGCCCGACGAGCGCTTCGCCATCGTGGACGATCTTGGCCTCGACGAAACGCTGGTGTACAGATTCGACAGAGCCAAAGGCTCGCTCACTCTGAATGATCCGCAGATTTATACGACACTCGCCAAGGCTGACCCCGGAGCTGGTCCTCGGCATTTTGCTTTTAATCCCAATGGCAAGTTCGCCTATGTCGTCAACGAAATCCAGTCCACGGTTTCGGTCCTCAGCTACGACGGCTCCGCCGGAGTCTTGCGCCGGTTGCAAACTATTTCGACGTATCCGAAAGACTTCTCCGCGCACAACGATGACGCTGAGATTCAGGTCCAGCCCTCCGGCAAGTTCCTCTATGCCTCGAACCGCGGCCATGACAGCATCGCCGTATTTGCCATCGACCCAGACAAAGGGACGCTGACCCTGGTCGAGTACGCTTCGACGAAAGGCAAAACTCCGCGCAGTTTTGAGATAGCCCCGGGAGGTTCGTTGCTGTTCGCGGCCAACGAAAAGTCAAACAACATTGTCGTCTTCAGCATCGACGCCAAAACTGGCCGCCTTAAGCCCACCGGCAAAGTTCTGGATGTATCGGAACCGGTGTGCGTGAAATTCGTGCCGATCGACTAAGCTGCCCTCTTAATTAGCCGTCACCGGTACGGGCGCGGCCTTCGGAGTGCTCAGGTAGCCCGTCGCTTTCTTCTTGTCCACGGTCCACACCACCAGCTCGAACAGCAAGTGATCGCGTCCCGAATAGAACTGAATGGGCTCGGAGGTATTGCGATCCTGCTTCTCGATGGTTCTGTCGTCAGAAGTCACATTCACCGTGAACTTGCCGCGTTTGGGATCGGTTTTCTTAAGCTGAAGGCTCACCGTCGCCACCGGCTGCGGCTTAGCCCCCTTGAGCAACGTGAATTCGTAATAATTACGGTCGCCCTTATGCTTGAGAATTTCCAAATCGCTGCGGGTATTGGCGATCAAGCCGCTCTGCACTCCCAGGTCGCCCACTGCACTCTGCAGCTTCGCTTTCGTAGCTTCCAGATCGGCCTTGGTGGAAGCCACGTCGGTCTTCACCCCGCCTACGTCGGTCTTCACGCCAGCCACTTCCCCGGTCACCTGCCCGAATTGCTCCTTCGATTCCTTCTCTTGCTGCGCCAGGCGGGACTCATCAGCCTTCTGTTGGGCTTGTAGCGCGGCAGCACGCTCCATCAGTTCTTTTTTGGTCATGCCCAGCTTTTGTGCGATCGTCTCTTCCTGGGCTTCTGAGGATTGCACCCTCTTTTGCAATTCCGCAACCTGCGCCTGACTGGTGCTAAGGTCCGTGGTCAGCTTCTGCACGTGCTGTTGTGTGGTCACATATCCATACACCGAACCCGCGACAAAAAGAATTGCCAGGATCACCAGAATCCACTTCCCTGCAGTCGACTGCTGTTCAACCTGTATCTGTTCGCCTTCGTCCGGCATGTAGTTCCTCCGAGGATTTAACCGCCTTGACAGCGTGGTCCATTCAATTGTTTAGCACAAGCGCCGCAGTGTCAAACGGGGCGCGCGGAATTTCCAGCAGGTGCAAAACACGCTGATGAATTTTAGAAGGAGCAGCGCGAGGGAGCCAGGTTAGCGGCGAAGCGCCAGCGCTTCCTGCAGAACGGGGTCGGGATCGCGACGGATAGCAACTGCTTCGGACCCAATCCGGCCTTCGGCGCGCTTGCTGGCATCGGCCAGGAACCGCTTTTGCGATGAGTCTGGGAGAGCGTTCTCGAGCCCGGACTTCACAAAGCAAGCATAGGCCAGTCGAGCCGGAAACCCAGAGTTATCAAGAAAGCGTCCATAAGCCAGCCAGTCTTCCGCGCTTGACTCCTTGTCGGCAATCGAATCATCCAATTGCAGGGCGTGCTGGTAAAGCTGAAGTGCCTGGCCCAGTTTGCCGGCATCCGCCTGCAGCGCCGCTTCGTTCACGTCGGCGACGCTCTCAAGCTTCGGCTGCTTGGTCTGATCCGCGATGGTTGCCGCCAATTCATAAGACTGAATCGCCAGTGGTTTCTCGGACGCTCGCCGCTGGCAGTCTGCCATGCGAAGCGCAATCGCAATGACCTTCTCCGGCGCCGGACGCTGTCCCAACGGTTGCCGAGCAACGGCGTTCAGAAACACTTCGTAATGCCCGGCTGCAGCGTGAGCCTTGCCTTCGTGATCGAGTTCATTCGCCAGGTAAAGATGCGCAGCCATCTGGCCCGGATCGACAGAAATCGCCCGCTGCCAGCTCTCCACGGCCTGATCGGGCTGACCTAAGCGCTGCGCCAGCAGACCGCGATCCACCAAAAGATTCGCGTCTCTTGGAGAGTACTTCAGCGAAGCATCCGTCAAACTCAAAGCTTCATCGGTGCGGCCCTGCCCAATGAGGAATCGCAGCAAGGCCTGCCGCGGAGCGGGATCGGCTGGGTTGACTTGCATGGCTTTTCGCCACGCCGCTTCCGCAAGCCGCGCATGGCCTTCATCCAGCTCTCGCCGGGCCAGACGCATCTGCACTGAGGTATCGAAAGAATCCATCGCGGCCGCACGCTGCAAGTCCTGCAGATTATCGGCGCGCAGCGACAGATAGTACCGTGCTTGATCCACCGTTCCCCACAACAACAGCACGAGAGCAGCGCCGATCCGCAACTGGCGGGCGCCCGCAGTCGCACCGGTAAGCCAGCTCCACGCCTGGGATAGCCGGCTTCCGGCCCCCGAAGCGGCGTCGGAGATACGATCGCGCGAACTCAACAGGAGTGCTGCAATCTTTCCGTCGCGCAGCTTCCAGATGGCCCCGTCCAGAAGAAAGTGGTGAATGTTCACCAGCGCGGTGAAGATCAGAAAACTATTCGTGAAGTCGTGGTGGAATACCCGGCTGGCGAGCCACGGGCCTGGGACAAACAGTGCGATGCCCCCGGCAATCAAAACAGCAAAGTATCCCCACGCCCGCCAAGGCCGCTCGCCCTCACCGGCAGCCTCGCGCCGGGCGTAGTAACTGGTAATCCATAGGTATTGCGCGGAGTGCATCACTGCCAACACGCCAGTGCTGTAACGACTTTGCGGAATTTCCCAACCCTTGATCAGCGAAATACCAGCGGGCAACACGAACCACAGGAACTGCGAAGAGAATAAAGTCAGCGAAGGCAACAGCTTTCGCCAGCCCGTCTCCCGTGCCAGGCGCGACAGACCGAACCCTGCGAGCGCAACGAAGGCCACGGCGAGCAAAATCCGCTCCCAACGGCTAATGGCGGCAGGAATTCCGAGAGAAATGAAAAGCGGATCGGCCGAAGCCCCGGTATGGAAGCCGAGAAACAGAATCAGATACGAAGTGATGAATGCGCCGTAGAGCGCGCGCCGTACCGCCTCACTCGGCTTCGCACCCGCGCGGCGCGCGAACATCATAAACAAGCCATAGTTCTGGCCGCTGTAATGCCAGGGGCTCCAGGTCAAATAGATGGTGAAGATCCACGGCAAAATTCGAACCCAGGAGTGCGCCAGCAAAAGCGTCAGTACGATCAGCGCCGTAATGTGCACTGTGAAGATTCGGTATTTGTGAAAGTCTTCTTCGCGGTGGTAGGCGCGATAGATGGTCGCCATGTAATGCGGGTAATTGAAAAACAACGCCAGGGCGTAAAAGGCGACCGACCACGCACGGGCGCTCGAAGCAATCGAGAAGTAAGAGATCAGCAACAGCGGAGCCGACCATGCCCCGCATCCAACGATAAGATCAAGCCAAGGACTATAAATCCAAGGCGATGCCGATGCAGTTCCCCGGCTCCGATTGGGCGGCTGTGTGGCCATGCATTATCTAGTAGGTTTGATCGGATTATAGGGGGCAGAAGGGTAACCACACGGGTAACGAAAGTAACAGACTCTTTTACAATGCGGAGGTGAAGAATTGGGATGTAATCGTAATCGGCGGCGGTATCATCGGTCTCTCGCTGTCGATTGAGCTCCGGCGCAGAGGTGCGAGTGTCCTGATAGTCGAGCGCGGCGAACCAGGACGCGAAGCGTCCCACGCCGCTGGCGGCATGCTGGTCGATTGTCCGCTTGAAACGCCTACCGCTCTGCAGCCGCTAGCCACAGCTAGCGCGCGCATGTATCCCGAATTCGCCTACGAATTGGAAGCGGAATCCGGCATGAAAGTTGATTTGAGAGACCAGGGCACGATTCTCTTTCCTCCGATCGATCACCTTTCTTCTCCGTGCCTAGAACAAGCAACGCTTCCCGCGCCTCTGGACGAACTCGAACCAGTTCTCGCGGTTATCAACCAACCTGCCTTCTATCTGCGCGAGCGCAGCGTCGACCCGCGCGCCGTTACGATTGCAGCCCTGCAATCGGCGAAGCGGCGCGCGGTAGATATTTCGTCCGGTGAAGAGGTCACAGCCGTCAATCTTTCCGACGGACACGTCACCGGCGTCATCACGACAAAGACCTCATTCCACGCGCCAAAGGTCGTCAACTGCGCAGGCGCATGGTCGGGCCAGATCGCCCCCTACGCTTTTCCCACGCGGCCGGTTAAGGGACAAATGCTCTGCCTGCTCTCACCCTCCCGCAACCTGCTCAAGCATGTGATCCGTGCGCCCGAAGTTTATCTGATCCCGCGCAGCGACGGAAGAATTCTGGTTGGAGCCACCGTGGAAGAAGCCGGATTCGACAAGCGCACAGACGTCGAGACGATTCAGCGCCTGCACCACGCAGCGATCGCCATCGTTCCCGAACTGCGCAATGCGAAAATCCTCGAAGACTGGGCCGGCCTACGCCCGGGGACTCCTGACGCATTGCCCATTCTCGGCCCCACCGCGACTCCCGGCTACTATGTAGCCACCGGCCATTTCCGAGACGGGATTCTCTTGGCGCCAATCACGGCGCGCGTGATAGCGGACGTAGTTACAGCCAAAGAGCCTGCATTTAATCTCGACGCGTTCTCTCCTGCCCGGTTTTCGGAAGGTCTTTCAGACACTCCCAAATGGCCCTGCTAAACTCATGCGCATGCGGCAAAAGGCGGTCGCAGCAATCTTTACCTTAGCGCTCGTGGCGCTTTTTTCCCCGGCTGGTGTGCCTTCGGGTTCAGCGCAGGATCGGCCGGTTTCAACCAGCAACCAGACTTCTGGAACATCGACCTCAGCGCCAGCCGCCCCAGGCTCAAGTTCGCACGAGCCCAGTGAAGGGTGCAAGCTCGCTCCCTACACCGGCGCAATTCCGCTTAGCCAGGTGCAGAATTATTTTGCTGGCGAGGAAGATCTCCGTGGTGGGATGACCTGCACCTTTCGCATCAATTCGAAGCTGCCATTGTTCACCTTTCATTTTCTTGGCCAGCCGGATAACACGTTTGGCGATCTTGACATCGCTGCGGGAACCCGCACCGAAGTGATTCAGACCATCGAGGATACGACCGATCCCGGTTTGATAACGCCGGCTCCTATCCAGAGTGTGCTTACTACGGTTGATGCTAATTTCGATGGCTATCAGGATCTGCAGCTACTGAGCCAGTGTGGAGGGACAGGAAATTGTTCGTACGACTTTTATCTATATGACCCGAAGGCGAACGAATTTGTTCATGACGATTTTCTGAGCGGCCTCTCGACCCCTTCGTTTGATCAGGCAAAGAAGCAGGTGACTACCAGCTCAAACGGAAGCGCGTCCGATTGGCAAAACGAAACCTATCGATACGAAAATGATGGCCGTTATACCCTGATCCACAGAGAGGTATCGACCTGGGATAGGGATAAAGGCACTGTCACAGTGAGCTCCTACGAACTCCGAAATGGAAAAATGGAATTGATCGATTCCACAACCAATCCCCAATAGCCATTGAGTCGGGCCCCCAGCCGCGCGATGAGATCGCTTCCCTTCGCCGCCCAGCGGTATACTGTTGGGCTTTCCGCCCTAGACCTGCAAGCGAAGCTCTCACGAGAAAGGATTATCCCATGGCGTCCGCCGCAGTAGATTTCGCCCGCAATAATCAGCAGCGCTTTCTGAGCGAGCTCAAAGACCTCCTCCGCATCCCGAGCGTCAGCACGCTGGAAGAACACAAGCCCGACGTACAAAAAGCCGCCGACTTTGTAGCCAACGAACTCCGCCGCATCGGCATGGAAAACGTCGAAGTCATCGCAACTAAAGGCCATCCCCTCATCTATGCCGACTGGCTGCACGCTCCCGGCAAGCCCACGGCGCTGTGCTATGCCCACTACGACGTGCAGCCGCCAGATCCGCTCGACGAGTGGGTGACACCGCCATTCGATCCCACCGAGCGCAACAACAACATCTATGCCCGGGGCGCAGTCGATGACAAAGGCCAGCTCTGGATGGAAGTGAAAGCCCTCGAATCGCTAATGAAATCCGGCGGCGGCAAACTACCCATCAACGTCAAAGTAATTTTTGAAGGCGAGGAAGAAGTAGGCGGCGAATCCATCGCCGAGTATGTCCACAAGCAGAAGTCCAAGCTGAAAGCGGATTTCGCCCTGGTTTGCGACACCGAACTTTTCGCGCCGAACCTTCCCACACTGTGCGTCGGTCTACGCGGGCTGGTTTACACCGAAATCGAGGCAGTGGGAGCCAAAATCGATCTGCATTCTGGCATGTACGGCGGCGCCGCACCGAACCCCTTCTTCGCGCTGATCGAAATCATCGGTAAGCTGAAAGATGCCAAGGGAAAAATCCTGATCCCCGGGTTCTACAAGAACGTGAAAGCGCCAAGCAAAGACGAACTCAAGGCCTGGAAGCGCCTGCCCTTCAACGAGGAGCACTACAGAAAAACTGAAGTCGGTTCCAAGGTTCTAACCGGCGAGCCCGGCTATTCAGTTCTTTACCGCACGTGGGCGCGCCCTACGCTCGAAGTGCACGGCATGCCTGGAGGATTCATTGCCGCCGGCGCCAAAACCGTGATCCCCGCCAAAGCCGCGGCCAAAGTCTCCATGCGGCTTGTGCCCAACCAGGATCCCGACGACATCCTCAAGCGCTACACGGCCTTCGTGAAGAAGCTGACGCCCAAAGGCATCGAAACCAAAATTAAAGTGTGGAGCAAGGGCCCAGCCAGCGTTGTCGGTACCGACAATCCCTACATCAAGGCGGCAACGGAAGCGCTGCACGATACCTTCAAGAAAGAAACCGTATTCATTCGTAGCGGTGGATCGATCCCCATCGTCAACGATATCTATCAAGCTTTGAAAATCCCCAGCGTGATGATGGGCTTCGGCCTGCCCGACGACAACCTTCACGCCCCCAACGAAAAATTCCACATCCCGAACTTCCATCACGGCATAGAAACCATTTGCCTGTTCTTCGAAAAGCTAGGAGGAAAGTAAATGGGACACTGCCTGTGTGGGGACAGCCTCGACTATTCCGCCAAGCTCAGCGAGGCGCATATCTCGCAGTGATAAGCCCGGAATCGTTGTCTTAGATCGCCAGTTGCGCTACCATAATCCTGCTCTCGCGGTTCTCCCACCTCGTCGTTCCATCACCCGTAAACCAGGCAATTGCTGCAATGCATGTGCAACCCAACGCGCTCGCTCTTAAGGCCATACAATATATAGTGTTATATTGCTTGACCCCGCCCCAATTTCACCGTTACAGTAGCTCTAATTTGTGCTCGCCCGATCCAGCCCGGGACAGTCGAAGTCTGGGAAAGCGCAGTTTCAGCGCTGGAGGTATCAGTCTGGTAAACAGATCGGCACGCGGCAGTACGCCCGGCAACAGAACTAGCAACTGGCCACTGACTACTGCCAACTGTTTTTCCCAAGGAGTTCACGTTGCTTAAACTGAAGCGGCTTCAGATTCTCGGCTTCAAATCGTTTTGCGACCGCACCGATCTCAAGTTTCACGGGGACGGAATCGCCGCCATCATCGGCCCCAACGGCTGCGGCAAGTCGAATATTGCGGATGCCATCTCCTGGGTGCTCGGCGAGCAGTCGGCGAAGACGCTGCGCGGATCGCGCATGGAAGACGTGATCTTCGCCGGCACCCGCGACCGCAAGCCCACCGGCATGGCCGAGGTCTCGCTCACCCTGATCGATCCCGAAGAGTATCCCGGTCCTGACGCGGGGGCGCCCACGGAAATCGACATTCAGGATGACCTTCCCGTCAGTGCGGAAGCTTCGCGACGTCCCGCCCAGGACTGGGACGAAGCCGCTGTCCGAGCCCGCGCCGCTGAAGAAACCGACCGCGCCGTGGAAGAAGCTCAGCCCGGGAAAACAGAGGAAGTAGAAGTTCCACGGTCGAACGTAGACATGCTAGCGGTCGCCTTCCCTGACGATGAACCGGTGTTCGCATTGCCCGTTCACGCAATCGTGCCGCTTGCGACTTCCGCTGCTGTGAGCGGCGCAACCCAAGTGGTGCTGAAGATTCGCCGCAGGAAATTCAATCAGCAACAATTCCGGGCCGGAGAAATCGTAGTCACGCGCCGCCTGTTCCGTTCCGGCGACAGTGAATACCTGCTGAATGGCAAGCTCTGCCGTCTGCGGGACATTCAAGAGCTCTTCATGGGCACTGGCCTCGGACCAGAGACCTACGCCCTGATCGAGCAGGGACGCATCGGCCAGATTCTTAGCAGCCGGCCCACTGACCGCCGAGCAATTCTCGAAGAGGCTGCCGGAATCACGAAGTTCAAAACCAAGAAACGCCTCGCCGAAGCTCGCCTCGAAGACGCCAAGCTGAACCTGGCCCGCGTGAACGACATTTTCGACGAAGTCACGCGACAGATGAATTCTCTGAAGCGCCAGGCCTCGAAGGCCGAGCGCTACGCCAAGCTGCGTGACGAGATGCGGGCCCAGTTGCGTGTGGTGCTGGCAAGTAAGTTCGCCGCCATTGAGCAGGAGAGCGTTGAACTCGACACTCAGCTCAATGCCCTGGCGGAAGACATGCAGCACCGCGCCGGATCAGTCCGGCAACTCGAATCCGAGCATGGAGAAGGAACCGAGCGCGGCTATGCCATCGAGACCGAGTTGCGCGAGAATCGCGAGCGCCTCAGCCAGATCGATTTGGAAATCGATCGCGCGAGTGCCCGCCGCCGGCACAACCAAGAACGCTGCGCCGAACTCGTGGTTCGTTCCGCCTCGGCGGAGGCCGAATTGGCCCAGGCCCGTCATCGGCTGACCGCTCTTGAAGCCGAGCGTGATTCTAACCGGCAAGTGCTCGAATCAGCCGCCGCTGATCTGGCTGCAGCTCAGCACGAACTCGCGCTTTCGCAGCAGGAAGCCGCGGCAGCCGCAACTGCGCTGGCCGAACTTGAACATCAGCAGGAAGAATCACGCGTAGCCATTTTCGACACCGTGTCAGCGGCCTCGCGGTTGCGGAACCAGCTGGCGCAGGCCGAAGAGCGTCTCGCCGGAGCCGATCGCGAAGCCCGGCGTCTGCAAACTGAAATTACAAGCGCTAACCTTCAGGTCGAAGCCTTCGGCGGCCAGCGCGGGCAACTTGCCCTCGAATTCGAGACCATCACGCAACGCGTGGCCGGAATTACCGAAGAGATCAGCCAGCTCAGACGCCTACTCGAAACCAAGCGCCTAGAAGAGACGAAGGCCAAGACTCATCTTGACCTGCTCCGCGCAGAATTTGCCACAGCTCTTGGTAAGAAGGGATCGCTCGAAGCAGTGATCGCGGAACACGGATATTCGACCGAATCTGTTCGCCGCCTTTTCCAGTCGGGAGTAATGCAAAGCGGTCTGGCGCCAGTCGGCGTTCTCGCCGATTTCCTCGAGGTCGAACCGCGTTTTGAGCGCGTGGTCGAAGACTTCCTGCGGGACGAGTTGAACTACATCGTAGTCAAGTCCTGGGACGCCGCCGACGAAGGCCTTCGCCTGCTACGCAGCGATGTCGATGGCCGCGCTACCTTTCTGGTTCATCCCGAAGACGCACAGGCCAAGTTCTCATTCATCCTTGACGAAGCCGCCCACTGCGCACCACCCACGGCTTCCATCGTGCCGCTGAAGTCCACCATCCGCGTGCTGGACGGATTCGGGAAGTCGCTGGAGGTAATTCTTCCCAAGCTGCGCGATGGTTACATTGTCCCCGGCTCTGACACCGCGCGCGGGCTTGCCCTCGAGAATCCCGACGCGTTCTTTCTTTCGCAAACCGGAGAATGCTTTCACAACGTCACGGTCACAGGCGGCAAACAGCGTGCCGAAGGCCCGCTCTCGATGAAGCGCGAACTCCGCGAAGTTCTGCGCCAACTGGAGGATCTCGAACGTGCGCTGCGGGAAGAAGAGATGCGGGTGCTTACGCTAGGCCGGGAAATTAAAGACTTCACTTCCCTGCTGGAACGTCTCGACGCTGAAAAGCGCGAAGCTGAGCACCAGTCGATGACTTCCGGCCATATGCTGCAGCAACTCGATTCGGAGATGGCCCGCGTCAGCGAGCGCGTGAGCGTTTCGCAAGCGGAGTTGCAACGTCTATCTGCGGAGCGCTCTGAGCAGGAGTCGATTGTCGCTGCGCGTCACTTAGAGATCGCCGCCCTCGAACAGACTCGCGCCGAACTCGAGCAGCAGATTGCGACCGCTCAGGAATCGCTCGGCGCGCTGCGTCAGCGTCGGGAAGACGCCGCCCAGGCCAGTTCGCAACGCGTGGCTCGGGTCGCGGCGCTCGAAGAGCGTCATCGCTCGGCAACTGCAGTCCTGGGACGCATCGATTCCCTTTTTGCTGAAATGAGCGAGCGCCTTCACACTCTGGTCTCGCAGATTGAAGCCGCTGCTGCCGAGAAGCTGCAGCGCGAAACCGAGAACCTGCAACTCGAGGAGCAAGCCGCCGACTTCGTAGCCGAGCGCAACGTAGGCCAGGCTCGTGAGGGTCTGCTGCAATTCGAAAAAGATCAGCTCCGAGCCCGCCTCTCCGAAATCGATGAACTACTCCGCCACGCCCGCCAGCTTCTTGACCAGGCGCGCGACCGGCGCGGCGAACTGCAGGCAGCGGCCGCCAAGCTGCGAGCCGATGCCATGTATATGGCAGATACCTGCCTGAACGAACTGGGAGTTGAGCACGCCGCTTTGCTAGCGGACACTACAATCGGAATTGTCGCCGGTGAAGAACTCGTGGCCTGTGACCAAGCTCATCGCGAAATGCGCGCCAAACTCGAAGCCATGGGCCCGGTAAACATGATGGCGCTCGAAGAATACCGCGAGACGGCTGAGCGGCACGGCTTCCTTGACGGACAGCGCAAAGACCTGATCTCCTCCATCGAGAATACGACCGCGACCATCCGCGAGATCGACGAAGTCTCGCGCCAGAAGTTCAAGGAAGCCTTCACCAAGATTAACGAGAACTTCGGGGTCACCTTCAAGAAGCTCTTCGGCGGCGGGCACGCGTTCATGAAGCTCACCGACGAGGAAAATTCCGCAGAGAGCGGCATCGACGTGGTCGCATCGCCTCCTGGCAAGCGCCTGCAGAGCGTCTTGTTGCTTTCCGGAGGCGAGAAGGCGCTCACCGCGCTCGCCCTGCTCGTCGGCATTTTCCAGTACACGCCCAGCCCCTTCTGCATCCTCGACGAAGTGGACGCGCCGCTGGATGAGGCCAACATCGGGCGTTTCACCGAACTAGTAAAAGAAATGAGTATCAAGACCCAGTTCGTCCTCATCACTCACAGCAAAAAGACCATGAGCATCGCGCCCGTGCTTTACGGCGTGACCATGCAAGAGCCCGGCGTATCGAAACTGGTTTCAGTGCGCTTCGGAGCGGCGTAGCTCAATTCGCATCTGGAACGACGGAAGGTTGCGTTCTGTTTTGGCACCTTTCGACAAGGAGAGTGAATTCCTTGGTATCCAGGCCATGGAATCTGGCATCTAATAGCCAGAAGGGAGTTGCATGTCGGTTTTCGACGAGAAATATCGAGTCGTGGGCGTCGAGCGCGACCGACTGCTCCTGCGTGGAGTTCACAGCGGTGATGTGCTCACGATTGTCAACTCCGAACCTGCGATTCCTCTCACCCAGGAAGAGTATCCGGTAGGCAAACTGATTGCTCTATCGGACCCATCCAGCACGCCTCTTAATTAAAGCCATCCACAAGATCCCAGCTGACGAATAATAAAGCGCGACGGCGCCTTTTTGTGACCTTCGAAACTTCGTGAATCAGCATCGTACTCGCGAAACCAGGGGCAGTAGAGTTAATCTAAATGACAGAATAGTTGAGGAGGGTGTGTGCGCTGCGGACGATGCGGCAACGAGAACGACGTCGCCAACCGCTTTTGCGGAATGTGCGGAGCGTCTCTGGTGGCGACAACTGCGCCTGCTGGGCGAGTACAGGCCGCTGTGGCGCCGCCGGAAAGCGTTGCGCCACCGAAGGTAGCCCCGGTTCCGCCACCGGTTCCGGCGCCATCCGCGCCCCCGCAAAGCGACAAGTCGACCATCCCCGAGCCTGCCCAATTCCGCCGAGCTAACCTAGACTCGCATTCGCCACGGCCTCGCACCGAGACTCGCACAAACGAAATCCTGACAGACGACGTTCGGCCGAGCGCGGGACCGGTGATCACGGGGCACTCATTTCTTGGCTTAAACACTCCCGGCCCCGCTGTCAATCGTGGTGCTGAGCCTGACGCTCTACGGCCGTCTTCGAATGTGGACTATCTCCTCGATGATGAGGAAGAACCGAAGCGGAGCGGGGGCAAGCTGGTTTTTATCGTCGTGGCGCTGACGCTGGCGGTGGGAATGGGCTACCTACACTTCAAGGAAGCGGGCTTCGATGGCCTGATCCCGGACAAGAAGCCAGTGGCGACGAAGCCATCGTCGGACACCGCGCAGAGCCCGGATTCCGGCGCGGCGGCGGCGGGGGCAACGCCGAACAGCGCTTCTCCCTCAGTTGGGGTTAGCAATAACGGGACGCCTCCGGCCGCCGGTGACGCAGCGACTCCGGCGCTACCAGTTCCGCAGTCGCCGGCACAGTCCGCTCCGCCTCAGACCGCTCCCGCGACTTCTCCGGCCGCAGCTGCTTCGCAAACCCCTCCCACTACTGCGCAGACGGCTCCTGCTACTAGCGCCCCTGCTCAGGCGGCTCCGTCGCAAGCTCAGCCTGTCGATCCCAACTTGCCTGCTGGGGCAGCGGCGCCAGCGGCTTCTGGTCCCGACCAGCAACCGACTGCGATGGCGGGGGCACCGCCTGCGGCGAAAGCGACAGTCCCCGCGCCTGTATTGGCGAAGCCTCCGGCGGCGAAGCCAATCGATCCCGTGATCAACGCGGAACGCTACATTTATGGACGCGGGGTGCGCCAGGACTGCGATCACGGCCTGCGGCTCCTGAAGCAGGCCGCGGATGAGTCCAATGCGAAGGCGATGATTTCGATGGGCGCGCTCTATTCGACGGGAACCTGCACACCGCGGGACTTACCCACGGCCTACCGATGGTTTGCACTGGCTCTGCACAAGGAACCAGACAACCAGGCGCTGCAGGATGACCTGCAAAAATTGTGGAGTCAGATGACGCAGCCGGAGCGCCAGCTAGCCATCAAGCTGAGCCAGTGAGCGGAGATCTCCCGTGTCGGCTCTTTTATAGCGGTCGCCACATGACCCTGATCTTGGCAAGATGAACTTATCTTTACTGCTCTTTCTCCGCTTGAACCGCTCCAGGTAAACACAGCACCTATTTGTCCAGGACTACCGTGGCTTTCGGGGCCTCGGCGTGCATTTTTCTGTAAGTGCGGGCTACGTCGCCTAGAGGCGTCTCGTACGGGAGTGATCCTAATTCGGCCAGCGGAACTTCACCCTTAGCATAAGTGTAGGGTGACATGCCACCGAACAGGCTGGTTTCCGCCGCCAGGGAGTGCTCAGAGGCGTGCAGCGGGTGGTCCGCCATTACGACTGGTGCCGGAGTGTTGCTCAGCAGTGGGGCGCTTTGGGCGAAGGCGGCAGTTGCGCAGAGAACGCAGAAAACAATGATTGTGGTCTTCATAAGATGATCCTGTCTGGGGGAAACTGCATCTTGATGCCAAAGAACTCGTGGAATGCGCGATTGGCGCGGCTTCCGGAGGTATTATGGCAATCGGCATACCAAACCGGGGCGCCTGGGATTCGAGTTAAAGCCAGGAATACAGGCCTAGACGCAAGAAATTGCACATCTGTGGAAGATGGGTGGGCTTCGCGCGCGAGGGTCAGCAAGGGCTCAGTTTCCCACGGGCGTTCGGTCAATTTCATATCGCTTGAAGACCGAGTCGCGGGTGACTATACCTTCCAACTCCCGGGAATTGGCTCGGTTCGCCACCGGCACGAGCGGGTAATCGTTCACGTAGCGGAGTGCGGAGTCGAGCGGAAGATCAGGATACAAACTGGGAAGCGACTGCTGCGGGAGTACTGAGCCCAACGTGTGTTCCCCTTTGCCTTCGCGGAAAAGGCGTTGAAGCTGGTCACGGCTGATGGTGCTCCAGCCACTGGGATGCATGCGCACCAGGAAGATGGCATCGGTGGAATCCTGCACGCGCCGCTCGTTGGCATCGACGTAATCCTCGGCACTGAGGATTGTTGCAGGCACGGGAAGCATGGCGTCTTCGACTCGGAGGATAGTTTCTTCGCGGTCTTCTTCGAGCGACGGAAGGACGAGGCCGTCCTGGCGGGTAAGCATGTCGAAGATGGGAACATCCAGCAGGCCGCGCGAGATGAGATAAGAAAACGTATTGGCGACAATGACAGGAACGATGATCTCGTAGTTGCCGCTGACCTCGAGAACCATGAACACCGAAGTCATGGGGACACGCAGGAATCCCGCGAAGAGGACGCCCATGCCAACCAGGACGTAGGTGCCGGTGGATCCGGTGAGTTGAGGAAAAAAGATGCGTTCGATGTCCCCGACGGCGCCGCCGAGCATAGCTCCGATGAAGAGGGTGGGGGCGAACATGCCGCCCGGAGCGCCGCTGACGAACGAGAGCGTAGTGGCAACGATTTTGAGAACGGCCAGGATGGCGAGGATTTTCCAGGCGTACTGGCCGTGCATGGCCTGGTCCATGGAATCGTAGCCGGCGCCCATGACCTGGGGCGCGCCGAGGAACGCGATGAGTCCGATGAGGAGTCCGGCGACGGCGGGCTGAAAGTATTGCGTCCAGCGCGGCAGAGCTTTCAGGCGGGGGCGCAGATAGCCGATCGACTGGGCGAAGGCGACGGAAGCTAGGCCTCCGACGATGCCGAGCACGGCGTAGGCGAGAAGTTCGCTGGGCCGTTTGAAGGCGGTGACCGGAATGCGGAACAGGGGCTCGCTGCCGAGAAACCAGCGCACGATCACGACGCTGGAGACAGCGGAAAGCACGACGGAGCCGAGGATGCCGGCGCTCCAGCGGCCGATAACCTCTTCGATGACGAAGAGGACGGCGGAGATGGGAGCGTTGAAAGCGGCGGCAAGGCCGGCGGCCGCGCCGACTGGAGCCATGAGCCGGAGTTTGTCGCGCGAGATCTCGAGCTGGCGACCGAGGGCCGAGGCAATGCTGGCCCCGATCTGCAAAGAAGGATCTTCGGGACCGAGGGATTGGCCTGAACCGATGGCGAGGCCGGAGCAGATGAACTTTCCCACTGCAGTGCGGAACGGAATAAATCCGTTGAAGATGTAGAGCGCGGCCTTGGTCTGATTCACTCCACTGCCGCGGATCGTTGGGAACACATGAATCACCAGAGCGGCTACGACCAGGCCGGCGAGCGCCGGGACTGCGAACAGGCGCCAGCTATGAGTTTGGGGGAGCGGGCCGAGCAGAGCCAAGTGGATCCAGTCGATGGCGAGGCGGAAGCAGACCACTGCGAGGCCGGAAAAGATTCCGATGAAGACGCACAGAATCAGGAAGAACACCTCTTCGTTGAAGACTCCCTCAAGAGACGAAAACAAACGGCGGGGCCCCTGGAAACGGGCAACGACAGCAGAGGGAGCAGGAGCGCCGTTACTCATTGGTTGGCTGCCTCGTGCTTTTGAGAGATCAGAAGCAGTGCGCGGTCGAGGCCTTGCGGCTGGCCACAAGTCGCGGCGGTCTGCTGTTCGATTTGGAAGACCACATCCATGATCGCATCAGGGAGATCGGTTTCTGCGGGTAAGCGGAGACGCGCGAGATCTGGTTTGGCCTCGGTCCACAGAGACTGGAGCGCAAGCAGCGGCGACGGAGCGGAACCAGTCGCCAAAGCAGGGCCGGAAGCCTCGGCTGGAGTTACCGTCGCTTTCAGGTCGATGTTCTTCTCCTGAGCACATGCGTCGAGACGTTTTTCAGCCTGGGTAAAGGCGACGGCGATGCGGCGGTTGCGTTCGGCGTCGGAGATATGACCCGCGAAGGGATCGTTGCGAAGAATGAGTTCCGTGGTTGCCAGGAACTGGCGAGATTCTTCATCCTGCGGATTCGCGTTCACCGCATCCTGCAGATAACGGCGGGCAGAGGTGTAGTTGCTGGCACGGTAAGTGGCCTGACCTGCTCCGGCCAGCGCAGCAGCGTTGGCAGGGTCGAAACGGAGAACTTCTTCGTACTGAGCCAACTCCCTGGCGTAATCCCGCGCCTGAGCAAAAAGCTGGGCGGCCTGGAGATGCGCGTCGGGTGTAGGCGGCAGTGCAGTAGCGAGTGCCATGAGTTCTGATTCAGCCTTGTCCGGAGCGCCTTTCTTGAGCAGAAACTGGATCAGTTCGATGCGAGCCTTGCTTCGGTTCGCATCGGGATCGGAGTTCCACACTCCGTACATCGCATTGTGATAGTACCGAATGGCATCATCGATAGAACCGCGATGAGCGGCAACACGGGCCAGAGCGAGACTCACGGCGGCGTCCTGCGGGGCGCGCTGCCAGAGAGCGATCAGGTAGGATTCGGCTTCGTCGAGACGGCGAGGATCGTTGCTGTCGCGCAAGGCCCGCGCCAAGCTGAGTTGGTATTGCGAGTTGGTGGGATCGCAGGTGAGCGCGGCGCGGAAAACGTTGATGGCGTCGTCGTAGCGGTTGGCAGAGGCATCGGCGAGACCTTGCTGGTACAGTTTGCGGCCGCGGGACTGCTGATTGGCGTTGTAACGGGCGACGAGATGGCTGACAGCGGCGAATCCGGTAGCGGCCGCAAGAGTGAGAAGTAAAAGGATGACAGGCGCGGAGCGCGGGATCAGTTTTGGAAACCGCCACGACATATCTCGTATCACGATATCATTTGCGGGCTTGGTTGCGGGCTCGGACCGGCGGAATTGAAGACAAAATTGGCCTTGTGCGGTTCCCCTTCAGGTAAGATACTTCGTCTGCCGCGACTGCCAAAGAATGAACCGCGAATATCACAAAGGATACAGCCAGGAACTGCACCGGGATATGGAAGCTCTCGTCTTCGGGCATGCAGGGACGCCTTTGCTCGTGTTCCCGACTTCCATGGGGAAGTTTTTCGAGTACGAAGATCGCGGGATGATTGGGGTGCTGGCGCCGAAGATTGAGCGTGGTGAGCTGCAAGTGTTTTGCCCCGACGCCGTCGATACCGAGAGCTGGTACAACAAGAGCGTGCATCCCAAGGTGCGCGTGCTGCGACATTTGCAGTATGAGCGCTACATTCTGCATGAGTTTTTGCCGTTTGTGCGGTGGAAGAATCAGACGCCGCGGCTGGCGATGACCGGCTGCAGCTTCGGGGCTTATCACGCGGTGAATTTTGCCTTCAAGCATCCCGATGTGGTGACGCATTGTGTGAGCATGAGCGGGTCGTTTGATATTCATCAATTTCTGGATGGGTATTACGACGATGACTGCTACTTCAATTGCCCGCCAGATTATTTGCCGAATCAGAATGATGACTGGTTCTTGAGTCGCTACCGTCAGATGAAGATTGTGCTGGGATCGGCGGATTGGGATATATGTCTGGACGCCAATGTGAAGATGTCTGCGATTTTGAATGCAAAAACGGTGCCACACTGGCTGGATGTTTACAATGACAATTCGAAGCATGACTGGCCGCTTTGGCAGAGGATGGCGGGGAAGTATTTTTAACAGTGGTCCTCAGAGTGTTCGGTGATTAGTAGTGGGATGGAGAGCTCAGGAATGGAGAAGGCTGTGAAGAAGATTGG
>DATHOK010000066.1:0-19096 GCA_035484995.1 Verrucomicrobiia bacterium | reverse complement strand
CGGGGAGAGAGGATTCGAACCTCCGACCCCCTGGTCCCGAACCAGGTGCTCTACCAGGCTGAGCCACTCCCCGATCGACCGACGTACAGGTGGGAACGCCCGGCGCCATCGTCCTGGTAGGGATGGCAAATCACTCGAGCGCACTGGCGTCAGTGTATCAGAATGACGTGCAGCAGAAGCCGCGCCGACCGCAAGTTGCCAACGCGTGTCGAAGCCAGTAGACAACATATATGACTCGGCGCGACACGCTCGACCTCACTGGCCTCCGCGTGCTCGATGGCGGCCTCGCCACCGAACTCGAGCGCGCCGGCTGCGACCTCGCGAGCCCGCTCTGGTCCGGCGAGGTTCTGCGCACGCAGCCGGAGAAAGTGTTAGCCGTCCATCGCAGCTATCTGGAAGCCGGCGCCGACTGCCTGCTCACCGCCAGCTATCAGCTCTCCGCAATGGGCTTTCACGAGATCGGCTTCGCCGTGCCAGCCGCCGAGCAAGCCGCCCGCCAAGCAATCCGGCAGAGCGTCGCGCTCGCGGAGCAGGCGCGCTGCGAATACATCCAGGCTGAAGTCGACGCCGGCCGAAAACCGCGCCGCATCTGGATCGCCGGTTCGCTCGGCGCCTATGGTGCCGCGTTGCACAACGGCGCAGAGTTCCACGGCAATTACAACATCGACCATCCCGGTCTCGTAACCATTCACGCAGAACGCATCGACGCCATGCGCGATACTCCGGCTGATTTTCTGGCCTTCGAGACGGTACCCTCGCTGGCCGAAGCCGATGCCATTCTCGAAGCCCTCGCGCCGTTCCCGAACATTGCCGCCTACATCAGCTTCACCTGCCGCGACGACACCTACACCGGCCACAGTGAGCCAATCGAGGTATGCGCACGCCTGCTCGACGCAGCTCCAAACATTATCGCCGTCGGCATCAATTGCACCGCGCCGCGCTACATCCTGCCTCTCATCCGGAAAATCCGCGCTGTCACGAAAAAGCGCATCGCCGTCTACCCCAACTCTGGCGAGACCTGGGTCGCCGAAACCCGCGGCTGGACCGGCGCCTCCGACCCCGCCGGATTCGGCGAACTTGCCCGGGAATGGCGCGAGGCCGGCGGCGACTGGATCGGTGGCTGCTGCCGCACCAGTCCGCAACACATTCGGGCTGTGGCCGCAGCACTCTGATTTCGTTCGCTTTTTGACCCGGTGCATGCGCTTTTAACCATGCGACAATATAGGTATCGCCATGACAACCAGGACGCTTTCCGCGGTGCCCGCACCGGCAAGCATCTCTCCCGAACTCCTCAAGCAGCACAGCCTAACGGCGGAGGAGTACGCGCGCATCGAAGCTGCGCTGGGACGCACGCCCTCCCTTACGGAACTCGGCATTTACAGCGTGATGTGGAGCGAGCACTGCTCCTATAAATCCTCGCGCGTGCATCTGCGACGGCTTCCCACTCGAGGCGAACGCACCACCGGCCCCGGCAGCGTCGTCCAGGGACCGGGGGAGAACGCCGGCATCATCGACATCGGCGACGGCTGGGCATGCGCCTTCAAGATCGAGTCGCACAATCATCCATCATTCATCGAGCCCTTTCAAGGCGCAACCACGGGCGTAGGCGGGATTCTGCGCGATATTTTCACTATGGGAGCGAGGCCGGTGGCAGTGATGGATTCGCTGCGCTTTGGGCCTATCACAACTCGTGTGGGGATGGCTGCCCACGACAGCGCCCGGAAGGACGTCCACCGCAATCACTCGACCCTGGAGGGCGTGGTGAGCGGCGTCGCTTCCTACGGCAACTGCTTTGGCGTGCCGAACCTGGGCGGCGAAACCAAGTTCGAGCCGTGCTATTCCGGCAATCCGTTAGTGAACGCTTTCGCCTTGGGCCTGGTTCGCAAAGACGAGATCTTCTACGCGCGTGCCGCCGGCGAAGGCAATCCTGTGATCTACGTTGGCGCTAAGACGGGACGCGACGGTATCCATGGCGCGACGATGGCAAGCGAGGAATTCAGCGAAGCCTCGGAAGCGAAGCGGCCGAACGTGCAGGTTGGTGATCCGTTCCTGGAAAAGTTGCTGCTCGAAGCTTGCCTCGAAGCCATGAAGACCGGAGCCATTGTTGGCATTCAGGATATGGGCGCGGCTGGCCTTACCTGTTCCACCTGCGAGATGGGAGGGCGAGGCGGCGTCGGCATCGAGATTGAGCTTGACCGTGTGCCGCAGCGGGAAACTGGCATGAGTGCCTACGAGATCATGCTCAGCGAGTCCCAGGAACGCATGCTGCTGGTGGCGCAGAAAGGCCGTGAACAGGAAGTGTTTCGCGTTTTTGAAAAATGGGGGCTCGATGCGGTAGAAGTCGGGAAGGTTACGACCGACAACAAATTGCGTGTTCTGCAGCACGGCGAAATCGTCGCCGAGATTCCGAATCAGGCCCTTACCGACGATGCACCTGTATACAAACGTCCGCTTGAGCGTTGGGAGCCGCCCGTGTCCCGCGAAATGCCGGAGAACATTCAGCTCAACGCTGCCAGCGACTTCACTCAAAACCTGAAACAGCTTCTGGCCAGCCCGAACATCTGCAGCAAGAGCTGGGTCTGGCAACAATATGATCACATGGTGCAGACCAACACGGTCGAGGCGCCGGGTGGCGGCGATGCGGGCGTGATTCGCATCAAGAATGCGAATCCGGAGCGACCACAGCGCGGTCTGGCAATGGCGCTGGATGGCAACAGCCGCTGGTGTTATCTCGATCCGCGGCTGGGGGCAATGCATGCCGTCTCGGAGGCTGCCCGCAAGGTGGCGTGTTCGGGCGCAACTCCGGTGGGCGCAACCAACTGCCTCAACTTCGGCAATCCCGAGAAGCCCCACATTATGTGGCAGTTCTCGCAAACCATCGATGGCATCACCAAGGCTTGCGAGGAGCTGGAGATTCCAATCACCGGCGGTAACGTCAGCTTCTACAACGAGACGCTGGGTGAGGGAATCTATCCCACGCCAGTTCTGGGCATTGTAGGGATCCTCGATGACGTACATAAGACTGCGAAGATGCATTTCGCCGCGGCGGGACGCACGATCGTGCTATTGCGCGCCGGCGAAGCAGCCGATATCACCGATGTAGAGAGCGAGTTCGGATCGTCGGAATATGCCAAGGAAGTTTTGGGTGCATTGTGGGGATATCCTCCAGACCTCGATCTGGAGAAAGAAGCAGCGCTGCAGAAGGCCGTGACCGAATTGGTTCAGCAGGGATTGGTGGAGTCCGTGCATGATTGCAGTGGTGGCGGGTTGGCAGTCGCGCTGGCCGAGAAGACATTTGCGAAAGGTTTGGGCGCGCGGGTGAATGTTGTGTCGAACGGACTTCCCGCCGAGTTTGCACTTTTCGGTGAAGATGCAAGCCGCATCATGCTTTCCTGCGACCTGCATAACGTTGCGCGAATCCAACAGGTTGCGGAGGAGTATGGAATCGCCGCCGATGTGCTGGGAGAAACGATTCCGGAGCGGCTAGAGATTTCGCTGGACGGACAAGTAGTTGTGTCCGCGGCTGTTTCCGGGTTAAGCGCTGCGTATAAGAGTGCTCTGGAATCAGCTCTGCGGGCAGATCCCGAACTCATAGCGGCAGATTGAACGAGGTGTTGGTGGGATGCTTAGGGACCGAGCGCTGAATGCCAAGAACTGATAAGTTTCACGACGAGTGCGGCGTGGTGGCGATCTTCGCTCATCCCGAGGCGGAGAAACTCGCGTACCTGGGCTTGCATGCCCTGCAACACCGCGGGCAGGAGTCGGCCGGGATTGTCACTTCCGATGGCCTGACGTCCCGCGTCCACAAGGCGATGGGGACGGTCGCCGACATCTTCACCGAAGATGTGCTTTCAAAAATGCGCGGCACGGTGGCCATCGGCCACACGCGTTACTCAACCGCTGGCGATTCGGCGTTGCTGAATGCGCAACCGATTCTTGTGCAGTCGAATAAGGGTTCGATTGCAGTCGCGCATAACGGGAATCTGGTGAATGCAGTGGATCTTCGGGCCCAACTGGAGCGCCAGGGATCCATTTTTCAGACAAACAGCGATACCGAAGTGATCGTGCACCTGATCGCGCTTTCGCGGGAGCACACTTTGCCGGAGGCGATCGCCGATGCATTGCGGCGGGTGGAAGGCGCCTTTTCGCTAGTCTTGATGAGTCCGGACCGGGTTATCGCGGCGCGTGACCCGCGCGGCTTCCGTCCGCTGGCGATGGGTCGTATCCCCGCACTGGAAGGTCAGAAACGCGACACAATCGTCTTTGCTTCGGAAACATGCGCCTTTGATCTGATCGGCGCCATGTATGAGCGCGACGTGAAGCCCGGTGAATTAATCGTGGTGGGGCCAGAAGGTATCACATCGCGTTTTTATTCGACGGACGCGCCGCAGTCGAGTTGCATTTTTGAGCACGTTTATTTTTCACGGCCCGACAGCATTGTCTTTGGCCGGGCCGTGCAAACCAGCCGCGAAGAGCTCGGACGGCAGTTGGCGCGTGAGGCGCCCGTGGAGGCCGATCTGGTAGTCCCGGTGCCGGATTCGGGCGTCACCGCGGCCGTTGGATATGCCGCGGAGAGCGGCATCCCGTTCCGTTTTGGCCTGATCCGCAATCACTACGTGGGACGCACGTTTATCGAACCGAGCCAGAGCGTGCGCGACTTTGGCGTGAAGCTGAAGCTGAATCCCGTGCGCTCGCTTCTGGAAGGCAAGCGCGTCGTGCTGATTGACGACTCGATTGTGCGCGGCACCACCAGCCGCAAGATCGTGCGCATGATTCGCAATGCTGGGGCGAAGGAAGTTCACATGCGCGTTTCTTGCCCACCCACGATTTCGCCTTGCTACTACGGTGTGGACACACCTTCAAAGAATCAGTTGATCGCCGCCAATAAATCGGTTGACGAAATTCGCGAGTACATTCGAGCCGATTCGCTGGCTTACCTTTCGCTGGAAGGCCTGAAGAAGGCTTGCGGCGAGGGGGAGAAAACCTCCTACTGCTCAGCTTGTTACACAGGCAAGTACCCTACGAACATTGTCGATGTGGAAGAGATATCGCCGGCGGTTGTGCCACGCTAGCTATTTCTGAGCTTGCACCACGCGGGGAATCGATTGCAGATCCGGGCGGATCCGAACATCGTTCCAATGCTGCAGCAAGCGCTGTACTTTTTCTGAGATCGCTCCGCTGATTTCCATGACGAGCCAGCCGCCAGGTTTAAGCGCGGCGCGCGCTTGCGGAACCAGACGCATTATGACCTCCATTCCCGTCGGCCCCGCGAAAACAGCACCGCGCGGTTCGAACTTGCGAACTTCCAGCTGGACCTGATCTTCTTCCGATTCGCCGACGTAGGGCGGATTGGAGACGATGAAGTCAAAGGCGTCGTTCTCAAATCCTGCTAGCAGGTCGGCCTCGCGAAATTGAATTCGAGATTCGAGTTGATGGCGGCCGGCGTTGGCGCGAGCGATCTCCAGCGCGGCAGCAGAAATGTCGGTGGCAAGGATTTCGACCTGCGGTAACTCTTTGGCCAGAGCCAGCGCGATGCAGCCAGAGCCGGTGCCCACGTCGCTGATGCGGAGAAGCTCGGAGGGCGCGGGCGCCCGCCCAACCCGATCCATGACGCTTTCGATCACGTGCTCAGTCTCGGGGCGAGGGATGAGCACTGCGGGCGTCACGATCAGGTCCATACCCCAGAATTCCTGATGGCCAGTAATGTACTGTGTTGGGACGCCGCGTGCGCGCTCGACGAGCGCAGCAGCATAACGACTCTGTTCGTCGCGAGTCAGTTCGCGCTCGGGATGCGCGTAAAGATAGGCCCGGTCGCAGTTGAGGATGAACATCAAGAGCAACTCGGCATTCAGGCGCGCGGAAGGAACATGATCCGCATTGAGGCGGCTGATGGCAGAGGCCAGGGTTTGCTTTAGCTGCACGAAATCATTTCACCACAGAGCACACAGTCGAAATGTACAGCCACGTCGAGCAGTCGATTTCATCTCGCTCAGTCTTTGGCCTGCCGACGCAACTCGGAGCCAAGGTAGATCATCTGGCCAATGTGGTGCTGGATGTGTGCGGCGCAAATGACCAGAATGTCGAGACGGTTCTTGGCATCTAAGCCGACCCCTGAATATTCCGCCGACCAATCTTCGGGAGATTGCGCGCGGATAGTCTTGAGAACCATCTCTACGGCGGCCGCGAAGCTACCGAGCGCCTCGTCTTTCGACGGAGGATTCGGATCGGTGAATTCGCGTGGCCGGTCGCGGACGTAGCCAGTCCCGGCAATCTGCGTTCCGATGTAGTAATTCAAATTGCCCGTCAGATGCAGGACTAGGTGACCGAAGCTGTTGCCATAGGGAAATGGCTTTTGCCAGAACTGGGCGTTGGTCAGAGGCGCGGCTAGTTCGCGAATCCTGGTTGCGTTTGCAGCGTAGCGCTCGCTGAGAACCGACGTGAGCCTCTCGTTGATATCCGACATAGTCCCCCTTTCGCGCAACCCAGAGCACCCGCCTGACGCTCTTAAACCACGCTGGCGGCTTCCTGCTTTAGTTTTTCCGCCTGATAGTGGGTGGTAAGGGCTTCGATCAGCGGCTGAAGCTTGCCATCCATCACGGCTTCGAGTTGGTGGATGGTGAATCCGATGCGATGGTCGGTGAGGCGATTTTGCGGGAAGTTATAGGTACGAATCTTCTCGCTGCGGTCGCCGGATCCCACCATGGCCTTGCGCTCCTTGGCCAGTGCCTGCTGCTGCTTTTCCATTTCAATTTCGTAAAGACGCGAGCGCAGCACGCGCATACCTTTCTCGCGGTTCTTGATCTGCGATTTCTCGTCCTGGCAACTCACGACCGTGTTTGTGGGAATGTGGGTAATACGGACGGCCGAGTAAGTCGTATTCACGGACTGCCCGCCCGGACCGGAGGAGCAGAATGTGTCGATGCGCAAGTCTTTGGCTTCGATCTTGATATCGACGTCTTCGGCTTCGGGAAGAACGGCCACAGTCACAGCGGAGGTGTGGACGCGTCCTTGCTGCTCGGTCGCGGGTACCCGCTGCACGCGATGCACTCCACTTTCGTATTTGAGCTGTGAAAAAACCCGGTTGCCTTCGATGATGGCGATCACTTCTTTCAGTCCGCCGGCCGACGACTCCGATGACGAAAGAACTTCAACCTTCCATCGCTGCGTCTCCGCATAACGGGTATACATGCGGAAGATCTCAGCGGCGAAGAGCGTTGCTTCGTCTCCACCAGTGCCGGCGCGAATTTCGAGGATGACATTCTTTTCGTCGTTCGGATCCTTGGGCAAAAGTAGAACTTTCAATTCTTCTTCGATGGCAGCAACGCGGGGTTGCAGCTTGTCCAGTTCTTCCTGGGCGTAAGCGCGCATCTCGGGATCTTTCTCATCGGCGAGCATGGCTTTACTCTCAGCTATGCCTCGCGTCAAATCCTTGTATTCGCGGTACTTCTCCACCACAAACGCGATTTCGCTATGCGCCTTGGCGGTCTTCTGGTATCTCGCCGAATCGTTGACGATATCCGGCGAAGCCAGAGCGTTGGTCAGCTCTTCGTAGCGGGCTTCGATTTGGTCTAAACGTTCGAACATCGGAATCCTTACGTAGACGCGGGTTGCTACGTCTCGGTGCGTGCCGGTCCAGTTCTCAACGGCATTTTAGTGATATCGGAGGGGAAGAGGAAATATTCGCGGCGGGGCCGCTAGGCAATCACCAGCTCGCCGCCCCGTTCCTTTTCCAGAGCCATGGCGTGGTCGAGAGCGACTATGGCGCATTGCGCCTGCTCGTCAGAGGGAGGCTTGGTCGTGATGCGCTGGAGCCAGAGGCCGGGCGTCGTCATTAAGGCAAACAAGGAACCGCGATGCTTGGCGGCGAAACGGATGATCTCGTAAGAGACGCCGGCTATCACGGGCAAAAGCGCGATTCGCGCGGCGAAGCGCGCCCAGAAACTGGTGAACGGAACCAGCATATAAAACCCGATCGAGATCAGCATCACCGTCATCAGGAAGCTGGTGCCGCAGCGGGGATGGAACGTCGAATACTTCTGCACCGCCGCGGTCGAAAGCGGATCGCCGTTCTCGAACGCGAACACGGTCTTGTGTTCGGCGCCGTGATATTCATAGACGCGGCGAATATCCGCGAACAGCGACACTCCCCAAATGAACAGCAAGAACAGAATCAAGCGCACAGCCCCGTCAATCAGATTAAACATGATCTGGCCGCCGAGCGCGGGATCGACCTTCTTGAGTTCCGTGGCCGCCACCAGCGGCAGGTATTTGTACATGAAGATGAAGAAGGCGAGCGAGATGACGACGTTGACTCCCGCCAGCCAACCGCTGATGGCGGCGGCTTTTTCGCGGGCCTGCGTCTTCGTGGACTTCAGCGGGACGGCCCCTCCGGCTTCGCTCAGGGTAGGCTTAGCGGCCGTCACGACATCTTCATCCTCCTTCTGCATCACGTCTTCGATGGCAACGTTGGCCGAGAAACGCAGGGCGCGGTAGCCGAGAGACATCGCGTAACCGAGCGTCATGACTCCGCGAACGATGGGCCAACCCATCCACGTGTGTTTTTCCGAGGGCCGCTCGAGCGGTTCGCGCATCGTCACCACTTCGCCCGATGGCTTGCGGCAGGCGATTGCCCAAGCGTGCGGGGAACGCATCATCACGCCTTCGAGCACGGCCTGTCCGCCGACCAGGGTCTCCTCGCCACTTTCAAGCGCAGGCAGAAGCTGGACGGCCACAAGAAAACGTACGAAATTTCTTACAGAATGCACAGTGGTTAGATGCCCCGCGGCCAGGAAAGCGCCAATTTCTAGGGTACCACACGCCGCGAGTGCTCAAGACATTGCGCTCTAAGTAACGGACGGGCTTTGGTTTATCGAGAGAGTCAAAGACAAGGGCTCGGCAATCCGCGAGTCTTTCGTCTATTCTCAGAAGTATTTTGAGCAGCATGCGAAAACTCGCCGAGACTTGTGATGCGATAGCAGCCACGACCAAGAAGCTGCAGAAGACGACTATCGTTGCTGACTACCTCAGGTCCCGCACCATGGATGAGGCAGCGGTATCGGCGGTATTTCTCTCCGGCAGAGCATTTCCGGCATGGGAGGAGGCAACGCTGCAAGTGGGCGGTTCGTTGCTGTGGCGCGTGGTGCGGGAGCTTTCTGGAAAAGACGAGGCCGCGCTGACGGCAGCCTATCGAAAATATGGCGACCTGGGTTCAGTGGCCTGGGAGGTTCTTGCGCCGCGATCCGAACAGCGCCTGAACGTTCTCGAAGTTGCCGACAGTTTCAGTAAGATTGCGGCGGCGCGTGGACCGGCGGCAAAGGCTGCATTGGTCCGCGATCTGCTGGCCCGGGCGACGCCGCTCGAAGCCAAGTACATCGTCAAGATCATGACTGGTGATTTACGGATTGGGTTGAAGGAAAGTCTCGTGGAGGAAGCGATTGCAAAAGCGTACGGGGGTACGCTCACCGGGGCGTTGAAAGAAGTACAGCGCGCAAACATGTTGCTGGGGGATATCGGGGAGACGCTGCGGCTGGCGGTGGAGGGCAAGCTCGCAGATGCGACGATGAGAATGTTCCATCCCTTGGGCTTCATGCTGGCCAGCCCGATCGAGTCAGCGCAGGAGGGGTTGAGTTATTTTGCTGATGCCGCCGTTGAGGACAAATACGACGGGATTCGAGCCCAGGCGCACATCTCGGGCGGAGAGGTGAGGTTCTTTTCGCGCACGCGGGACGAGATCACCGAGTCGTTTCCCGAGTTGCCCGACGCGCTTGCAGGTCTCCAGGAAGATGCAATTCTGGATGGTGAGATCGTCGCTTGGGAGGAGCCGGGGCGGGCGCGTCCGTTCAGCGTGCTGCAGCAGCGGTTGGGGCGGAAGAAAGTCAGCGACCGGATGTTGCGGGAGGTTCCCGTGGCGTATTTGGTATTCGACATTCTGTACGCAAATGGAGAGTTGCTGATTGACCGTCCGCTGCGGGAGCGGGGGCAGATTCTGGATGAACTGCTGGCGGCGGAAAGAAAAACGGCTCACCACAGAGACACGGAGTCCCAGAGTAAGACAGGGCAAGGAAAGCTAGTCTTCGACGATAAGCACCCGGAAACAAACGTCGTCAACATCATCCGCGCGCCAGTGATTCGCGCGAGTTCAGCGGCGCAACTGGAAGAACATTTTGCCGCAGCGCAGGCACGGGGCAACGAAGGCTTGATGATCAAGGATCTCGACTCGACCTATACGCCCGGGAAGCGCGGCAAGGCTTGGTTAAAGATGAAGCGCGAGCTAGCTACACTTGACGTGGTGGTGACGGCGGTCGAGTACGGACACGGCAAGCGCGTCGGCGTGTTAAGCGATTACACCTTTGGCGTCTGGGAGGGCGACAAGCTGGTGAACATCGGCAAGGCCTACTCCGGACTGACCGACGCCGAGATTGGGGAGATGACGCAGTGGTTTCTCGACCACACGCTTGAAGATCAAGGCTTTCGCCGCACTGTCGAACCGAAGATTGTCCTGGAAGTGGCGTTCAATAACATGATGCAGTCCGATCGTCATGACAGCGGGTATGCGCTGCGGTTCCCGCGGATCGTGAGGTTGCGGCCGGATAAATCGGCGCACGATGCAGACACGATTGAACGTGTGCGCGAGATTTTCGAGAGGCAGAATAGAAACTCATAAGCTGATTCGAGGCAACCTCTAATCGCGTCTAATGGCTGTGGTAGTGATGCTCTTCGCTCTCGCCTACCGGAATCACACAACCATGCGCCACCTCGCATTCCACGTGTTCGAACTGGATGGTCGTGTGGTCGATGTGGAAGCTGTGATGCAGGCGGTCCTTTACGTCGCGCAGGATACGCTCGCTCACTGACGGCGGAATGTCGGCAATCGAGATGTGGCATGAAAGAGCCCGAGTTTCCGAACCGATGCTCCAGCAGTGCAGATCGTGCACGTCGTTGACGCCCTCAATCGAGCGAATTGCGGTCTCAACCAGCTCGAGCTTCACGCCGCGCGGCGTTCCTTCCAGCAGAATATTCAGGGTCTCGCGCACGATGCCAAATCCCGACCAGAGGATCAGCGCACCGATCCCGAAAGAGAGCGCCGAATCGATCCAATAATTGTTTGTGATCAGGATCGCCCAGCCTCCAGCAATGACGGCCGCGGTCGAAAGCGTGTCGCCGATTTCATGCAATAGTGCGCTGCGGATATTCACGTCGTTCCGAGAGCCCCGGCCCGAGCGATACAGCAGCAGCGCGATCACCCCGTTCATCACCACGCCCGCCGCAGCGACCCACATCATCACCGAGGCCTGAACGTGCTCGGGATGCTGCAGTCGCCGAAACGCCTCGTAGAAGATGAAAAAGGAAACCGCGACCAGAGATACCGCATTCACCAGCGCGGCCAGCACTCCCGCGCGATGGTAGCCATAGGTCTTCGTGGAACTGGCCGGGCGCGCCTGCAAATACACCGCAACCAGAGACAACAGCAGAGCGAGAAAGTCGGAGAGATTGTGCCCAGCTTCGGAAAGCAGGGCCAGCGAGTGGGCGCGGATACCCGCCACCACCAGCAGCACGATATAGGCCAGGGTAACGCCAAGCGAGATCTTTAGCACTCGCTTAGGACCGCCTGCGCCGTGAACGTGGACGTGCATAGTCTAAGTGTACGGGCGGCCGGGACGGGCTTCAAGGGTAAGGAAGTGGCCAGTGAGAACCTGCGTTGCTGACCACTGATCACTGACCACTGTTCTTTAGCGCTTGAAAAGATTCTGGAGATAGCGGTCGTTGTAAACCGTAGTTGAGTTCTGCACGAACTCCAGAATACGGTACATTTTCTCCCGCGACTCCCGGCTCATCTCCTTGAATTGGATGGCCACGCCCGATCCGGGATGGATCCTGGCAACACTGCCTTCGGTACTCAGATTTCCGTCATCGATGGAGAACACCAGCTTCACGTTCGAACCTGGGGAAAGAATGGCGCTGGTTTCGACGTAGCAGCCGCCCAGGCTGAGATCGATCATATTGCCGAAGATCGGTCCCCCGCCGGACTGGGGATGCAATTCGATCGTGAGCCGGCATTTCATCCGCGTGTGCAGGCGCTGGTCTTTCTGTGTCGGTAGTTTCTGCTTCTCGACATACATGCGGCGGTCCGCCTGAGTCAGAAGCTGCTCGGCATCATTGCCGTCGTCGGGAGACACGGCCATCCCCACGCTCAGTGAAAGAATTTCTTCTCCGCAAACGTCGAACCCGGCCTGCCGGGCGAGAGGACGAATCTGCTCAACCTTCTTGGCCGCAGCATCGGCGGGCAAACCCGGAGCAATCACCACGAACTCATCTCCGCCCATGCGTGCTACGTAGTCGTACTCGCGGCAAGTGTCTTTCAAGGCCTGGGCAAACAATCGTAAGACCCGATTCCCTTCCAGATGCCCGAAGCGGTCGTTAATTTTCTTGAATCCGTTCATGTCGCAGACCATCAGCGTGAGCGAGACGTTGTCGCGCTTGCAGCGCGCCAATTCGCGGTCCAATTGCAGAAACAGCGACCGCGCATTGGGCAGGCCAGTAAGGTAGTCGGTGGTTGCAGAGCTTTCCGCTTGCTGATATTTGAGAGCATTTTCGATGGCCAGAGCCATCTTGCCGCTCACCGCCAGAAGAATGCGCAAATGATCGGAAGTAAACGCGTCTTTTTCGGCGCGATAGAGGGCAAGAACGCCGATCACTCCTGCCACTCCCTCCAGAGGCAGAGCCAGAGCAGAACGCAACGTGCTGAATTTGTCAGGATCGTTCAAGTAACCCGGCTCAACCGATGGATTTCCATTCACTATCGGCTTCTTATTCTGCGCCACCCAGCCCGAGAGCCCGTGCCCCACAGGAATCCGCAAGGAAGCAAACAGGCGGTAGTTATCCCCGTTCACATACTCCGGGATCAGTTCATCGCCGCGCCGGATGTAGATGGC
Source organism: Verrucomicrobiia bacterium (assembly GCA_035484995.1). Taxonomy (GTDB): domain Bacteria; phylum Acidobacteriota; class Terriglobia; order Terriglobales; family Acidobacteriaceae; genus Sulfotelmatobacter. Next base: position 6,164 of record DATHOK010000066.1, on the reverse strand, counting down.
GATCGCGTCGTAGGGAACCGTCATTTTGAGTTTCACGGAAAACACGGAGAGCGTTTCACCGAGGCTCAGCGATGCTCCCAAGTCCTGGCTCAACTCAAACAAAGACTGTGCCTCCTGGCGCGCTGCCGCAATGGAGGATAGAAACGTTGCTTCCCGCCCCGGCGCATCGGAAACCGTGGCATTCTCGAATCCCGCAGCCGGCGCCGGTCCGCGCGTGATCTTGAAGTCCGTCGGAAGAATCAGGCTGCCATCTTCCGCCGATTTCGCCAGAGCAAGATTTTCCAGAGTGCGGTAGCGTCGCTTGAGGACGTCCACCACCTTTGGATCAAACGACTTGCCCGACTCTGCCGTGAGCCGCGTCATTACTTCATCGAGCGGCATGGCGCGCCGGTATTGCCGGTCGGAAGCCAGCGCATCGAGATAATCGACCGCGGAGAGAATGCGCGCGCCGATCGGAATCTCCGCCCCCTTCAACCCATAGGGATAACCCGACCCGTCCCATTTCTCGTGGTGGGCGCGCACAATAGGCACAACGGGATAAGGAAAGCGAACGCGCTCTAGAATCTCCGCCCCCACCACGGTGTGAATCTTCATTTTCTCGAACTCTTCCGGCGTAAGCCGGCCGGGCTTCGAGATGATATGTTCGGGGACGGCGAGTTTGCCGATGTCGTGTAGCAGTGCCGCGGCATGCAAGGCTTCCAGTTCAGTCCCTGTCATGCCCAGTTCCTTGGCTACTTCGATGGCGTAAATGCGGACACGCTGCAGGTGATCATGGGTGGTTTGATCTTTGGCTTCGATGGCCAGCGCCAGGGCCTCGATAGTTCGCAAGTGCAGGTTTGCGATCTCTTCCACGTGCCGCTTCTCATCTTCCAACTTTCCCAAATACAAGCGGTAGGACCGATAGATCAGATAGATGGCCGGGACGAAGAGCAGCGAACTCTCCCAGTTAAACCTGTGGTTGAACCAGCCAATCACACCGGCGATGCCGGCTCCCACCAGGTAGTAAGGGAAGGACCAGAAATAGCAATCCACCAGGATCTGCCGGAGAGGTTTCCCATCGCTTACAGAGATCACAACTGCGATGCTTCCGGCATTGACGATGAAGTATGTCGAAGCCGCCAAGCAGAGAACCAGAGGCCGGTTCTCTATGATCTCGTTGGCCAGATTGCTGTGATAGACAAGGTAGGCCAGAGCCGTCGACAGCGAGCCCGCACAAACATTGAACGTTAACTGAATGGCGCCGGGCCGGTTCGGGTGAATGCTCTGGGCCAGCATCGAGACCGCACCCAGCGTAAGCGCTTCTGAGTAGCTTAACTCGGCAACCGCCACCAGGATGAACAAGAAGTTCACGGAAAGCGTGCCCGTAATGCCGGGCAGCGTGACGCGCAGCCGCGAGGCCAAAATCGCGATGCCCAGATAGCAAATAAACTCTGCGATGTTCTTGCTGCTCTGGTGAATCGCAGCCTGTAGCAGAGACGCCATTCCAGCCGCGATCACCAGGCCAATGAACGCCTTCGCCCCGACGGGCAGACCTCTCCATGAATGTGTGCTAGCGGACATTCGTTTGTAGGCCACAGCGCGCCGCTCTGTCGCCAGCGCGCAGGCGTACCCTTGACCTAGGATACCCAGCTAACAGGTTTAGTAACAATGATTTATGAGCCCTGCCGAAAACTTCAGTAACGCTTGGAATCGCCTGATTCGAGGCAACTTTCAGCGGGGTAACCAGGAAAGCGTAACCAGTGGGAACTCAACTGACAGCTTTTCCCCAGAACTGCCGCAGCCCCACCGCAAGCAGCAGCGCGTCGAAAGCCGTCAATGCAACCAACACTGCAGGCAAAGGAAGATACGGAATTGGAGGATGCGGTACCAGCGTTCCGCGCAGCCCTTCACTCGCATAAACCAGGGGATTCACCAGCACTACTTTTTGCAGAATGGGAAAGCTGTCCAGAGCGCTCCAGGGATAGTAGGTGCAGCCAAAGAAGATCATCGGCGTCAACACCATGCTAAACATCAATCCGATGTGTTGCTGATTAACGCTGCAGCCCAGGGCAAGACCGCCGCAGGCGGAGAACAGCGCCACCAGCAAGGTAACACATGCAAAAGTGAGAGGACTGTGCACAGTCACAACCACGCCAGGCCGCAGAATAATCCACGCTGCCGGAATTACTACCAGCCCGGCGATCAGCGCCTGCAGCGTTCCGGCGAGCACTTTCTCAACGGCCACCCAGGAAATTTCCATAGGCGCGAGCAGGCGGTCTTCGATCTCGCGGGTGAACTGGAATTCGGCAATCAACGGCATGGCTACGGCCCAGACTCCCGTGAACACCATGCTGATGGCCATGATACCGGGAAGCAACAGGCTCTTATACGCTTCCGGCATGTAGCCGCTGCGCACCATGACGCGGCCAAAGATGAACACGAACATCAGCGGCTGCAGAAAAGTCTGCAGCAGCAACACAACGAAGTTGCGCCGTGCCACATGAACATCGCGCGCCAGCATGGCGAAAAACGTCTTCCAGTTCATTCCCGCAGGCTCCTTCCGGTGTGGTGCAGAAACAGATTTTCCAGGCTGGGCTCGGAGATGTGAACGTCACGCAACTCCACGCCCGCGGCCGAGGCCAGGCTGGCGATCCCGGCAATCAGCGAACCTCCGTGGTCGGAGTACAGGTCGGCGCCATTTTGATCGTTGGCGCGTACCTCCCGCACTCCGGGTAAAGACTGCAACTGCTGCAACAAATCGGGCGAGTGCTGGCCGAAACGCAGGCGCAGCAAATAACCGCCCGGCACCGACGCCTTCAACTCCGCAGGCGTACCCAACGCGATGTTCCGTCCGTGGTCGATGATGGCCAGGCGGTTGGCCAGTGCATCGGCTTCTTCCATGTTGTGCGTCGTGAGCAAAATCGTTTTGCCGGTCTGGTTGTATTCGCGAATGATCTCCCACAAAAGCAATTTCGTCTGCGGATCCAGGCCCGCGCTGGGCTCGTCGAGGAAAAGAACCTGCGGATCGTGCATCATGGCGCGCGCGATGGATAGCCGTTGCATCATTCCCCCGGAAAATCCGCGCACCATCTGCTCGCCGCGGTCGCGCAGCTTGAACCGGTCCAGAAGACTCTCGGCGCGAGCTGCCCGTGCCTGCGAGTCAAGGCCGAAATAAGCCCCGTGAAACAGCAGAATCTCACGCGCCGTCAGGGAAAAATCGAGGTTCGGGCGTTGCGCAACCACGCCAATCAGGCGTTTTACTTGGACCTGTTCTTTCCAGACATCGTGCTCGCCAATCCAGGCAGAGCCCCCCGTTGGTCGTACCCGCGTAGTGAGAATTCCTACAGTCGTTGACTTGCCCGCGCCATTCGGTCCGAGCAGTCCGAAAACTTCGCCCGGGGCAATGTCGAGCGTCAGACCATCGAGAGCGACGATCTCTGGTTTCGGCTGCTTCTTGCGCTTGTCGCGCGCGGCAGGCGGACCAAAGCCGCCGGCCCCGAACGGCGGCGACGAGGTATAAATCTTGCGCAGGTCGCGCGTGCGAATCCCCACCATAAGAAAACTCCTCGACCGGCCCGGAGAATACGCCGAAAGTTCTTACCCCTTTGCTGGAGAGTTTTTCGATGTTTCCAGAGGAACGCGGGAATGTCAATGCTTCTAGAATGGACTACCGGAAAACGAGAGAGTGGTGGCGGCGCGTGGACTCGAACCACGGACCTACGGATTATGAGACCGTCGCTCTAGCCACCTGAGCTACGCCGCCAAAAAGCTGGGGGAACGCAACGAGAGGGACTAGTCGCAATCGTTGCGAACTCTCGCCGCCTTGGACGCAACGAGCCGGAGTGGCGCGTCACATCCAACCTTTGATTCTAAGAGCCGCTGTCAGAAGGTGTCAAACGGAGCGCGGGAAATTCCATTCGCCGATTCGACACTTGCCAGTTCGATCGGGAAACTGGAAACTAGTCGTCTCCATGAAAACGATTGCCGTAGTTCCCGCCCGACTGGCGTCCACCCGTTTGCCGCGAAAGATGCTTCGCGAGATCGCGGGCAAGCCACTCGTGGGCTGGGTGTACGAGGCGGTCCGCTCGTCTCCTCTTCTCTCGGATGTGATCGTCGCCACCGATTCCGACGAGATCCTCGAAAGCTGCCGCAAGCACGGCTGGAAGGTACAGATGACTTCCGCCACTCACCGCAGCGGAACCGAGCGCGTACATGAAATATCGAACTCCGTGACCGCCGATGTTTATGTCAACGTGCAAGGCGACGAACCGCTGGTACGGCCCGAACAAATTGCCACCTTGATCGAGGTGATGAATGACCCGACAGTCCAAGTGGGAACAGTGAAGACTCCCTGCCCATCAGAAGAAATTCGTAATCCCAATGCAGTCAAAGTCGTGACGGCCCTGGACGGCCGCGCTCTCTATTTTTCGCGCGCTACGATCCCGTTCGACCGCGACAACACCGGTCCGCCCTACTTCAAGCATCTCGGCCTCTATGCCTACCGGAAAGCTGCGCTCGACCTTTTTGTGAGCCGGCCGGAATCGGCTCTGGAAAAAACCGAGCGGCTAGAACAGTTACGTTTCCTTGAGAACGGAATCCCTATCTATGTCGGCGAAACGCCTTACGACTCCGTTGGCGTCGATACGGAAGAGGATTTGCAGCGTGTGGCGGAAATCCTCAGGAAGCGTTGATTTTTTGTCGGGCTCGGCACTCGGTACTTGCACCTCGAGTGTTACGCCTGCGGTCCTGAACTTTGAGTCTGGGTGCGGCCCCAAGCTTCCGCTGCCGCCACGCGCTTGGCGATTGCCGGATGCGAATGAAAAAGCCATTCCACCCACTTCGAAGGCGTGCGTTCGGCCAGGTTCTGCTGCGCCAGCTTGTTCATCGATGAAATGAAGGGCTCGACGCTGGCGATCGATTCAAACGCGTAGCGGTCGGCCTGCCGCTCGTTGTAGCGCGAGTAGGCATTGAGCGCCGGCATCAGCAGAAGCGAGAGCGCAGTCGCGGTGAGAGCCACCAAGGGTAGGTTGGCGAAGTCGGAAAGCTCTTCGAACATGTGGTGATCGACCGCGTAGTGCAACACCCAGTTCGCCACCCAGAAGCCCAGCAAGGTAATTCCGGCTTGCACCAGAATGCTTTTCAAAATGTGTCGGTGGACGTGATGGCCGAGTTCGTGGGCAAGAACTGCTTCGATTTCCTCGGGAGCATAGTTGTCCAGCAGAGTATCGGCCAAAATGATCCGGCGTGTTCGGCCCAGTCCAGTGAGCGCCGCATTCGCTTTCTTGCTTTTTTCCGAAAGCTTCCAGCGGTAGACTCCGCGCACCCGCGTGCCCGCCTGCTCGCTAAGTTGAATCAAGCGTCGGCGCAGGTCTTCATTGTCCAGCGGCTCGAACTTGTAAAAAATTGGAAAGAGCACGACCGGAGCAAGTTGTGCCAACACGATGAACAGTCCCATGAACAGCGCCCAGGTGATGATCCACCAATGCTGCGGAGATTGGCGAATCATGAAATACAACAACTCCACGACGATCCCTGCCAGCACCAGTCCCACCAGAAAGCCCTTGACTTCATCCCACAGCCACGAACGCAGCCTTTGTGTGGAGAGTTGGAACCTTCGCTCCAGCCGAAATCCGTAATAATCAAGGCCCAGGCTCAACATTTTGCTGATCAGGAGCACGAGGAAGAGATAGATGAAGACAGCCAGAGTGTAATTGCGGAATCCTTCGCGCAAGGCAAGATCGCGCAGCCAGCCCGTCCAACCTGTGATCAGCAAAAGAATCAGGAACGCAGAGCCCACAGCAAAATCGGCGACACCCAACCAGCGAGAAATGCGGTTATAGCGGCGCGCCTCCGGCGAGTCGTCTGGAGTCGAAGCTGGGCTTCCGGCAAAAGTCATGCTCAATTAGAAGTATCGCATTATCGCCGCGCCAAATGTGGAGATTCAGGTAGATGAGTTGGCTTGCTATGCACCGCTCTTAACAAAACTCTCCGCGGCGGCCAGGATTTCGTCCACCAACTCCGGCGAGGCGGCCTCCGAATACGCACGTAGCAAGGGCTCGGTTCCCGAAGTGCGGAACAGGATCCACGCTTCCGCTCCATTCCCATTCGTCGGCACATCAAGAAAAAACTTGATGCCATCGAGATTTTCTTTCTTCAGCACGCGATAGCGTCCCAGGCTCTGCGTG
>DATHOK010000065.1:0-17409 GCA_035484995.1 Verrucomicrobiia bacterium | reverse complement strand
AAGCACTCGGTCTCGAAGCTGATCGGCTCGCCTCCAGGATATGTGGGCTACGAAGAGGGCGGTCAGTTGACGGAGCGTGTTAAGAGAGCGCCATATTCTGTCGTTCTGCTCGACGAAATCGAGAAGGCGCATCCCGATGTGTTCAACATTCTGCTGCAAGTGTTTGAAGACGGCCAGCTTACCGACGGTCTCGGCAACACGGTCGACTTCAAGAACACGATCCTCATCATGACGTCGAACATTGGGGCCCGGCACCTGCAGAAGCGCGAGGGCTTCGGCTTCCAGTCGACCAAGGATGAAATGGTTTCGGGCAAGGTGGAGGAGTTGGTGAAGGGCGAGGTAAAGCGCACCTTCAATCCAGAGTTCCTGAACCGGTTGGACGAGATCATCCTGTTCCTGGCTTTGAGCGAGGCCGACCTGATCCAGATTCTGGAACTCATGGTTACGCAGCTCAACACGAACCTGGCACAGAAGTCGATCACTGTGACGGTTGCCGACGAGGCCAAGAAGTGGATCCTCAATCAGACGCTCACTGACCGCACTTACGGGGCGCGGCCGCTACGCAGGGCGCTGCAGAAATACATTGAAGACCCGTTGTCGGAAGCGTTGATTCAAGGCACGATCACTACGCGTCCGGCATTCATCGAGGTCTTCCTTGAAGACAATAAGCTGTTCTATCGTCCGGTGGACGCGGAGAAGACCGAGGGCGTGTTGCTGTACGAAAACAGCTAGGTCTCAGCTTTGGCCTTCAGCCGTCAGCGCGAGCTGGCGGCTTTTGTTTTTTGCGACCGATGCGGGCGTTGACGAATCTACAAACGCAACACTTTCCTAAAGGGACCCGTCGATGGACAAAGTCAATATCGCCGCCAAATTCGCTAAGATTTCGGAGTACTACAAGCCGCACATCGCCGCTGAGCTTAACGGCCAGATGGTAAAACTGGTCAAGACTAAGGGTGAGTTCGTTTTCCATCACCACGAGCACGAAGACGAGATGTTCCTCGTAGTGAAGGGGCGCTTTCGCATGGAGTTTCTCGACCGGCACGAGTGGATCGAAGAAGGCGAGTTCATCGTCGTGCCGCGTGGGGTAGAGCACCGTCCGGTCGCCGACGAGGAATGCTGGCTTCTGCTGTTTGAACCGGCATCGACGCTGAATACTGGCAATGTCGTCAATGAGCGCACGGTAGCTCAACTGGAGCGGGTTTAGCGATGGATCTTACTGTTTACTCTGCAGCATGGTGTCCCGATTGCCGCGAGGCCAAGCGCTTTCTGGACAAGCACAACATTCCCTACAAAGTCATCGACGTCGAAACCACGCCGGGAGCGCTGGAAGAAGTCGTCGAGCACGCCGGCAAGCAGGCCATTCCGCAATTCGTGATTGATGGGGAGTGGGTGCAACCCTACGTTCCGGGCAAGGGGTTTCTTTACGAGCAAATGGCCAAGCGGTTGGGAATCGCGAAGCCTTAAGCACCAACAACCGCAAGCCGCTAAGTGCTTTCATTCCAGTCCTGAAAGGCCGATTTTACCCGCACGTTCACCTCCTTAAGAAACTTCTCAGTATCCCCTGTTCATCATCTTCCGTACCGTGGCAAACCCCTGCCAGACAAGGGAAGATGACGACTCATGTCCGCACCAGAGATTCCGCAGGAGCCGAGCCCGGTCAGCGACAGTTGGCAGCAGATGGTGCAGGCCGTGCTAGCGGTAGTGCTGCTGGTCGGCGCCGTGGCCATGTTCCATTACTATGCCCCGGTCACGACCGAGGGCGTCCAGCCCGACGAACTGCAGAAGCAGGTAACCCAGCTCAGCCGGCAGGTGGCGCAGCTCGAAAAAGAGCAGGCAATGCCGGCGCTGGTGCTAAACCGATACCGCAATTCCATCGGCTACATTTACGGAGTGTACGACGTTGGTTTCCCAAATCAGCCCGCAACCATCCGCGCCCGGGTTTCGGGAACTGGTTTTCTGGTGGGTGACGGACTGCTGGCGACGAACCGGCATGTGGCCGAGCCATGGTATGGGGACAGCGAGGCGGAAGGGCTGATGCAGCAGGGCGCAACCGCCATGCTGGAAAGTTTAGTTGTCTTTTTTCCGAACTCGTTAACGCCCGTGAACCTGACTCCGGGCGCGGTTTCTTCCACCAGCGACCTCGCAGTGCTGAAGATCGAGAACAAACAGGCGCTGAATGGACTAGCAGCGCTGCCTCTGGCTAAAGGAGTCGCGGCACCTGGAGAACTAGTGACGGTCATCGGCTATCCCATGGGAATTGCGGGGATGGTAGCCAAGTCGCCGACCGGAATCTACCAGAGGCTGGCGTACCGGCATAACGACATCACGGCGGCCAGCGAACTGGCGGCGCTATCGCTCATTCGTCCTTCGACCACGTGCGGGCATCTCGGCGATGTGGTGGGCGACAAGTTGATTTACGATGCTCCCACAGCCCACGGCGGCAGTGGCGGGCCGGTGTTTGACTCAAACGCCGAGGTGATCGGTGTGAACTCCGCCTACATTGACGGATTCTCTGGCGGCACGCTGGGAGTCTCTGCCGAAGCGTTGCGGCCCCTGATCGAGGCGGCGCAGAAGAAGCCGTAGAGAGTCAGCTACTTCAGTCCCGAAACATTCAGGCCAGCTTTCCTTGGGAACCATCCCGGTTCGCGGACGTGCTCATCGTTAAGGCGGCGGAGGCGGGCGGCCATCACGCCGCTCCGGCCGAGGTACCCAACAACGTTGCGGTGGTCGGCGCGATCGACTACAGGGAGGCGCCCAATGTCATTGCGAAGCATTTTCGCGGCCGCTTCAGAAACCAGCTCGTCAGGATGAGTCACAACCAGACGTGTGTTGCCTGCTTCCTGAACGGATATAGCTCCGGAAGAATCTTTGTCGAAAGCGCGGAGCAGGTCACCGCGAGTGATGATGCCGGCAAGTTTTCCAGCCTCATCTACGATCAGAAGCGCCTCATGCCGAGCTACTGCGGGATCGTGTTGCGCAATGCGCTCGGCCAAGGCGGCCACCGTGGTTCCGGCTGGAACGGTCGGCAACTCCTGCTCCATGGTATCGGCGACTCTTGCTTGGGATAGAGCATCGGTTTCGTAATCCTGATGCACTCGCAGGCCGCGGCGCGCTAGTTTTTCTGTCATGATCGAACTGTTGGGCATGAACAGCATGGCGACGCCGTCGGCGATAACGCTGACCAGCATCAGGGGCAGGACGGAGTTGTAGTCGCGCGTGATCTCGAATGCGAAAATGATGAACGTGAACGTAGCCCGCGAGGCTGCGCCGAACACCGCGCCCATGGCGACTAGCGCGAAGGCTGCTGGAGATAGGTGCGCGCCCGGCAGAAAGCGGTTCGAGACCATGGCGAAAATGCCGCCCATGGCCGCACTCCACATGAAGCAGGGCGCCAGCAATCCGCCGGAGGTCCCGGAACCGAGCGACACGGCCAATGCTGCGGCCTTGGCCAGCATGACCACCAGCAGGATCTTCCAGGCGAGTTGCCCGTTGAGAATGTCGCCGATGGTGTCGTAACCGACCCCGAGCACGCGGGGCACGAAGAAACCGATGACACCGAGGCCGAGAGCGCCGATGGCAGGCCACCACATTTCGTCGAACGGAAGCTTCTCGAATTGATCCTCCACCCAGTACAGGAGCTTGCTGAAGCCGACGGCGGCGAGGCCGCAGATCACGCCCAGGACGAGATAAAAAGGCAAGCCGCGCGGGATGGCAAAGTCCATCGGACTGACGTGAAACATCGGTCCCAACCCCAGAAGCTGCATGTGGACTGCCGTTGCGAGCGTGCTCGCGATCACGAGTGGAATGAAAGAGCGTGACTTGAATTCAAACAGCAGCAACTCGATGGCTAGAATCACCCCAGCGATTGGAGTATTAAACGTCGCCGACATGCCCGCTGCCGCTCCGCAGGCGAGCAGGACTTTGCGCTCGACCGCGGTAGTGTGAAACGCTTGGCCCACCAGCGAGCCAATCGCTCCGCCAGTCTGAATGATGGGGCCTTCCGCGCCGAACGGGCCGCCGGTGCCGATCGCGATGGCCGCGGAGATGGGCTTCAGGATGGCCACACGCGGAGCGATGCGGCTGCGGTTGAACAGGACCGCCTCCATCGCTTCGGGGATGCCATGCCCTTTGATTTTCGAAGTCCCGTACTTCGCCATAACGCCCACGATAAGTCCGCCGATGACCGGAGTCACAATGACCATCCAACCGAGGTGGTTATGCTGTGCGCTGGAGAAGTCGGTCGACCAGCGATGGAAGAAGAAGAGATTGGTGAACAGTCCGATCAGCTTGTATAGGGCGAAGGCTACGACTCCGGCGACTAGACCGATTCCGGCGGCGAGGAATGAAACCAGGACCATCCGAAAGGGTGCGGGTGAGCCAATAGACGTGCGAATCTCGTTACGGTCGGTGGCGGTGGGATCGATAGTACTCATGAAGTTTTTATTTTTTTCCCTTTGTCGAGGGGGAAGCGGAGGGCAGGAACGCGCCGTCCGTGCCTTCACGCATGATGCGGCGAAGAGCGCTGACCAGTTCGGGTCCGGCTGACCGCAACTCATCGTGATGATGAAGCGCCAGTTCGCCCAGGATCCGGTCTCCTTTTGGGGTGAGGGCGAGCAGAACCTCGCGGCGGTCGTCCTCGGCGCGGCTGCGATGTACAAAGCCACCGGCTTCCAGGCGGTTCACCAGCTCGACGGCACTGTGGTGGCGGATTTCCATGCGAGTCGCCAGTTCGCGAATGCGTGGCCGCACCCCCGGCGGCATCCCCTTGATGGCCAGCATCAGCTGATACTGGCCGCGCTCCAGGCCAGCCTGCTTCACCACCTGCTCGCTGAAGTGGAGGAAGCGGCGGATCTGGTAACGAAACTCCGCCAGTGCCTGGTAGTCTGACAAGGTAAGCTTCTTCATGCCGCGATTGTATCGTGCCGCGATCCAGTAGCGCCTTTCTAGTATATCGTAAGACGATATAAATAGAAAGTCAGCCCGGGTGCGGGAACTCTTTCCCACGGCACCTGTTTTGTGAAACACTTGGACCCCAGAAAAGCGAACTTGAAAACGAGATAAAATGACTCCTTCCAAACTGGCCTTGATGGTGGTCTGTTCCGCCCTGTGCTCCTCTCCCACGTTCCTGATTTCCCAGGAATTGAACTCAACCTTCGCCCGCGATCCCGGCCAACCCGTCGATCAGCAATACACGGACCAGATTCGCAAATACACTACGGATCCGTCGTTCATCTCTCCGCTGGTGGACTACCTTCCGTCCTCGAAAACTGTCCCCACGCCAGCCAAGGTGCTGGGCGACGTCTCCGGCGCGCCCGACATGCTTCCCTATGCTGAAGATGTTTACAAATATTTTCGTCTGCTGGAGGCGAGCAGTCCGCGGGTGAAGGTCTTCACCATCGGCCACTCCGAGGAGGGGCGCGAGATGATCGCCGCAGCCATCGCCGACCCAAAACTTCTTGCCGGCGCGAAAGAAAATGACGCGCGCCTGGCCCAGCTTGCGGATCCTCGCACTATCGGTTTCGACGACACCAAAGTTCGCCAGATCCTCGACCAATCGTGGCCTGTCTACTACATCACCGGCACTATCCACTCCCCAGAGACCGGTGCTCCCACGGCCCTGATGGAACTCGCTTATCGTCTCGCGGTCGACGACGCGCCTTATATCAAATACATCCGCTCGCACATGATCGTGCTTATTACTCCCGTGGTCGAAGTCGACGGCCGCGATCGCATGGTCGATATCTACAGGTGGCACAAGGCTCATCCCGGCCAGGATTGGCCGCGCCTTCTTTACTGGGGCCACTACGTTGCGCACGATAACAACCGGGACGCCATGGCCATGACCCTCAACCTAACCCGGAACGTCCTCGACACTTATCTTGGCTGGCACGCCCAGGTGTTGCACGACCTGCATGAATCGGTTCCATTCCTCTACGACAACACGGTTGGCGACGGCCCTTACAACGCGTGGGTGGATCCCATTCTCGGCGATGAGTGGGCGGAACTGGGCTGGAACAACGTTGCCCAGATGCAGAGCTTCGGAATGCCCGGAGTCTTCACCCACGGCGACTTCGACACCTGGAGTCCCGGCTACCTGATGTTTCTGGCCAGCATGCACAATGGCATCAGCCGCCTTTACGAGACCTTTGGCAATGGTGGCGCCGATACCGAGAAACGCATCCTCGATCCTGAGGAATACTCGCGCACCTGGTACCGCCAAAATCCGGCGCTTCCCGTAGTGATCTGGTCGCAGCGTGATAACAACAACTACGAAGAAACCGCACTACTCACCACCATTTCTTACTTTTCGCATAACACCCGCCATTTCCTCGAGAACTACTACCTTAAAAGCAAGCGTGCCGTCGAGAAGCCGTCACGCGAAGGGCCGGCTGCCTACGTCATCCCTCCCGACTCAGCCGACACCAATCGTCAGGTCGAGCTGCTCAAGGTATTACAGCGACAGCACGTCGAAATCAAACAATTGTCTGACGAAGTCACAGCGAATGTTCCGGGAGAAAAGCGTGGAGACAAGGCGAAGCAGCAGACTTTTCCCGCGGGCAGCATCGTCGTCCGCATGGACCAGCCCTACTCCCGCGCGGCCGATGCGCTGCTCGACCGCCAATTCTGGGCTCCCAGCGATCCCCAGAAACATCCCTATGACGACACCGGATGGTCGTTCACTCACCTCTTCAATCTGAAAGTTGCTCGTATCGTCGATCCTTCTATTCTGCAGTCCAAGATGACGCCCGTCGACGATCCATCGAAGCTTGCCGGGAAAGTCTCGGGCTCTGGCTCAGTACTTGCTGTGAACAACAGCGGGCAAATTTCACTTCTATCCTTGGCTTACAAACTCAAAGGCGCCACCATCCAGGTTGCTGAGAAACCTTTCGATTCAGACGGCCAACATTTCGCCGCCGGTTCGCTGCTCATCACTGCGGCTCCCGACAATGCCGCTGGAGTTCTGCGCGATCTTTCGCTCGATGCATCGCGGCTCGGGGCAGCGCCATCCGTGCCGGTCCACACTGTGGCTGCTCCGCGCATAGCCTTCATGCACACCTGGCTTAACACTCAGACCGAAGGCTGGTGGCGTTATGCCTTCGATACCGCGGGCGTACCTTACGACTACATCAATACTCAGACGGCAGCCAGCCAACCGGATTTACGCGCCAAATACGACGTCATCATCTTTGCCCCGGTTGGATACTCTTCGACGGCGGAGATTCTGAGTGGCATCCCCGCGTGGAATAATGCGATGCCGTGGCAGAAATCCGAGCTAACTCCAAACCTCGGCGCTCTCGACAGCACGGCTGACATCCGCCCCGGCCTGGGCTACGACGGACTGGCTCATCTGAAGCAGTTCGTCGAACAGGGCGGCCTCCTCATCACCTGCGAAGACACCGCGCAATTCGCCATCGACACCGGCCTCGCGCCAGGAGTCAGCGTCGCTCCCCACGACGACGCGCGAGTCGTTGGCACTGTGCTCAACACCGTTTTCGTCGCGCCGAACAATCCTATTGCCTTCGGCTACAGAGCGGGTGTTCCCGTCATCAGCGCCAACGGCATGGCCTTCAATGTAAGCAACACCGTTGTCCGCGCAGGAGGCAGGCGCGCTGCGCCTGAAGCATTCAAAGATCCTTACGAACAGCGCGCCACAGGCCGCGGCAGTATCGAGGACAGTGACCAGCCTCAGGGCAGAAAGATCGCCGAAGCCGAGCCCCTGCTGAAGCAACAACCGTGGGAACCAAAGCACCTGAACGAGGAAGAGACGCGCAATAATCCGCGGGTAATTCCGGTCCAGAGCCGCCCGGATGTCATCCTGCGCTTCTCTGGTTCCAAAGATCTTTTGCTCGATGGCCTGCTCGACAAAGCTTCGTCGATTGCCGAGCATGCGATCGTCGTGAATGCGCATCTCGGCCAAGGGAATGTTCTGCTGTTCGGCAACAATCCCATCTATCGTGGAGAAACTCTTGGCACCTATGCCTTGGTCTTCAACGCAATCCTCAACTATCAGCAGCTCGACTATCAGCATGTCCCGCACGAACCTGCACCTGCCGACAAGGACAAGGAGAAGGACAACAAGGATAAGGACAAAGATAAAGGCGACAAAGACACACGTTAGCTTCACTCGTAGGATTTCGCGAGCAGGATGGATTCACCGGGATGTAGCCCCGACAAGCTCGGCATGTCAGTGTTCACGGGATCGCGTGGCCTCCCACCGGAGGGCCGGTGCCGCGCAGGTTCGGCCATGTTACACTTTATGATTCGCAGACAAGACAAGCGCCCCTGACACAGGACATTCGACCCGCACATGCTTCTTTCCAAGGAATATGTGGGCTACCTGGCCCGCGAAGTTACCAAGAAACTGATTGCCGCGAAGGCCATCGAGACCTCGGCCGTGCCCAAAGTCACGGAGCGCGTTCATGCAGCTCTGCTTGAGGAACTGACCCTCGAAGATCGCATCAACGACGAAGTCCGCGTCATTCTCGAAGCGTATTCCGAAGAGATGAACAAGACCGGTGCCAACTACCAGGAGATGTTCCGCAAGGTAAAGACGGAACTGGTGCGGAAGTACAAGGCGGTGCTGTGAGACTCAGCCGCGACAAAGTGAACGTGCTGGCGCGCGCCGTCGCCGACGCCCTCAAGCAAATGGATGAAGTCGACTTCATCGAAGACCCCAACACCATCCGCCAGGAGACCCGCAAAATTCTCGAAGACCTCCTCAATCAGGAGGCGCGGATCGACCAGTCCGCCCGCCTGAAGATCGAGAGCCAGAAGCGCACCATCCTCGAAGGCTCGCAGGAGTGGGACATCCTCTACCGCAAGTATTACAACGAGGAAGTGAAGAAACTCGGAATGTGATCCCGCAATGCCCGGCGCAAAGAGCGTGTCGCGGATGACCTGGGCCAAGCCTTACAACTTGCCGGTTATTGCCTGCACCAACAGGATCGCCCCAACCCCTGCTAAACCCATGTAGACGTATTTTAGGAAAGCCTCACCTTGCATGCGATGATTGATCACTCTGCCGAGGAATATTGCCGGCACGGTCACCGGTAGTGAGAGCAGATAATAGTGGGTTACGGCGGAAGTCCAGAGTCCGGCCAACCAATAGCCACTCATGCCAATGATGCTGGCGGGCAAGAAATACCCTTGTAGGGTCGCCCGGAAGTGCTGCGCCGACCACCGTCGGAGGGTTCCGTAAACTACGAGCGGCGGCCCGTTCATCCCATAGGCTCCCCCCAGTACGCCGGCACAGAAACCGCAGACTAAAAGCCACCCCCGACTGTCGCGTTTTAGCTCCAGCGGTGTGCGCCCGATTAAGGAGTAGGCGGAGAACATCACGATTATGGCGCCCAGCGCGGCTCTGGCCGTCCTCTGATGATTGCTGGTCAGAAGCAGAAGGCCTAGCGGGATACCAAAGAGGCTGGAGAGCACAAGCCAGCCGGTGCTAAGCAGGTGGATCTTCTTCCAGTCCTGCACGACAACGATGCCGGCGATGGTAATCGATACCAGAACGGCGAGTGGGGCAGCCACCTCCAGCGGAATGCAGAACGCAAGCAACGGGACGGCGACCAAAGCCTCACCAAAGCCGAATGTCGATCGAATCAGCGTGGCAATAAATACGATCAGTAAGATTCGCAGAGTAGTGATGTCGATAAGAATCCCCCCGTCGACTCGCTCGACACAAACAGCATATACGGGGTCGTGGCCGATTTGTTCGTTCCAAGAACGGTCACCACGAAAAAAGCCCCGCGCTCGCACGCGGGGCGTCGACGGTCGGAGGACCCAGTGAAAACTTTCAGGCTGCTTCCCGCCGCTTCTGGATGGTCTCGAGCGTCTGGCGATACTTCTGAGCATTGCCTACAATCTTGCGCTGAGGCAGGCTGTTAACCCACAGTTCGTGAGGAATGCCGCGGCGTTCCCGGCGCGTGCCCACGGCTCCCCGATACAGCACGTTGGTGGGGCGCTTTTCCTGAGTTTGTTGCTGCCAACCGCTGCCCGAGGCCACGTTGAAGATGCCAATATAGCCATTCACCAAAAGCTGAAATGGATTCTGCATCTTGTTCATGCGATCGAACTGCGTCGAGCCCTCGCTGCGGAAGCTCTCAAACCAGGAGGGATAAACGAAATCGGAAAGCAGGACGTTGTCGATTTGATAGCCGAAGCTGTCGTCTTCGCAGGCGTCGCAGACCTCGTAAGCATAGAGAATTCCTGCGGCGTTGTTGTTCTCGACGAACACGGTGAGGTTGATGTTGGGGTCGCCCAGCATCTCCAGCAGTTCGTGGCTGGCGGTTACGGTCCAGGACGTTCCTGCCTTCAGATCGCTGGCGGCGAAGACTTTGCCGATCGGGAGACCTTCGGTGGTGAGATCATGGTAGCCCAGAGCGTTCGCCTGGTCGGAGTCGTCGAGCAGCACGAGCCACCAGCTTCCAGGCGGAGGTTGCGTGCCTTTGGCGATGATGCTGAGTTGAGCTGCGGTCCCCCAGACCGGACCGAAGTCGTTGGTCACTTGCTTTTGGAGCGCTGCCACGACCGGCACGACATCCGCGTCGGCCAGCACGGTGCTCTCGTTGATCACAGAGAATTGAATGGTGGGTGTTTGGGTGTGGGTGGGTTGCGGCATACAGATGGTCTCCTTTTCAAAGAAATTCGGAGAACGCGCAGCGTGAGTTGCGTGACTCTATGAAAAAAAGCTTATACGCTGACCTTGTGAGTAAAATGCCTTGGCGATCAAAAAAGTGAAGCTCAGTTCCAATTTGGAACCGCGGCTTTGCCCAATTGGCTCAGGGTAAGTCTTGCTTCAAACTTCACCACGCATGATTCGCTCCGCTGAAATCTCGACCACGGTGGCGCAAGCCGCCACAGAAGCGGGTTTCGATTTGGTAGGGATAACTCCAGTTGATGACGCTCCGGAGCTGGAATACTTCCCACGCTGGATTGCCGATGGGCGCGGCGGTGAGATGAAATACCTGGAGGCTCGCGACGAGCAAGGCCACTTGAAGCGCGCGTCGCTGGCGCATGCTGCTCCGTGGGCCCGTAGCGTTGTGGTTTGCGCCATTAACTACAACACGGCGCAACCGTATTCCACACAGGTGTCCGACGAATCAATAAATGTGCAAGAGCGGGGCTGGATCTCCCGCTATGCCTGGGGTGAGCAGGACTATCATGACTCGGTGATGCCACGTCTTCGGCAGGTTGAACGGGCGCTCAGAGCAGCAGTTGGAGCCAACGACCTGGTCACGCGCTGCTACGTCGACACCGGTCCAATCGTCGAGCGTGTGGTCGCAAAGTACGCTGGCATCGGCTGGATTGGAAAGAACACGTGCATCATCAACCAGAAGATGGGATCGTGGCTCTTCCTCGGCGTGATTCTGACTTCACTCGATCTCGAAGCTGATTCCGGATCAGATTCCAAAGTAGGCGTCCCGGCCCCCGATCGCTGTGGCAGCTGCACGCGCTGCATCGACGCCTGCCCCACCGACGCATTCCTCGCGCCTTATCAGCTGGATTCCAGCCGATGCATCGCGTATCTCACAATCGAAAAGCGCGGAGCACTTCCGGAGGATGAAGAGCTTCGCGCCGGGATCGGGCGGCACGTTTTCGGCTGCGACATTTGCCAGGATGTTTGCCCCTGGAACCGGAAAGCACCGGCCACGAAGGCAGCAGAGTTTCAGCCTCGGCGGGACTTGGTAAATCCCGCGCTCGACTGGCTGGCAGAGATCAGCGAGGAAGATTTTAGGCGCACGTTTCGCGGCTCGCCGGTGCGCCGGGCGAAGCGCGCAGGACTGCGCCGGAACGCTGTCATCGCCATGGGCAACAGCGGAGAGCAGAAATTTCTTCCTCTGCTCGAAAAGCTGGCGGGGAATGAGGACAAAGTGATCGCCGAAAGTGCCGCGTGGGCCATCCAAAAACTGAGTTTGGTCGATTAGCTTTTTGGGTGACGCTCGTGGATACGATTTAGCTACGCTAAAACATGCGTCTCGGAGCAGACTTAACGCTCCTAATTACATCCCCGCATCCGGTTAGTTTTCAATCAGGTATGCACCTTACCCCAGTTCTGTACTGACTGTCTGACTTCGGTAACTCGCATTCCCCATTTTGGGCAACTAATCTCTCTAGAAGGGGTTATTACAAGGGACTAGCTATGCCTTCTCTTCAGGGATTTCGGCGCGCTCTGTGCACCTTGTTGGTGCTGGTGTCGGGGTCTGCCGGTTTGGCGAGAGCGTCGGCCACTCTTCTTCTCGAAGAACCTTACGGCAAGCTCGGATTCTTCACGGCCACCGGACATGCTGCAGTGTATTTATCCGGAGTTTGCACTGCGACTCCACTGGTGCTGCGCCCCTGCGCTGCGGGAGAGCTGGGAACTGTGATCAGCCGCTATGACGGAGTCGGTGGATACGACTGGGTGGCAATCCCGCTGATCCCTTATCTCTACGCAGTCGAGCAAGCGAATGATATTCCGCTGTTTGTTGATCCGAAGATGGTCGCCTTTCTGCGTGACCAATACCGCCGCAAGCATCTCGAGACAGTCGCGCCGGACCGGGACAACGGAGAAACTCCTGGAGGCAACTGGTATGAACTGGTGGGTTCCGCCTACGACCGAACCATGTACGCGTTCGAAATCGAAACCACTCCAGCACAGGATCGGGCCTTTATCGAGAAATACAATTCGTCACCCAACCGTTCTCACTTCCGCACGGTTTCCTCGAACTGCGCAGATTTTGCCAAGGATGTGATCAACTTCTACTACCCGAGAGCGCTCCATCGCAGCGTCGTCGCAGACGTCGGAATCACCACCCCCAAGCAGATGGCGAAGACCCTGATCAAGTACAGTGCTCGCCATCCTAAACTCGAGTTCTCGCGCTTCGTGATCCCGCAAATTCCGGGCAGCGTGGCCCGCAGCACGCCGGTGCATGGCGTGGTCGAATCTTTTCTCAAATCAAAGAAGTACATTGTTCCCAGCGCCGTAGTGAGCCCTATCTTTGCGGGCTGCGTTGTGGCCGTCTACGTGGGCACGGGCGCGGGCCGCTTTAATCCGTCGCAGCAGGCGCTGGTTTTCAATGCCGGGCGTGCTCTCGAACCGCCACTTGGGGTCGAGGATCGCCGCTCCTATCAAAGCGAATTGAACCATCTCATGGAAAACCAGGTCATGGCTGATCCGGGTTCTGAAAGCGCCAGCGCCCGCCTGGAAAAATGGCGACATCTGTTGCACGATGCCGCACCGGAGTTCGATGCTCAGGGACGCCCTGTCATGCTCATCCCCATGGGAGAGCAAGTGGTGAGTGTTGGGGTTTCAGACAGCAACATTCTGGGCAGTGACGCACCACAACCCATCATGCAGAAACTTCTAGAGGCCCGATTGCGTGCGGAACTGCGCAAGGGATCTCCGCCCAAGGCCTCGGAAAGTGACATTACTCGCGACTGGAACTTGCTTCAGAAAGCCATGAACGGTTCGGACTTTGAGGAGGCGGCGCGGTTTCACAGACCTCAGCAGCTCGCGTCGCAATCGCGCTCGGAGCGCACCGGAAATCAGCCTTGAAGGAAGCCGTCGCCGGGGATTCAAAGCTAAACACCGATCCTAGGTGATAGCTCTCAGGTCTCCTAAAACCCAAGATCGACGACCTGCTCCCGAAGACCTGCTACTTCGCTCGGTCCTGCTCCGGCTATTGCGGGTCTGGTGGTTGGGATTGGGGAACTGCCGCGCCAGGCGCCTGAGGAGAGCCCGGTCGTCCCTGTTGCATCTGTAATTGCCTCTGCTGCATTTCCTGCAACAACTGCTGCGGAGTCTTTATTCCCGGCTGGTCGGGAGTGGCCGTGGGCTGTTCGGCCTCCACCGGCCCCTGGTCCGGAGTGTCCTCGGCGGTGTCTTCCAGCGGATCGGCAGTATCGACAGCATTGGCGGCCGCAGGGGTGTCGTTCTTGGCTGCGGCTTCGGCGCCCGGCGTGTCCGGTCCGGACTTGGGCACCAGCACCACGCGAACCAGCGCGTTGGCATCTCCCGGGGAGCCCAGCAATATGTAATTGAAGTGCGATCCATTCAGCAGTTCGGCCATCACTTCCCGCGCCGGGCCGGGACCGAGGCGCGTCACTACGCGCTCATTGGCTGTGGCCGGGATTTCAATATCGGCTGCTGTATATTTGCGCACACCGCGCAGAATGTCGCCCAGCGTGGAGTTCGGGGCAACAATGGTCAACTGCCCATCCTGGTAGCTGACCTGGGGCGCTACCGCCGGAATAGCATCCAGCGGAACCTGGGGTACAGGCCCTTGCGGCCCCGAGGGAAGTGGGGGAGGAGGCGGAGTTGTCTGCTTCTTGATCTTGTGCACGGGATGCGTCTTCGGGGTATCAGCGAGCCCCCCAATCGGCAGGAACAACACACCGGTCAGCAGCAAGCCTGTAAGCCTAAATCCTGCGCTCATGACGACCTTTCCAGTCGAACTTGGCCCATCTTGGGAAGACGGCAGGTCTGTAGTTTGAATTCTAGCACCGATTCCGGACTCCCTTCGCTAGCCAAACACCGCACCTAACCCGTCTACCCCATAGAACGTATTGGTCTTACTGTCTTGCGTGAGATTGTTTGAGGCCACACTGAGATCGCACCGAACTTCAGCTGACAGCGATCGCGGGTAGTGACGAGGGATGAGCGGTCAGATCTTGAGTTCTTGTTCCAGCAGGCAGTCTTTCGGATCTTTATCATCGCGCAGCCCCAAGAACACCGGAGCCCGCAACTTCGGCCCGCTGCCGGCGCTCGCGCCACCCGTCCATTCAGAAAATTCTATCTCGGCCACGAGCTCAGGCTTTACCCAGTAGACTTTCCGCAGGGCCTCGACTTCGCCGTGAAACGGATTCTTCTTGGTCTCGCGTTTCTTCAGCAATTTCCAAACTTCACCGAGCGACTCCTGATCGAATCCGCTGCCCGCCTGTCCCACGTGAATCAGCCGGCCCTGTTTGTCGTAGAGTCCGAGAACAATCGACCCGAAATGTGCGCGGCTGCCCTCCGGCTCGGTGTAGCCGCCAATCACGGCCTCCAGCCGGTGCGTGATCTTGATCTTCAGCCATTCGGTGGTGCGCCGCTCCACGTAAATGCTGTCGCGCTTCTTGGCCAGGATGCCTTCGAGCCCCTTGGCACGTGCCATTTCGAACAACGCTTTCCCCCGCTTCTCGTAATGATCGGAATAGCGCACCGAATCTCCCGTGATCAACACAGAAGCTAATTTCTTCTTCCGATCCTCCAGTGGAAGCTTGCGCAAATCGTAACCGTCGAGATAGAGCAGATCGAATGCGTAATACAGCACGGGGACTTCGGATTTAGCCGCGCCGCGCCGCCCGCCGGGGCGAAATCCCGTGCGCTGCTGCATCAGCGTAAATGAAGCCCGGCCCTGGTCATCGAGCGCGACCACTTCGCCATCAAGAATCGCGCTCTTGGCGTGGACGAACTTCGGCAAATCCTTCAGCTCGGGAAAGCGCTCTGTCAACTCGTTCTGATTCCGCGAAACCAACCGCAACTTGCCGTCCGCAATAAAAGCGATGGCGCGGTAGCCGTCCCATTTAATTTCGAACAACCACTCCGCCCCGTCAAACGGCTCATTCACGGGAGTCGCCAACATGGGATGAATCGTGGTGGGCATGGGCCGCTTGGTCCCGGCGGATGACGCCGTTGGGGAAGGGAGAGCATTTAGTACAGAGGGCACAGAGGTCAAAGGGTAGGTCGCAACCTTAGGTGAAGCGGAATTCGTTAAACTCCCCGAAGCCTTACGCCGATTTACCCCGTGTTCCCCTGTGTTTAGTTTTTTTTTTGCCGTCGTCTTTTTAGTCGTCGTTTTAAGAACAGCTTTTTTCTTATCGAGTTTAGCCACGGCATCCGCCAGCCAAGCCGCCTTCAGCTTCCCGCCGCCCGCCGGGCGGCTTCTCCACTCCGCCGATCCTGCGTCCCCGGCGATCTGGGCCAGGCTGCGCCCGCTCAGCGCGGATTCGTCATAGGCATCAATGTCGTAGCCCTCGACAACATACTGGTCATGCTTCTTGATCAGCAGCCACTCGTTTCCTTTGCTCCCCGGGCGCCGCCCCTTCATCTTCACCAGCGCGAAGTCGCCCTTCAACTTTTTGCCGTCGAGACGGAACTTCAAGTCACCCTTGGCAAGCATTGCGACGGCTTCAGCCTCAGTCCCCGGCACATATTTCCCCTCCACAGCAACTGGAGACAGAGGCTGCCAAGTGCCCACATCCCAAACCATCACCGTGCCCGCGCCGTAATTGCCTTCCGGGATGATGCCTTCAAAATCGAAATACGAAACCGGATGATCCTCCACCTGCATAGCCAGTCGCTTGTCCGCCGGATCGAGCGATGGCCCCTTCGGCACCGCCCACGATTTCAGCACGCCCTCCATCTCCAACCGAAAGTCATAATGGAGCCGTGTCGCGTCATGCTTCTGCACTACGAACCGGTGCCCCACCTTAGTCTCAACTTTCGGAGGAGGCTCCGGCGTCGACTCAAACCGCCGCTTCCGTTTGTATTCTTCGAGTGCCATTTGGAACCCATATTTAACCACAGAGGCGCGGGAACGAGCTCATGTGGGGACGGACGCATCCGTGAGCCTGCCCTGAGCACAGCCGAAGGGTCCATGTCGAGCAAAGCGCGGCTGCTGATTACGCCGCCGCGATTCCCGAGTTTCGCTAGAATGCTTGCAGCCAGGCAAGGTATGCAACGCGAATTCCCCGAAACCCCGATGGTAGGCGTAGGCGCGATCATCATCGAAAACGCCCGCGTCGTGCTGGTGAAGCGCGCCCACCCGCCGCTGCAGGCCGAATGGTCCATCCCCGGAGGAGTGCTCGAAGTTGGCGAACTGGTGCGCGAAGCGGCAATCCGCGAGGCCCGCGAAGAAACCGGACTCACCGTCGAACCCGGCGAACTGCTCGGTGTCTACGACCGCGTCCTGCGCGATGCCAACCAGCGCGTTCAATATCACTACGTTTTGATTGATTTTCTCTGCCGCCGGGTTGCGGGGGATCTCGTGGCCGCCAGCGACGCTGCTGAAGTCCGATGGTTCACGCGAGAAGAACTGCCAGGGCTGAGGCTGGCGGAGGATACGCTCGATGTCATCCGAAAAGGCTTCGCGAAACAAGGGATCCCGTAGCGGTTGCCGCATTGTTTTTTGGCGTGCTTCTGAACGACATCCCGTCTTATAATCCTCCCAATTTCGTGACTGAATCGGGTTGAACCAAAGGGGGCACGTCATGAGCATTAATGAAGACAAGCTGCACGAATTGTTAGGCAAGGCGGTTGTCGATTTCGGAGCAACGTTTCATGCCGCGCTGGTGCAAGTTGGGGACAAACTCGGCTTATACAAGGCGCTCGCCGCGGGTGGACCTCAAACTCCTGCGGAACTAGCCAAACGCACCGGCACAGCCGAG
>DATHOK010000064.1:0-9450 GCA_035484995.1 Verrucomicrobiia bacterium | reverse complement strand
TGTAGTATCCTCCAGCGAATGCCGGAACCGTTTCCCATTCTTATTTCCATCGCATCTGAAGACGCCGGAAAGCGCCTCGATCAATTCCTCGCAACGCGCCTCGAGTCCATCAGCAGGGCCCGCGTGCAGGAGATGATCGCTGAAGGTAAGGTATTACTTAACGATGCTCCGGCCAAGGCTTCCCTGAAACTGCGCGGCGGGGAGCGGATCACCGTGTTGGGTGAGGCGCAGCGGGCTCCGCTCAAGGCTGTTGCCGAGGAGATCCCGCTCGACATTGTTTATGAAGACGATGATCTCGCGGTGATCGACAAGCCTGCGGGGATGATGGTTCACGCCGGCGCTGGGGCGAGTGACGATGCGCGCAATCGCGGCACGCTGGTGAATGCGCTGTTGCATCATTTGGGGAGTTTGTCGGGAGTGGGTGGGGCATTGCGGCCTGGGATTGTCCATCGTCTCGATAAAGAAACCAGCGGATTGATTGTAGTGGCGAAAAACGACGACGCGCATCGCAAGCTGAGCGCGCAGTTTGCGGCGCGAGAAGTGAAGAAGAAATATGTCGCGCTGGTTCATGGCTGGGTGAAAAAAGATGAGGGGACGCTGGCGCAGAGCATCAGCCGCGACCGGGTGCGGCGCACGCGGATGACTACGCGCCTCGAAGGTGGGCGCGCAGCGGTCACGCATTATCGCGTAGTGCGACGACTGGATACGAAGTTTGGCAAGTTTACGCTGCTCGATGTAAAGATCGACACCGGCCGAACGCACCAGATTCGCGTGCATGTGGCGGCGATGGGGCATCCCGTGGTCGGAGATACGATGTATGGAGCTCCGAAACAGGCGCGCGGAAAAAATGCTGTGATCGGGCTCCCGCGGAATTTTCTGCACGCAGCGGAGTTGGAGTTTAAGCATCCCCGGACCGGGGTTGTGATCGCGCTGAAGAGTGAGTTGCCGGAGGAGTTACGGGAGTTCCTAAAGAAGGTGGAGGACTAGAGTTGCGCACTAGAGGCTGGGGGCACTGCTTTCCAAAGCCTGTGCGGATATAATGACAGCTGAATGAGGGGCACTGCCACGATAGAGACTTGGAGAAGTTTAGCCATGCGGTGGGTAATGGTTTTGTCGCTAGCCGCGAGCGTGTGCCAGGTCGGCGTGGCGCAGACCGCGCCGCAGGCGACAGAGACGGCGTCTGAGCCTTCAGCTCAGCCCGCGCAGCCGTCCACAATGCAATCCTCGGCGCCTGTGGCCCCGCAAGCCGGTGGGCAAACTCCGGAGAGCGCAGACAATGGAGAAATCCCCCGTATCCGCGTGGGCACCAACGAAGTGAATGTGGTGTTCACGGTCACTGACAGGCACGGAAAGCGCGTGACCGATCTGAAGCAGTCGGACTTCCACTTTGTAGACGACAGCAAGCCGGCAACCGAGATTCGAAGCTTCCACGCAGAGACGAAACTTCCGTTGCAGGTGGGTTTGCTGATTGATGCCAGCAACTCGGTGCGCGACCGCTTCAAGTTCGAACAGGAATCGGCGATCGAGTTTCTCAACCAGACCGTGCGTCGCGGCTATGACCAGGCCATGGTCGTGGGATTCGACGTGACGCCGGAAGTGACGCAGGATTTCACCGATGACACGGAGAAGTTGGACCGGGGAGTACGCGCATTGCGGCCGGGAGGCGGAACGGCGATGTACGATGCGCTGTTCTACGCGTGCCGCGACAAACTGCTGAAGCAACCGTCGTCCGGACCAGCCCGGCGCGCGATCATTCTGTTGAGCGATGGCGAAGACAACCAAAGTCACGTGACGCGCGAGGAAGCGATTGAGATGGCGCAACGGGCGGAGGCCATCGTATACACGATCAGTACCAACGTGAGCGGCACCAAGGGCGCGGGCGACAAAGTGCTGGAGCGGATTGCCGATGCGACGGGCGGCAAGGCATTTTTCCCCTTCCAGATCCGCGATGTGGCCAACGACTTTGCCGAAATTCAGGATGAATTGCGCAGCCAATATGATGTGTCGTATAAACCCGCGGACTTCAAGGCAGACGGCCATTTTCGCACCATCGAGATCGTAGCTGTCGACCGGAAGAATCTCCGGGTGCGATCGCGGCGAGGGTGGTACGCGCCGGTGCAGTAAATCAGTGTCTAGCTCCTAGCTTGAGACGTATCGGATACTTCTTTCGCACGAGCCACAAGAATGCCGGGATACTCCGGGACACCACTTCCAAAGAAATTAGGAATCAAAGCTGGGTTTCGCGTGCACTTGGCGAACGCTCCGGCTGAGGTGCGCGCTGAATTGCGCGAGGCGCTGGCGGAGTGCGAAATGAAAACGAAGCCGGGCGGCATTCTCGACTTCGCGATGCTGTTTACCAAATCTCGCTCCGAATTGACGAGGGAATTCTCGCGGTTAGCAAAGCTGCTGGCGCCTGCGGGGATGTTGTGGGTCAGCTGGCCGAAGAAGAGTTCAGGCGTGGCTTCAGAGGTGGATGAGAATCTGGTGCGGGGAATCGGACTCGATGCGGGGTTGGTCGATGTGAAGGTGTGCGCGGTGACCGAAGTGTGGTCAGGGTTGAAGTTTGTGCGGCGAATGAAAGACCGCAAAGAGTGATCGATGCACAGTCGCCGGTTAGCACAGAGTCAGGTGGTGCTCGCGTCCCGCACCAGGTACCCGACATAGAAAAGGACGGCCACCACAAGCAGCATGTGAATCAAAACGCTGGCTACGTGAAACAGCAGAAAGCAGCAGGCCCACAGAATAACCAGCGCCAGGGAAATCTTGCGGAAAGGGTCGACGTTCATTTTCTGCCTCCGTCTTCTGAACTCAGAGCGCGGCACGAAGAATACCTTTCATTTATAAGTCCGGAGAAGAGCGGTAGCGTATCGGCAAAAAGCTGTAAGTGGCTCACTGCTGAGTAGTAGACCGCAGAAGGAACTAAGGGAGCTGGCATGGTGCGTGTCGGATTGATTGGGTTTGGCTTGGCGGGGCAGGCGTTTCATGCGCCGGTGATCCGAGGTGTGCCGGGGATGGAACTGGCTTGCATCCTCGAACGCCGCGGGAAGCGGGCGCGGGAAAAATATCCTGAAGTGCGGGTGGCGCGGACGCTCGATGAGTTGCTGGCGGATAAAGAAATCCAGCTGTGCGTGGTCGCGACTCCGAATGATTCGCACTTTGAGTACGCGCGGGCCTGTCTGCTGGCGGGACGGGATGTGGTAGTTGATAAGCCGTTCGCGCCGACGCTCGCAGAATCCGAGAAACTGGTGCGGCTGGCGGCCGAGCGCGGACGGTTGATCACGGTGTATCAAGACCGGCGGTGGGATGGGGATTTCGGGACGGTAAAGAAGATTGTGGCGTCGGGCAAGCTGGGAACGGTCGTCGAGTACGAGTGCCGCTTCGACCGGTTTCGGCTGGAGCCGAAGGCGAATGCCTGGCGGGAACGCGCTGACCAGCCCGGGGCGGGAGTGTTGTTCGATCTGGGTCCGCATGTGATCGACCAGGCGCTGGTGTTGTTTGGCGAGCCGCGGGCGATCACGGCGTCGGCGTTCTGCCAGCGGGAAACGTCGCAGGTGGATGATGCGTTCGATGTCTGCATGGAATATACAAATTCAGGATCCGGGCTGCGAGCGATGGGGCGGGCGCGCATCATCGCGTATGCCCCGGGCCCGCATTTTCTGATTCATGGGACGAAGGGATCGTTTGTGAAGTACGGAATGGATCCGCAGGAGGCACGGCTGCGCGCCGAAAATTGTCCGGATGGATTGGATTGGGGCGCGGATTGGGGAGTGGAAGCGGAAGAATTGTGGGGCACACTCAGCCTGGTGGGCGAGCCCAGCGTGAAAGTAAAAACCGAGCGCGGAGATTATCGCGGATTTTATGCAAACGTGCGCGACGCGATCGAGAAGAAAGCCACGCTCGACGTGACGCCGGAGCAGGCGTTGCGCACCATGCGCGCAGTGATGCTGGCGCACAAGAGCAGCCGTGAGCGGCGGACGGTGGAGTGGGGAGAGGCAGTGGAGTAGAGGGACTCAGTTGAAGTAGCTGGCGGTGCTAAAATTGGATTTTATGGCCAGTCCATCAAGTCCGAACCGCCCTGAAGAACAAAAGCCGCCCTCGTTCGGAGCTAGAGAATTCCTTTTTGTAGTTTTCCTGGCCGTCATCCTTTTTCTGCTCGGCCACAGCCTGGTGCGTCATCGCTTCTTTCAAGGTGGCCGGGTTCACCGGAACGGCTCCCTCGGCCAATAGCGGGTCTGAAGTGCCCTGCGGCGCGGCAATGCAAAAGCGGCGGGGCTGTTGAGCTCCGCCGCTGATGGTTTCATGCGTTGCAAATTCAAAAGCTACGGCTGGCGATGTTCGCCACCATGTTCGCCGCCACCATGCGCCGCTGCGGCGTGAGGCGCACTGCGAGCCGCTCCACCATGCCCAGCCGGTGCGTGAGCCCCGTTATAGTGGTTGGCACGGGCTGGCGCCGGACCGCGTCGATTCGCTGCATATCCGCGCCCGGCGTTTCCTCGCGCACCCACGTAGCGAGCTCCGTTGTACCTGCCTCCGTGGCCTCCGCTGAAGCGATGTTCGCCCCAGCCATGGCCGTAGCCCCAGTGCGCCCACGGGCCCACGCCCAGGAAGATGCCGTTATAGAAATATCCCGGCCCGTAAAAGCCGCTCGGCGCGCAGCCATACGGCGCATAGTTGTAGTAACCGTAGGAACAGACCGGCGGATTTACGCCTACGCCTACCCCCACGGTGACCTGCGCGGCCGCTGGCATGAAGGCCACGGGCACGAGCAAGGTTGTTGTACCGGCCAGAAACAGACTGCGCATTACGAGCCTGTGGGCCCAGGGGGCCGCGCTCTTGAATTGCCGCATTTTGTTGTCCTCCAGAATTTCTGTTTGGCGTGCGAAAGGTATGTTTCCAGTATCTGGTTCTGGCGCAGGGATAGCTGGTCAATACAGACCGTTCTTCGCAGTTGAGAGTCTGGAGTGGAGAAGGTTAAAGGAAATTAATGATCTTTAGCTGCATCACGACAGCAGCGATGTCTGCCGACGCGGATTCCCGCTTGGCGTCGCGGGTCGCTGCGAGAATGCCGTGGCGCCACTCATCGCTTTCTGCAGCGCGGTCCGGAATCTCTCCATCTCGTCATGGGTACCGACGGTGATGCGGGTGCAGGTGGGCATGATGGGCCAGATGCGTCCGATGAAAACATGCTGCTGGGCCATGGCGTCGATCACCTGCTTGGCCGGGCGTTTAGTGTCGAGCAGGAAGCAGTTCGACACCGAGGGAATGTAGGAGTAACCATTGCGTCCGAGCCACTCGAAAGTTTCCTGGCGAACGCTGGCGTTGATGCGCCTGCGTTCGGGGACGAGGCTCGGATCTTTGAGGCTCGCCGAAGCTGCGACCAGCGCGGTGACGGGCATGAAATTCCAGCCCGAGTGGTCCCGGATTTTTTCCAGCAGGTCAGGGCGGCCAATTGCGAATCCGCAGCGTAGGCCGGCCATGCCATAGGCTTTCGAAAAAGTGCGAAGCACAACCACATCCTTGCCTGCCTTCACGAAATCGAGCATAGAAGGAGCATCGCAAAGATGGATGTAGGCTTCGTCAACCATCACGATGGAACCTTTAGGTTTGTTTTCGACAAGGTACTCGAGGTCGGAGTGCGGTGTGAGCGTGCCGGTAGGATTATTGGGATTGCAGATGTAGAACAGTCCGGCGTCGGGCGCGGCGGCAATCATGGCCTTGACATCGTGAGCGTACGTTTTGGTGAGCGGAACGTTGACGACGCGAGCCCCGTTCGCAGCGGCCACGCGCGGGCCGGCTTCATAGCCAGGATTGGCGCCTACGAAGCTTCTCTGCGACGAGGTGAACGCAATGACCCCGAAATGAAGCGGCGGAGTAGAGCCGGCAAAAACGTGGACGCACTCCGGGTTCAGGCCTTCCTGCTGCGCAAAGGTGTGGATGAGTTCGTCGGTGAGATTGTCGAGATAGCGTCCGCCGAGAGGGATGATGGAGGAAATGGCGTCGCGCGCGGGTTGGCTGGGACCGAGCGGATTCTCGTTGGAGTCGATCATCACCCCCTCCGCGGAAAACGGCGCGTGACGGGCCGCGGCGGCGAGCATGGGCTCGGTGACGACATTGAAGGCCGCGGCAGCGGAGACAGCCGCTGAGAGTTGCAGAAATGTTCGGCGGGAAGGCGAAACGTTTCCAGACGGCATGACGAACCTCCGGTTCATTCAGCGTGATACAGGCTAAATGGTTTTTGGCCGGAGGGCTAGAGATAGTTTCAGAGGGCAAGAGCAGAGACAAATCAAAGTCAAAGGCAGCGGGCGGGGGCGCCCGCTCCACATTAGTTCTGCGCTACTGCGGCAACGGTTCCCGCGCAGTGGCGTAGTAGCCGGCGCGGCATTGCACTTTGTAGTTCTGTTTCGACTTCACTTCCAGCTTGCGGTAGCTGCCGTCGAGCACCGTGTTTGTTGAGGTATAGCCGAGGTTGTACTGGCTGCGCAGTTCGGCGGCAATCTGGTCGAACGCCTCTTTCAGCTTGTCGAATTTGTTGCCCACATTAATGACGCGGCCTCCCGTAGCCTCGGTGAGTTTTCGCATTTCGCCCTCGCCGGTGTAGCCGACCTGAAACGTTCCATAGAAGCCGCGATCGGCGCAGAGCAGGACGTACACAATGGCGTCGGCTCTCTCAGCGGCTTCGATAGCGTCTTTAATTTTGTACTCGCTGCCTTCGTCCTCGCCGTCAGTCAGCAGGATCATGGCCTTGCGTCCGACTTCTTTGGACAACATGTCGTGCGCCGAGAGATACACGGCATCGTAGAGCACGGTACCCTTCTGGGATCCGGGTGCCGTAGGCACGGGACCACCTCCTGCGCCCGGGATTGGTCCGGTGGTGAAGCCGGTGTTGATCCTGACTTTGTTGAGAGCGGCTTGCAGGCGGTGAACGTCGCGGGTGTAATCCTGCACCAGTGAGGCGTCGACATTAAAGTCGATCACATAGGCTTCGTCTTTGTCCGTAAGAATCTGGCGGAGGAATGCTCCGCCGACTTCTTTCTCCATGTCGAGGACGTTGCGTTGGCTACCAGAGGAGTCAATAAGAATGCCGAGGGTCAGCGGCAAGTTCGATTCTGCCGCGAAATACTTGATGGTCTGGGGTTTGCCGTCTTCGAGAACGTCAAAATCAGTCTTGGTCAGGTTCGGAATAAGCGCGCCGTGCTTGTCTTTGACATTGAAGAAAAGTCCAACCACGTTGACGTTCACTTTTACCGTTCCCGCCGGCCCCTGATCCTCGGGCGTTTGCTCGTCGGCTGGCCTCTGGGAGGGCGCTTGGGCGCCGGACTGGGGGGCGGCAGCTGGGGAAGACGCGGGGCTCTGGGCCACGGCAGGCGGGGCAGCGGCCGACAGGGCTGCCACCAAGAATAGAATAGAAGCAGCGGCTCGGGGCGGCGAGAATCTTCGATAAGCGGATAATTTTGCCATGCTAGGAATCCCTCAAGGGGTTTTTGTTAGTCTAACCCTTGGAGTTAGATGCACCAAATGGGCAGGTAAGGGCATCCCACAGAAACCAGCGTTATTTTAGTGGCAGTAGCTGAGCGCAGTAGCCGAGGGTGCCGCAGGCCAGGCCCCAACGCCAGGGAAAGAACGGATGGTGTTTGTGAACACAGAAACCGCGGGTACCGAGCAACGGCAGAGCATCATGAAATGGCGGATGGCAGCGCTGACCTTCGGATGGGTTGCGGCATGGCTATGCCTAAGCGTTTCTGCGATGCGGGCGCAGTCGTCCCCAAGCCAGACTCAGAGCGGGCAGGGTCAGGCGCCGCAGACTCAGCCGGCGCAGAATCAATCTCAGGACCAGCCTCAGAGCCAACCTCAGAATAACGACATTCCCGATGCGCCGACCGTACAGCCACCTTCGGAAACGCCGGCGCCCCCGCCGATTCCCAAGCCGGAGGAAAAAAAACCGGTCGAAAGGGATCCGTGGACGAACCGGCCGATCGAAAAGCCGGCAGCCTCTGAACCGGGTGCCGCGCCGGGCGCCGCGCCCGGTGATGCGACCTCTGCGCCTCCGCCCATGCCGCCGGTAAAGACTGTGCCGCCGGGCAGTTCGGCGAAGCCCGGGCCGAGCGCGCAGGATCAGCTTTACACCCTAGTGGTGACTCCAACCTTCGTGCAAATTCCGGTTCGGGTAAAGGACCGCAGCGGGCGCCTTGTGGATGGTCTGCTCTCGACCGACTTCACCGTGAAGGAAAACGGGACGGTGCAAAAGCTGAAATTTTTCACCGCCGATCCGTTCGCGCTTTCCGTAGCCATCGTGCTCGACACGGGTATGCCGGATGCGGAGCTGCAGAAGGTACAACAGACTTTCTCGGCGCTGGTGGGGGCATTCGCTCCCTACGATGAAGTAGCGCTTTACACCTATAGCAGCACAGTGAGCCAGGTCAGCGACTTCGGCGGAGTAACCCGCAAGTTAGGCGCAATCCTGAATCAGATTAAGACGGAACGTGGAGCCAACAACGGAGTGCCGGTACTGAACGGTCCGCTGGCGAACGGGCCGATTATCAACGGAGTTCCGGTGGGATCAGGGACGGAGAACGTAAATACGCCGCCGCGAGAGTCGCACGTGCTGAATGATGCCATTCTGCAGGCGGCGCTCGACCTGCGCAAACGCGACCGCACGCGCCGGAAAATTATTTTCGTGATCAGCGACGGCCGCGAAATTGGCAGCCGGTCCAGCTACCGCGATGTGCTCCGGGTGCTCTTGTCAAATGAAATCCAGGTTGAGGCCGTGTCGATTGGAAGCTCGGCCCTTCCGGTCTACGACAAGATTGAGCGGCTGCACGTGCCGCTTCAGGGTTATGGCGACATTCTGCCGAGGTACGCCTCGGCCACGGGCGGGTCGGAATACCGCGAGCTCACCCAGAGTTCGATTGAGAATATGTACGCCGCGGTCATGAGCGAGGCGCGCAGCCAGTACACGCTCGGCTATAGCCCGGTACGACCAAAAGTGCCGACCCCGAACCCCTACCGCAGCATCGAGGTAATCGTCGATCGACCGGGTCTAAAAGTGTTTGCCAGGGATGGCTACTATCCCGCACCAGCCCCGCCGCCCACACCGGCGCAGCCCGCACCAACGGCGCGCTGAGCATGGCGATTGTTGATTGCTGATTGGAAGGCTGAGAACTCATGGGCTTCTCAGCAATCAACGATTCCCCGCCCACCACCGTTGTGCAAGAGGGGGTCACCTGAGTAACCTGCGTGGGACCGACCGCGTGTGATATAAAAGCCCGAAGCCCCCATAGGGATATTTTTGCGCGCGGAAGGTGTGCGGCCCCGCGCTTTTGAGGAAAGCCTTGAGTTTCATCAACTTCGCAGCCCGCGAAATCAATTGCAAGATCGTGTACTACGGCGCCGGGTTGGGCGGCAAGACCACGAATCTGCAAGTGATCTACCAGAAGACCGCGGAACAGCAGA
>DATHOK010000063.1:0-31701 GCA_035484995.1 Verrucomicrobiia bacterium | reverse complement strand
ATTAATGCCGCCGTAGAAACCGATGTGCGGGCCCCAGTATCCGGCGTTCCAGGCGTAGACACCGTCGTTCCATCCCCAGTAGCCAGGGGTCCAAAGCATGCCCACGGGAGCGACCACCCAGGTGCCGGGCACCCAGTAGTAGCCGGCATCATCGCTCCATGCCCAGTAGCCAGGCGTCCACAGATAGCCGGGCGCGGGGCAGATAGGCTGCTCGTAAACCGGCAGGGCGGGCGGACCGATGCGGACGGAGATGCCGATTCCGATCTGCGCGGTAGATGTAGAAGAAAAAACTGCCGGGATGACCAGCAGCAAAAGACCGAATACCAGAAAACGAACAGGGTGAGTTTTCATAGTGTTTTCCTTTGGACCGCCATGTTTGCCTGGAAATTGTCCAGCGCCACGGTCGCGCGAAACGTCGAAGCATAACTACCGAATCATGACCAGCGAACCATGATCGGCCAAAGACTTCGGCCAGAAGATCCGTACTAACACTCATTCCGAACCCGCCAATTCGGAACCCGGAGTCTAGCTCGATCCCGTTCCTCAGACGTGAGCACCGTACTTTAGTAGCACATGCCCAGGTAAAAAGTTGTTTGGAATGTGGAGCGCGGAAAGGGCTTTAGATGCTCCCAGGCCTTCGAGCACCGGTTTGCCCCCGGCGCGGCAAATGATTTACCCTCGCCGAAGTCGATCATGAGTCCAAACAACGCCAACTCCAACGCCGCGACTGACAGGTTTCCCCATGCGATGCTCCGGGAAATTTATCAACAACCGCAGGCCATCGCGAAAACCATCGACCTGCATCTGAAGGACGACATTCTTTTCCCGGGCGAACTGCACGCGATCGAGAGTGCGCTGCTGACTTTCGAGAAGCTGATCATCGCCGCCAGCGGATCGAGCCGCCATGCCGGACTGGCTGGCGAAATTATGATCGAGGATCTTTCCGGCGTTGCCGTGGACGTGGAATACGCCAGCGAGTATTGCTACCGCTCGACGCACGCCGCGGTGGATCCGATCGTGATGGTGGTTACGCAATCGGGGGAAACTGCCGACACGATTGCTGCGCAACGCGAGGCCCTGACCCGAGGCGTGAAGACTATCGCGGTTTCGAACGTGGCTGATGCCACGATTCCGCGCGAGGCCAGTGCGGCGTTGATTACGGGAGCGGGTCCGGAGCTGGCCGTGCCCGCGACCAAGAGTTTCACCACACAGCTCACGGTTCTCTATTTGATGGCATTGTTCCTGGCGCGAAAACGCGGGCGGATGACGACCGAGGTCACGCGTTCCTACCTTCAGCGTCTGCAGCGGCTGCCGAATGAGATTGAGAAAAATCTAAGGGAATGGGACGACCTGGCAGAACGGTTCGGGCAAAAACACTTTCAGGCGGAAAAGTTTCTGTATCTCGGTCGGGGCGTACATTACGCCATTGCGCGTGAAGGAGCGCTCAAGCTCAAGGAAACTTCTTATGCGCATGCGGAAGGCTACCCGGCGGGAGAACTGAAGCACGGGCCGAATGCGCTAGTCGACGAACATCTTCCGGTTGTGGTGCTAGCAACTTACGATAAACATGACCCGGATTCGGTGCTGCGCTACCAGCGAACTCTCGACGTGATGAAGGAAGTCAAGTCACGGCGGGGGCGGGTGGTGGCGGTCGCGACCGAGGGCGATCCGGATGTAGGTGAAGTCGCTGACGATGTGTTTTTTGTTCCGCCAGCGCCTGAATTGCTGCTGCCCATCATCGAGGTGATTCCCCTGCAGCTGTTTGCCTATTATGTGGCGACGAAAAAGGGATACAACGTGGACCATCCCCGAAACCTGGTGAAGGCGGTGGTTACTGAGTAGTCCGGCGCCGGAAGGTCTTCACCACAGAGACACGGAGAAAACAAAAGCGGAACACGGAACAACACAACAGATCTTCCCTGTGTCTCTGCCGCTGTGGTGAAACATTCTCATTGATTCTCTTGATCCTGACAAGCTTTCATGCCTAATACCAACTCGGCTCACATCGACTTGCAGGCCATTGCGAAAGAGGTGGTGCTGCAACACGGCTTCAACCCCGATTTCCCCCCGGCAGTACAACAACAGTTGGCAGACTTGCGGGCTCATCCTCCGGCGATCGCTCCGGGAAGCAGCGTGCGCGATCTGCGGAGTAAGCTCTGGTCGTCGATTGACAACGACACGTCGCGAGATCTGGACCAGATCGAGGTTGCACAGCGATTATCGAACGGCGATGTAAAGGTTCTGGTCGGCGTCGCTGACCTGGATGCCTTTATCCCCAAGCTAAGCGCAATCGACCAGCATGCCGCCCGGGAAACGACGACGGTGTATGCCGGAATCCGAAATTTCCCAATGTTGCCGGAGGAACTTTCCACCGGCAAGACTTCCCTGCTGGAAAACCAGGACCGGCTGAGCGTGGTCGTCGAGTTTGTGGTGGACGGCGAGGGCCGTGTGACATCCAGTGAGGTCTATCGCGCTGTAGTTCGCAACCAGGCGCAACTGCAATACAATTCTGTCGGAGCCTGGCTGGAAAACAAGGCAGCGGCGCCGCCGAAAGTGGCAGCTTCCGCTGATCTGCAGGCGCAGCTGCGGTTGCAGGGTGAAGTGGCGCAGAAGTTGCGCACTCGGCGCTATGAAAATGGAGCGCTCGATCTCCAGACCGACGAACTGCATCCCTTGGTGCTCGATACGGAAGTGATCGACGTCGTCAACGAGCAAAGAAACCACGCCACTGAGCTGATCGAAGACTTCATGATCGCGGCGAATGGAGTGGCGGCGCGAATGCTAGAGAAAGTTTCGTCGCTGCGCCGAATCGTAAAGACGCCGGAGCGCTGGGATCGCATCGTGCAACTGGCGGCAACCTACTCCGTGAAACTTCCAGCCGATCCCGATTCCAAAGCGCTCAACGAGTTTCTGGTCAAGCGCAAGGAAGCGGATCCCGATCATTTTGCCGATCTTTCGCTGGCCGTGATCAAGCTAATCGGGCCGGGAGAATATGTTCTGGAACGGCCAGGCGAGACTGCAGCCGGGCATTTCGGCCTGGCAGTGCAGGATTACACGCACTCGACCGCTCCCAATCGCCGTTTCCCTGACATTGTTACGCAGAGATTGATCAAGGCGATGCTGGCTGGGCAACCGAATCCTTACTCGGATAACGAACTTACCGCGATCGCTGCCAACTGCACTCAAAAAGGGGACGCGGCGCGCAAAGTCGAGCGGGAAATGGCCAAGCGGCTGGCCGCGGTCGCATTGCAGCATCGCATCGGCGCCATCTTCGACGCCGTCGTCACCGGCGTAACTCCCAAAGGAACATTTGTCCGCGTGCTGCAGCCGCGGGTTGACGGGTTGCTAGCGCAAGGGCAGCAAGGCGTCGACGTGGGAGACAGATTCCCGGTTAAACTCATTCGCACAGACGTGCAGCACGGCTTCATCGACTTTGCGCGCGTGGTAGACGTTCCTCCAGGTCCTAAGCCTCACCCTTCCGACCCATCTTCCCAGCATCAGGCAAGGCAATAGCCGCCAACCATCCTGCAAGTTATTCTGACGAAAGCAGTTAGTGCGGAGAAGGCGGGAGTTCGCTTTGCTGGAATGGCGCAAACTCGTTTGCGGCGTGATGGTGCTCGTGTTGCCGACGTCGCTGATCGCTCAGGACTCGCCTCGGGCAATGCTCCACAATGACGGAGGAGCCTGGGTGAATGGAGATCTCGCGCCCACATCCTTAGCAATTTTCATGCACGATCTGGTACGGACTCAGAAAGAAAATAAAGCGAGAATCGACGCCGATGGATCTACTGTCACGGTTGAACGAGAGACGATCGTGCAATTTGAGGGAGACGAACTCGTCCTCGAACATGGCACCCTGCAAGTGAACACCTTTCGAGGAATGAGGGTACGGGTAAATTGTGTGACCGTGAGCCCCCCAGCGCAAGAGTGGGCCCGCTACGACGTTACGGACGTGGACGGAACCGTGTTGGTATTGGCGCACCAGAACGATGTCAAGATTCACTACAGCGGTCCGGCTACCTGGCGGTCAAAGCATGTTGAGTTGGCAGATGTGACTGTGTATCAAGGCGGGCAGGCAACTCACGAGGATCGCTGCGGGGAAGCACCCAAGGCGCCCAAAGACGCCAACCGACCTATCTTGGGCGACCCTTGGGTCATTGGAGTAGGAAGTGCCGTGATCATCGGAGTCACTTGCTGGGCATTATGCCGCGGCGACGATCCCGTCAGCCCTGACAAGCCGTAGCATCGAGTTTGGTCCGGACGTTCGCTAGTTCCCACCGTGGAGTCGAGCGGCGTCGGCGTTGGTGTAGATGTGGTTGGCGTGCCGGATTCGCTCCTTGGCTTCCGTAGCTGCTTCAGCCACGGTAAGTCCATAACCACGGTCGCTCAGAGCTTGAGCGGTAGTCATTTGACCAACTCCGCTGTCCGAGATGCTGGCCGGAATTTCAGCTGGCGGCGAAGATGGTTCCGCAGGGTAGGAAAAACTGATCTCGCCGTTCTCGGCGACGGGAGGTGCGCCGTAGTAGATCGGAAACAAATCTATCTCAGGCAGGGCGTCTGCACTTGGCGGCAGAACATTCTGAACGCTAGCGCCGGCGCTCAGGGCGCCAGTGGCATCGCTGGCGCCAACCTCAATGGTCGGCCCCCCCAGGGACAATGACGGCGTCGAGATGGAACGCGCGAGCAGGGGAGATCCATAATTCATCAGATACTGCGGACCTGTGGCAAAGTTCGTATCCTGGCTAAAGACGATTCCATCGCCCGAAAGTACGAGTAGCGTCGAAACAAGTACAAAGTGGAAAGAGATGCGCATGGGAGCCTCCCCGGCGTAGCAGCAGCGATAATTATGAAGCAAGTGAGGCATCCGCGGCCAGAGTCGTTAGACCCTACTTGCCGCTCTGGTCAAGGCTTTCAGCCGCAATCGATTGACGCGCCTTCCGGCGCTGGCGTCCCGCTCGCAGCAAAAAGAACATGTAAAAGACAATCCCAAGGTTGGCCACAAACACACTTGAGCGTAGGACTGTAATGCCCCGCATGAGCCCGTGGATCTCGATCGGCAGAAACAGAGTCCCGGAGATAAAGGCGAGCCACTCGGCCCAGGTGCGCTGCCTCCACAGGCCATAGGCTTCGGCAAAGCGCAAGAGAGAATAGGCGAATGCCAATTGCGCTGCTGCCCACAAACGGGCTTCGGTGAGCCGGTCGGCAAAATCGAGGAAATCCAGCGCCCATCGCCGGTCGGTGCTGACGTGCAACAGCGCTAGCAGCTGCTCAGCGATTACCCAGGCGTCTCTATGTACGAGCAGGATGGCGCTCAGCCCGATCAACAGGACGAAGACGCCCTTGGCGAATTCGAAGGAAGCCACCGCGCGCAGCAGATTTCTCTCTGCGCGTTGCAAGTCGATTTTCGTTCCCGACGATAGCATGCGGCGCGCGCAACTTCAGGGTACCACGACTACCCACACCGTTCTTTTCGATGCAGCACACTTTTCAGCTTCTTCCACTGCGAACGGCGGCGCGAAGCTCGTTCACGATCTCTTGGGAAGCCTGGATTGCGGCAGCGTGCTGGTCCGGGTTGAAGGAGATGGCGCCCACGCGAGCGTGGCCGCCTCCTCCGTAGCGCTCACAGATCTTGGCCAGATTCACAACCGGTTCTTTGGGAGCCCACGGGTTCGATCCGACCGAAACCTTCACGCGGAAGCTGCTTTTGCTGAGTCCCACGCTATAGATCGATTCGGGATGCAGATAGTAGGGAACGAACTTGTTATAGCCCTCGAGATCCTGATCGGTGACGTCGAAGAAAATTGTCCCGTCGATGCATTCGGTCCGTTGCTTCATGATCTCGATCGAGATCTCGTGCCGGCGGAGTAGCGGAGGCAGGAGCGGAGCGACGAAGGGTTCCTGCAGAATGGCGGCAAGGGATTTGGTCGCGAGAAGCGGAATCAAGTTCGGGACGAACTGATCGGGCGCAGACTCGATGACCATGGTCAGCTTCATGGCAGGAGCTTGCATCTCGACCGCCGTCTTGGCGTCGGGATAAAGAGCGCCGTCGATGATGTCGGCCCAGTGCACGAGATCGGCTACGGGAGCGGGGTCGAATCCAAAGCGCTGCTGCGCGATCATGGCAATAAAGCTGGTGCAGGATTTGAAATCCGGATCGTAGAACTTGCGGTTGCTCTCGTCGCGCTCAAAGTGGGCGGCGTCCGCCGGGGAGAGAAACGCGCTTTCGTGATGGTCGAACCACCATGTAATTTTGGGCGAACTGGAATACTTGAAGTCGACGATGGCATTTTCGTCGCCGTCGAAATGGGATTCGTTAAAGAGCGCTCCGGCGCGATGCAGCAGGCCGGAGAAGACGAAGTCAGCGTCTTCGCGAATCCGCTCGCGATAAAACCGGGAGAACAGCGCGGCGGAGCAGGCTCCGTCGAAACACTTGTCGTGATAGAAGACTCTGACTTTCAATCCATATCCCCAGTTGTACAAGAATTCCCGGCCCGCGAGGCCTGCATCCCGAGCATTTCGGCGGACGGGGTAAAAGCTAATAGGAATGACAGCTTACCGGAAGAAAGTCAAGGGCACGACTTCTGCCACGCGATTCTTAGCCCGCAGGAGTTTGCTGTTCTGCAAACTCGCCCACTAGCGGGAGCTTGAACATCTCGCCTTGCAGCGCTTTCACAATGAGCACGACCCAGACCATGAAAAAGGCGAGGGCGACCACCATGGAGACCAGCCAGACCAGCGCGTGGCCAATCACGGGGACGAAGAACAGGAAGAATCCCAGAACTCTGAGCGTCGCTACAACGACCACGCCGACCAGAAAAAAGCCCAGACACTGAAAAGAATGGAAGCGGACGAAGCGGTTCTTTTTGTAAGGCTCGATGAGAAGGAACGCAATCGCCGGCAGAAAGAAGTAAGCCAGGGCGCCAGCCAGCGTTTCCGGAAGTATACCCACCATGCCCTGGGCACGCTCGACTGGTTGCATGGCGCGGCCGCAGCCTGGGCAGTAAGCGGCAGCATCGGGCATCTCAGCAGCACAATGGAGACACGAGATCGACATGAATTCCTTCAGGCGGGGCGCGCCGTCTTCTTGCGGCAATCTTCACAGACACCGTAAATCTGGAAGGTGTGGCGGGTTGTGGCGTAGTGGTGTCTGCGCCCGATTTCCTGCTCCAACTGATCCACCTCGTGCGAGAAGAACTCCACAGAACTGCCGCACTCGGTGCAAACCATGTGGTGATGGCTGCGCCGGTTGTATTGGTGCTCGTAACGGGCGATGCCGTCGTGGAACGCGACTTCGCTGGCCAATCCGCACTCAGCCAGCAATTTGAGAGTGCGGTAGACGGTGGTGTAGCCGATGCCAGCGTCTTTCTTTTGCACCAGACGGTGCAACTCGTCGGTGGAGAGGTGGTCGCGAGTTTCCAGAAACGTGCGCAAGATCGTGTCGCGCTGGCCGGTTTGCTTCAGGCCGACCCGTTTGAGATGGCGGTGAAGCATGTCCTGTGCCTCGCGCACCATCTCGCGCGAGATGGAGGGCTGGTCATCGATGCGCTTCTGCAACATGAACGCTCAGGATAGCATTGGGGCATCTTGAAAATGAAATTCATTTTCAGTTGATTTCGGCAGACTCGACGGTGAGTCCGGAAGCCGCGCCCTTTCAAAACGGCTGCTAAAATCAACCTTGCCCA
The DNA here is from genome assembly GCA_035484995.1 of Verrucomicrobiia bacterium. Classification (GTDB taxonomy): domain Bacteria; phylum Acidobacteriota; class Terriglobia; order Terriglobales; family Acidobacteriaceae; genus Sulfotelmatobacter. The sequence goes on along the minus strand of DATHOK010000063.1, from coordinate 24,019 downwards.
TGAGCACTCTTACCGTGACCAGCGTTCCGGCTTCCCGGCGTTCCACCGGAGTGCGCATTCTCCTGTGGTTGCTCCTAGTCCTCGCCATGCTGGTTGCGGCCGTAGTCGCTTTTGCTTATTTCGTTGCGCGCTCTGCCCTGCCGCAGCTTGACGGGAACCTCACAGTGAAAGGTCTTTCGGCGCCGGTGAAGGTAACGCGGGATAGCCACGGCGTGCCTGCCATCGAGGCCGCGACTCTGGAAGATCTGTTCCTGGCACAAGGCTACATCACGGCGCAAGACCGGCTCTGGCAGATGGACATCATGCGGCGGTTCGCTGCCGGAGAATTATCTGAGATTCTGGGCGAGGACACGCTCAAGGTCGACCGCGAGCAGCGCATCCTGGGGTTGCGGGCGGCGGCAAGGAAATCGCTGCAGGCGGCAAGTGCCAGGGACCTCGTTTACTTTGACGCCTACGCGCGTGGAGTGAACGCTTTCATCGAGAGCCACGCAGGTAGTCTTCCGATTGAGTTCCGCATTCTGAAGTATCGGCCAAAGCCTTGGCAGGCAGAGGATTCCATCGTCATCGCAAACCAGATGGTGAAGGATCTCAACTACTACAGCTTTGAGGACACGCTCGCCCACGAGAAGATTCTGGCCAAGCTAGGGCCGGAGTTGGCCGCCGACCTATACGTCAACCGCTCCTGGCACGATCGCCCGCCCACCGTGATGCGGGCAGACCTCAGAGATAACGATCAGGAGAATCAAGGCGATTCGGATGATGACGACGACGATGACGGACCTGACACATCAGTGACACAGGAGCGAGGTGCCGCCGCGGAAATCTGGGCGCAGCACGCTCCGGAAGCGGTGAATGGATCGAACGACTGGGTCGTGTCTGGAGCGCACACGGTCACGGGCAAGCCGCTGCTGTCGAATGATATGCATCTCGGTCATCAAATGCCGAACCTGTGGTACGAAGCGCATCTCAAATGCGTTAACCAATCGGGCAGCCTCGATGTGGCGGGAGTGACATTGCCCGGAATGCCCTACGTGATTGTGGGACACAATCAACGCATCGCCTGGGGATTCACCAATGTAGGTCCGACGGTGGCGGATGCCTTCATCGAGAACTTCAACGCGGAGGGCGCCTACCAGACGCCGCAGGGCTGGCAGCAACCTGAGCACCGCGCCGAAGTGATTCGCGTCAAAGATAAACCCGATGTAACGGTCGACGTGATGCTCACGCGGCATGGGCCGATCGTCACCGATATTCTTCCGGGCGAGACGCGGCAGATTGCGCTGCGCTGGACGCTTTACGACGGCCTGCGCATGCCGTTCCTCGATGTCGACACCGCGCAGAACTGGGAAGACTATCGCAAGGCGTTTTCGCAGCTGGATGCGCCAGGGCAGAATGTAGTCTATGCCGACGTTGACGGCAACATCGGTTACCAGACCACGGGGCGAGTTCCGATCCGCGCTGCCGGCGACGGCAGCTTGCCGGTCAGCGGGGCTGACAATGCCCACGAGTGGACCGGCTACATTCCGTTCGACAAATTGCCCAGTATCTACAACCCATCTTCAGGGGTGATCGCGACTGCGAACGGGCGCATCACACCTGATGGTTATCCCAATTCGATTAGCGCGGAGTGGGAAGCACCCTGGCGTACGGAGCGCATTTATCACGTTCTGGAATCAGGGAGGAAGTTTGCGGCCGCGGACATGCTCGCTCTGGAGAATGACATCCACTCAGAGAATGACCTGTTTGTGGCCGAGCGTTTTGTCTACGCCATCGACCATGCCTCCAAACCCTCGGCGCGGGCGAAGCAGGCTGCCGACCTCATGCGCAACTGGGATGGGCGGATGCTGGGCTCGTCGGCCGCGCCGACGATTGCCGTGCGCTCCGCTCGCGAGCTGACCCGCCTGCTCCTCGAACCGCGCCTGGGACCTGCCCCGGAGGATCCGAAGCGGCAAGAAGAATCGTTGAGCTGGAAGACCTACCACTGGGAGATGCAAACGGTGTGGCTACAGAACGTTTTGCTGCACCAGCCCAAGCGCTGGCTGCCGGAAAAATATCCCAATTACGACGAACTGCTGACGGCCGCTGTCGAAGCCGCGGTGAACGGACCCTCAGCTCCTCAGGATCTGGCCTCGTGGCATTGGGGCAGTGTGAATGCCGTGGAGATTGATCACCCCGTGCTGGGCAAAATCCCTTTTATCGGGCGCTGGACTGCGCCCGGAATCAAGGAGCAGTCCGGCAGTGCCTACACTGTAAAAGCTGTGACGGCCCATCACGGGCCTTCGGAGCGCTTCACCGCAAATCTTGCGGACCTCGACCAATCCACCTTAAACACTGTGACCGGGCAGGGCGGAAACTTCCTGAGCCCTTACTATATGGATCAGTGGAAGGCCTGGTATGAAGGCTCGACCTTCACGTTGCCTTTCACGTCTCAAGCCGTGCAAGCGACCGGAGCGCACCGTCTGGTGCTGGAACCCGGACGCTGAAATCGTTCTCATCGGGCGCATCAATTACTGCGGCTGCCGGACATTACCTGAACCGCGGACGATAAGCAGAAGCGCCGGATTCGCACCAAGAGAAAAATCAGACCACCCAGCACGGCAAGAGCCACGGGCGCGCGCTGCAGCACCCACGTCTCCGTTCTCCTGCTTGCTTCGCCCGGTGGCAGAACGTCGATCACCTGGATTCGGGATTGCCCTTTTAGGTTGGGAAACAGGTAAACCGGAATCACCGTGCCCGGCGGGACTAAATCATTGACTTCGGCCTGATTCTGGGGCAAAGGATCGCGCGGAGCACGTCTGAGGTAAGGCGCCAAATTCATCCATTCCTTCTTGTCCTCTACCATCCCGCTGGCATAAATCGCAATGTCGGGCCCATGCATGCCAGCGCTTCTCTGGTAATAGGGACGAGTCACCTGAAAGGTGGTGGCATGATAGGGCTGTCCCTGCACGCGTTCGATGGCATTATGCGCGTTGAGCAAGGCGACAAGGCCGAACAGCAGGCAGCACAGGAAGGCAAGGCCCAGGATTGCGATGGCGAGATCGATGAGTATTACGCCGATAGGCTGGGAGGACAGCGGCTGCGGAAATGGTTTGCTGGTCGGGGACGCGCTCCAACGGCGTCGGAGGCCAAGAACAGCGCTAAAGAATGCGGCCAATCCGAAGAACACGATTAGGGGCCGCGGGAAGTGAAAGGTGAACATTATGCCGGTCACGACGGCAACCTGTGCCAGCACCGCCAGCCAGGGCAAAAAGGAACCCGACGACCGGAGGAATTTCCTGCCGCACTGAGGGCAAGAGAGATTGGGAAAGCTATCGCATTCAAATCCGCAGGCTGGGCATTGGTGCGCGGCGGCCATGGGCCGATTACATCATGGCGGATGTGGCCGCACAACTAACTGCGGTAACGAGACTGGTCCACAAATACGCGCTGAAGGGAACGTCGGTCGCGACGCTGCAGTCCTAAAACTCAGCCAGGAGGGCTCAGAAGAAGTCGATGGCCTTCACGTCGATGATGTAGCCTGCGATGACGATGGTTCCGGTTTCAGGAAGGTTCGGGTTGTTGTTGTTATCCAACAGCAAGCTATCGGTCAGCGTGTCGTACACGCGCAGGTTGCCGCCTTCGGCAACATACTCCACATCGCGAGTGGTGAAGCTTTGAAATCCGGTCACGTCGCCGTTGTCTGGAGGAATCACGACAGCCCCGTTGGTGGTGTTGTAGATGGAGAGACAACCCCGCACTTCTCCTCCTTGCGGGTTATTAACATTGCCGATGTTGGTGCATGTATAGGAGCCGATGAAGAGCTGACCGTTAATGCTCATATCGATGCGGTCGTGATAACCGTCGGTGATGACGTTGCTGCTGGTAACGGTCATCGAACCCACGTTAACCAGGTCGAGACGCCCGCAAACTGCAGCCGCAGTTGTCTCGCCGGTGCACGCATTGTTGGGTGCCGGATTGCTAACCGATGCCGTTGGAGTGCCGGCTACGTACAGGGTTGAACCGCTCAGCCATCCGATGGTCGCGCCATCGACGGGAATCGGGGCACCAACCGTTAAGGTTGCTACGTCCAGAGTTTGCACGCTGGCGCTGGCGGTGCCGCTACCGCACTCTGGGCCGCAATTCAAGACGTAGGCGGTGCTGCCGTCCGCGCTGAAAACCGCATTCACCGGGCGATCGAAACCAGCTGCCGTCGCGGTTGTCGGAGTACTTACATTGACCACAAGCGGATAAATGACGGTCACAACATCGGAATCGTTGCTGAAAGCCAGGAGATGTGAGCCATCAGGACTTGATACCACGGTTTGAGCAGCAGGGACGCTGAGCGTAGCTGAGATCCCTCCCGACGTAATATTCATGACCTCAATCGCGCCCGGCGAGGGCCCATTGTTCATTGGCGCGGTGGGCACCGCCGCATAGGCACTGCCGGTCGACAGGGCAACCATGCTGCTGGTCGGGCCGGGAAGTTGTATGTTTCCCTCCTGACTCTGCCGCACGGAATTGATGACTTCAACATTGTTGCTCGAGGAATCAAAGGCGAGAACGATGGTTCTATCGGGAGTGAGCGTCATGAGGCCAGGTGAGTTGCCGGCACTGACCGTACCTCTCACCAGAGTGTCGTCTTCCCCGTTGATGACAACCAGGCCGGCAGACGCCGAAGTGCTCGACACGCTCTGCGAAGCTAGTACTCGGCTCGTCAACGTATTCGAGGACGATCCGCAGGACACAAAGCTGAAGCTCGCGACCACAAGCACAACTGGCAAAAGAGCGAATTTCTTCAAACGTGAGGCTCCTAACTGCAGGAAAAACAGAGATTTAAGTGCGAAATACCGGATTATAGCAGAGCCTTAGAACTCCATCTGCGCCAAGGCCTCCGCCCGTTGAGGAAACGCCCTCGCGCCTGTTGTCTCTCAATGCAAGAACCGGGGTTCATCCTGTATTCTGACTAAAGTATATGGCTTCCGACCTTCTTGCCCGGATCAAGCAGTTCCCCGCTCTGTGTGACGGAGCCATGGGAACGCTGCTTTACGCGAACGGCGTTTTCATCAATCGCTGTTACGACGAGTTGAACCTTTCCCAGCCCGATTTGATTCGGGGTATCCACCACGACTACCTCCAGGCTGGCGCCGAAATCGTTGAAACCAACACTTTCGGTGCGAACGCTTTCCGCCTGGCGCGGCACAGTATCGCCGACAAAGTGCGTGACATCAACCGCGCCGGAGCGAGGCTTGCCCGCAAAGCCGCCAAGAGCTTCGATGTCTGGGTAGCGGGATCGGTTGGCCCATTGGGAACCAGAATCGAGCCTCTGGGAAAAACCTCCTTCGAGGAAGCCCGTCAAGCATTTCGCGAGCAGATTGCGGCGCTGGCAGAAGGTGGCGTCGATCTGCTCATGCTGGAAACCTTCGGATACCTGGAGGAGCTCCATCAGGCCATGCTCGCCGCCAAAGATGTTGGTGCAAAGTTGCCCCTCGTCGTGCAGGTTACGATCGACGAAGACGGCAACTGCCTGGATGGTTCCGATCCGGAGACCTTTACGCCTCGACTTGAAGATTGGGGCGCGGATGTAATCGGATGCAACTGCAGCGTGGGTCCGGTGGCGATGCTCGGCGCTATCGAGCGGGTGCGGGCCGTTACTTCGCTCCCGCTATCGGCGCAGCCGAATGCAGGTATTCCGCGCTCGGTGGAAGGCAGAAACATCTATCTGTGCTCCCCGGAATACATGGCGAGCTATGCGCGAAAGTTCGTCGCCGCCGGCGCTCGCGTCGTGGGCGGATGTTGCGGAACCACTCCCGACCACATTCGCGTGATGAAAGCCGCCTTGCGGGTCGGAGAAGCTAGGGGTAAGGCAGCCTCGGCCCAGGTTGTTGGCGCGGCCGCACCCATCGCGGCGCCTGCCCAGCCTTTGGAAGAGCGATCGCTTCTGGGATCAAAACTGGCCCGCGGGGAATTCGTCACCATGGTGGAGGTGGTTCCTCCCAAGGGAACTGACATAAGCAAGGAGTTAGAGGGTTCGAGATTCCTCAAGTCGGTGGGAGTGGATGCGGTCAACATTCCGGATAGCCCGCGGGCTTCGGCGCGCATGAGCAATCAGGCGCTTTCTCTTTTGATGCAAAGGGAGGCGGGAATCGAAGCGATTCTGCACTACACTTGCCGCGACCGCAACGTGCTCTGCATCCAGAGTGACCTTCTGGGAGCGGCTGCTGTGGGTATCAGGAACCTGATCTGCATCACCGGCGACCCTCCAAAGATGGGCAATTATCCGGATGCCACTGCGGTCTTTGATGTGGATGCCATCGGCCTGGTCAATATCGTCCACAACTTGAACCGGGGACTGGACCTCGGCGCTAACCCAATCGGTGCGGGCACCGGCTTTGTGATCGGGGTCGGGGCGAACCCGGGGCTCACCGATCTGGATGAAGAAATTCGGCGGTTTGAGTTCAAGGTGCAGGCCGGAGCCGAATACGCGGTGACGCAACCGGTTTTTGATATCCGTCTTCTGGAAAACTTTCTGCGGAGGATCGAACACTGCCGCATCCCCATGGTAGCGGGAATCTGGCCGCTGGTCAGCGTGCGCAATGCCGAGTTCATGAAGAACGAGCTTCGGGTCTCCGTCCCGGACTCGATTCTGGAACGCATGGCGCGAGCGCAGTCGCCGGAAGCGGCGCGGGCCGAAGGTGTGGCCATTGCGCGCGAGATGCTGCTTGCCGTTCGGCACACAGTGCAGGGAGCGCAAATCAGCGCGCCGCAGGGGCGTTACAGTTCGGCGGTAGATGTCCTCGAGGCGCTGGGAACGAAAAGTCCCGCTCCAGCATAAAATTCCCTTTGTGGAGAAAAGCAAATCAATTTCAACATCGGTTTACAAAAAAACACTGGACACTCTTTGCAATTTGGAGCATCAATAAGAACAGGAGCGAAACCCGTTGCCTAAGTTTGAGGAATGCCTTCAGCGACTGGAAAAGATTGTCCAGGAACTGGAAAAGGGGGATGTGCCTTTGGAGAAGTCTCTTACCCTGTTTGAAGAAGGCATGCATCTCTCTTCCACTTGCCGGAAGGAATTGGAACAGGCCGAAGGCAAGGTGGAAATCCTGCTGAAGAAGAACGGGAAGCTCCAGGCTGAGGCGTTTGAGCCGTTGTCGGATAAGGCGCCTGCTCGCAGATAGGCAGCCACGCCCGTCGCTGTGCTCTTTGGCCGTAACGTCTGTGGAGTAGTGGTTCCGAACCCTTCCCCGCAGCCCTAGTCCGCCGTTGTTGACGGTTATGCGTCAGGAGGATCTATGGGCTTTAGTGTTGTTGTTCTGGAAAGCGATCCCCGGCTCGCGCAGTCTCTGGCCGGTGGGCTCTCTTCTCACTTCCATTCCGTACAGTTGACTCGCTCTCAGGACGAACTCCGCGAGCGAATTGCGAGGAATCGCCCTCAGGTTGTAATCCTCGACATGGAATCTTCCCGGCTCGCGGATGTGCGTAATCTGCACCACGATTTCCCAACTCTTCCGATCGTCTGCACTCATCGCGTCCCGGACGACGAGTTGTGGATCGCCGCGCTCGAAGCCGGCGCCAGCGACGTGTGCCCCGCCGATGACGTGCCCAAGGTCTTGAGTTCTGTCTTGAGGAATGTGACGACGGCACGGCACGTCGCCGCCTAAGACATTCGACTTTTCGAAGACGACTGTTACCCCAAGCACTGTCATCCTGAGCGGAGCCGTTTTTCAGGCGCAGCGAAGAGCCTGCCCTGAGCGAAGCCGAAGGGATCTCCCGCTTAACCGGCCCAAGGCGTAAGCCAAACTGAGTCTTCGCTTTTTTCATCTTCGGCGGACACCTTGTTATACTCACTGCTCAATGCTGCAAGAAACTCTCGAGCAGGGGCAGGCGTTGACTGACGCAGCCCTGGACCGGCTGATTCCGCTGGAAACCCAGCCTCCCGAATCCATTCACAAGGCTATGCGGCACAGCGTGTTCGCCGGCGGTAAGCGGCTGCGACCGGTCTTATGCATGGAGGCCGGCCGCATGATAGCAGGGACTTTGCCCCATAAAATCGAAGAACTGGGTGCCGCGCTAGAGATGCTGCACACCTACTCGCTGATCCATGACGATCTTCCAGCGCTGGATAACGACGACTTGCGCCGCGGGCGTCCTACTTGCCACAAGGTGTTTGGGGAGGCTCTCGCCATTCTGGCGGGAGACGCATTGCAGACCCAAGCCTACGAAGTTCTCGCGCGCCTGGACTGTCCCGCTGAAGCGCGGGTGCGGATTATCGAAGAGATTGCACGCGGCACCGGCACTCTCGATGGCATGATCGGCGGGCAAGTCGTGGATCTGGAAGCCGAGCATACTAAGCCAACTACGGAGATGCTGGAGTACATTCACCGCGCCAAGACCGCGGCGCTCATCACGGCGAGCCTGGTGAGTGGTGGGCTTTATGCCGGAGCGAAGGACGGTGAAATCAAGAAGCTGCGCGCGTTCGGGCAGTCGATTGGGCTGGCGTTTCAGATTGTCGACGACGTGCTCGATGTGACCCAGACCTCCGAGCAATTGGGCAAAACGGCCGGCAAGGATACGGCTGCGCAGAAGGTAACTTATCCGGCGTTGTTTGGAATTGAAGAGTCCGAGCGCAAGGCGGATTCGCTAGTGAGCGCGGCATTTTCAGAGTTGGAAAGCTTCGGCGAACGAGCGGAGCCGCTGAAGGAGTTGGCTCGATATTTGGTAGAGCGGAAGAAATAGGCAGAGGCGTCGGTGATGACAAGTGTTCAGATGCCGGGTGCGTCGGCTATGGCTCTGCTTCGGGCTGGGCTCGCTTTGATCCTAATCTCACCGGTTGCTTTCACGCTCTGGGCTCGATATTCGGCTCTTCGGGCGGACCCAACAAATGCAGCAAATTTATGGCTGAATTCACGTCGTACTCCTCGGGCCGTGCGGCTGATCGTGGTCGCTCTTTGGTGGGCGGGATGGGATTTGCAGAGCACAGACTTCTTTGCCTCGCCATCCCGATTGCTTCTCTTCTGGATACCCCCAATCTTGAGCATCGGTATCTCACAATCGATAGCTTATTGCAGCGGTAGGGACATCTTGCGACTGAAATGGAGGTTTTCCGATATCGTACGCCTTACGTTCTGGAGCACGATGTCTCCGACGGTTGCACTGATTGGAGTAGCTACCGGGGCCGAAGCAATTTACAGAGGATGGTGGCAGGGGACCTTCTTGCTCGCCGTTTCTGGTATCGTCGCCTTTGCAGGAAGTGTACGCTTGCGCTCCGCGGAGGGGCTCCAGCTTCGTCCGCTTAGGCTCGGCAAGCTTCACGGCCGGGCTTTTCAGCTAGCCAAGAAAATGTCGGTGAAGATTGAAAATGTCTACATCGTGCCTGGCGGAAAAGGGCACTTGACCAACGCGTACGGCCTGTGGCGAGGGATCGCTCTCACCGACAACTACGGCGAGTTTACGAACAAATCCCAATTGGACTTCGTCATTGGCCATGAACTGATGCATGTGAAGCAACGACACGGCCGCAAGCAACTGGCGGTCGCCCTGGGACTGTTTTTGTTCTTGACCTTGGTTACCTTCAATCTCCCGCCGTTAGCGTGGCGTCTTCGGGCAATAATCGACGTGTTATTTCTGCTCGTTCCGTCGCTCGCTCTTTATTTCATTTCCCGCAGATTCGAATACGCCGCCGATCGCGGCTCGGTCGAATATACCTCCGACCCCGAATCAGCGATACGAGCACTTGAAAATCTATATCGCCTGACAAGTACGCCTAGCGACTGCGGCAGGATCGTGGAGCTGTTTCAGTCCCACCCAGCTCTTTCGCGCAGAGCTGCGGCAATCGCCAGCATAGGCGACGTACCGTCCGATCGAGTTAACAAGGTCCTGGGGCAATCGAGTGGAACTGAAACTTGACTCGCGGAGGCGCGGTCTTGAGTAACAGCATGAACCTCGACATTCTGGCCATCGCCGCCCACCGCGACGATGTAGAACAGACCTGCGGCGGCACTCTGTTCAAGATGGCGCAACGCGGGCAGCGCCCCGGCATCCTTGACCTGACGCAGGGTGAAATGGGAACGCGCGGCACCGCCGAAGATCGCGCGCGCGAAGCTGCCGACGCGGCAAACATTCTCGGTGTCACCTGGCGGCGAGCGCTCGATCTTCCCGACGGCCGTGTCGAAAACACTTGGGAGAACCGGCTCAAAGTCGCGAGCGTGATCCGCGAGACTCGCCCGCGCGTCGTCATTCTGCCTTACTGGAAGGGACGGCATCCCGATCACTACACCTGTTCCGTGCTGGGGTACGAAGCATGCTTTCTGGCGGGTCTGGCGAAGCTAGATCCGCGCTCCGCTCCCCATCGTCCGTTCAAAATCATCTACGCCACGCTTTACTACGATGTGCGCCCCACGTTTGTGGTCGACATCAGCCAGCAGTTCGAGCAGAAGTTCGCCTCCGTCCTAGCCTACAAGTCGCAGTTCAGCGATCAGGAAGCCGGCAAGGATCTCTTCCCTGCCCACAACGAAATTCGCGCGCGTATCGACGCGATGGCCCGCTACTACGGCATGCTCGGCGGTGTGACCCATGCCGAACCGTTCCTGCAGAAGGAAGTGGGGCTTGTGGAAGATCTGCTGACGATTCCGGTGAAGTCGATCTAGTGCCTTAGTCACTTCTTCAAAGCAACCGCCAAACCGTCTCGAATCGGCAGGATCGTCGTATAGAATTCCTCGGAACCGTAAAGCAGGCGGTTGAACTCGAGGATAGCCTTGGTGGTCGCATCCTTGGGATTCTTCTCCGCGACTCGTCCACTCCAAAGAACGTTGTCGGTAATAAACAGGCCACCCTTGCGCAGGCGAGTCGACACCAGGCGCAGCACTCGCGGGTAGTCCTCTTTATCGACATCGTTGAAGATGACGTCGTACTGCTGCTTTTGTTCGGATAAGAATTCGAGCGCATCACCCGTATAGAGCGTGATGCGGCTGGAGACACCCGCGCGACTAAAGTAACCGCGAGCGCGCTCCGCATTTTTCGAGTCACCGTCCGTATAGATGACGCGGCCTTTTTCCCCGACCGCCCGCGCCCACCAGATGGTCGAGTATCCAATCGCCGAGCCCAGTTCGAATACCGTGCCGGCATTGATCATCAGCGCGAGTTGTTGCAGCACGCGCGCCACAGCAGGCCCAACGATAGGGATGTTGTGAGCGGCGGCGTAGCCTTCCATCTCTGCCAGCACTTCATCGCGCTTGGGCAGCAGCGAGTACAGATAGTCGTCGACCGGGCCGGCAGTGACAAAGTCATGGTGCCGCCAGCTCGGCTTGTTCTCTTTCTTCGGCTTATCCTTGGCCACTTGTTTCCCTCGGAATCTTTTTTGGCTAATAGTTGAATCGCAAAGCTCAGTTACCCGACAGTCACACCCGGCTTCATCGCGACGACCTCGACGCCAGGCACCAGCTTCTGCAACTCGGCCGGAGTTCCGGTCAACACCGGGAAGGTTCCGAAATGCATCGGGACGACGGTCTTCGGCTGGAGCAGATTGCAGGCGTAAGCAGCCTCGCGCGGTCCCATGGTGAAGTGGTCGCCAATAGGCAGCATAACGATCTCAGGCGCGTAAAGCTCGCGGATAATGGCCATGTCGCCGAATACATTGGTGTCGCCGGCGTGGTAGATTTTGACTCCGTTTTCGAACTCGACCACATAACCGCAGGCTTCACCGCCGTAAATAATCTGGTCGCCGTCCTGGATGCCGCAGGAGTGATCGGCGTGCACCATGGTGACTTTGATATCGCCGACCTTCTGCGTCCCACCCTTGTTCATCATGGCGATCTTCTTGGCGCCTTTTTTCTCCAGCCATCCGCACAATTCAGGAATACCGACGACCTGTGGGTTATGCTGCTTGATCACTTCGACGGCATCTCCAATGTGATCGAGGTGGCCGTGAGTGCAGAGAAGAATATCAACCTTCTTCACATTTCTCTCGGACGCCGGACACATTGGATTATTCATAATCCAGGGATCGATAATTACGGTCTGGCCGCCGGGAGTTACGATACGAAAGGTCGCGTGGCCCAGCCACGTAAGTTGAATGCCTTTGAGATTCATGAATAAAAACTCCGTCTGCTTTTGCTTCGCGATGAGACTCCTCCCAACACGAGCAGCGACTTTAGTTTAATATGAAACGCCATGACCGGACTCAAGGTGCTGATTTCTCACGAAGAGATTGCGAAACGAGTCACCGAGATGGGCGCCGAGATCACGCGTGACTTCATGGGTCAACCGGTGATTCTGGTCGGAGTGTTGAAAGGCTCGGCAATTTTTCTCGCGGACCTGGCGCGGCAGATAAAGCTGGACGCTACCTTCGATTTTATCGGAGTCTCAAGCTACGGAAACCGCCCAAGCCCGACGCAGGAACTCAAAAGCGGGTGGGATTCCACCGGCGAAGTGAAGCTGACAAAGGACGTCGATCAGTCCATGAAAGATAAGAACGTGATTGTGGTCGAAGACATTCTGGATACAGGGTTGACGCTGACTGTCCTAAAGAAGCTGTTGCTGGCGCATCAGCCTCGATCGCTGAAGATTGCCGCGCTTCTCGACAAGCCCTCGCGGCGCAAGCTGCCTCTGCAAGGCGACTATGTCGGCTTCACGATTCCTGACGAGTTCGTCGTCGGCTACGGCCTCGACTATGCGGAACGCTATCGCAACCTGGCCGATGTCTGCATTGTCCCGCGGGAGTAAAGCCTGGTACCCAGTACCCAGACTGCATCAGCATTTTGAATTCGCGGCGTTTTGCTGGGTACTGGGTACTGGACTAGGTACTGAAATCACGACTGCTATCATGGAAAGACGATGGGTTCAGCTCTGAGCAAGCACGAAAAACATTTGCAGGTGGATCCGTTATTGCTCGAGGTCTCCGACGTCATGGCGACGTCGCTCGACCTGGATACGACTCTGCGCCGGGTCGCCGAGGTCGTGCGCAAAGTCATCGATTATGAAATCTTCGCCATCCTTCTTCTTAACGAGAAAACCCAGGAACTGCGCTTTCGCTTTCAAGTGGGCTACCCTCCCGAGTTCGCCGAGCGCGCTCGAATCAAGGTCGGTGTAGGCGTCACAGGACTGGCGGCGCAACTGCGCCAGACGATTTTGATAAATGATGTGACGCAGGATCCGAGATACGTCTCTGCCGTGCCCAACGTGCGCTCGGAATTGGCCGTCCCTCTTACCACCAAGAACCGGGTGATTGGAGTCATCGACCTCGAGGCGCGCGATCCCGGCTATTTCACCGAAGAGCACAGCCGCCTGTTGAGTCTGATTGCGTCTCGCATGGCAGCTGGCATCGAAAACGCGCAACTCTACACTCGTACCACCAAGCAGGCGCGAATTCTTGTGCTGCTGAACGAGATCGCGCGCGAGCTGACCTCGATCTTGAACCTGGACGAACTACTGGGCCGCATCGCCGAGCTCTTGCGGCGACTGATCGATTTTCAAATGTTCAGCATCCTGCTGCTCGATTCCTCGGGTGAGAACCTGCAGCATCGTTTCTCGTTGCGCTTCAACGAGAATGTCCACGTCAAGCACACGATTCCGCTGGGACGTGGATTGGTCGGACAGGCCGCGCAGACGAAGCAGGCGATCGTCGTGCCCGACGTGAGCAAAGATCCCCGCTATATCGAGAGCAATCCGGAAACGCGGTCGGAATTGGTCGTGCCCCTCGTCTACAAAGACAAGGTAATCGGAGTGCTCGACCTGGAGCATACCCGTCGCGGATTTTTTACCGACGACCACCGGCGCACCATGATGACGCTGGCCGCCCAGGTGGCGATTGCCATCGAGAACGCCCGCCTGTATGAGGAGATCGCCCGGCAGGAACGCCGACTGGAGCGGGATTTGGCTCTGGCGCGAGAATTGCAAATGCGCCTGCTCCCGCAAACGCTACCTAAGCTGGCTCACCTGGAACTAGCGGCAAAGTTTAGTCCCGCGCGAGCCATTGGCGGAGATCTTTACGACTTCATCCCTTACTCTCTCTCAAGGCTGGGAATTGCGATCGGCGACGTCAGCGGGAAAGGAGCGCCTGCGGCCATTTACGCGGCATTGGTGAGCGGAATCGTTCGTTCCCATGCTCCGATCGAGCCGGGGCCTGCTGAGATGCTTTCGGCAGTGAATTTGTCTCTCGCCGAGCGGCGCATCGAAGCCCAATTTGTCTCTTTGATCTACGCGGTTTGGGATGACGAGCATCGCACACTTCAGGTGGCCAACTCGGGCTTGCCTCGTCCAGTTTACGTGCACGATGGAAAAAACGAAGTGATCGAAGCGACCGGTTTGCCGCTAGGCCTTTTCGACGAAGCGGAGTATGACGAGTTTCGATTCAAAATGAAGCCTGGAGATATGTTCGTATTCTTCAGTGACGGCATTCTGGACGCGCGCGATCGCAGCGGAGAAATGTTTGGCCGGGGACGGGTGGAAAAGATCATCGCCGAATGCGGTGGCAAATCAGCAGACTGCGTGGTAGACCGTCTCTTTAAGGCTGCGGCCGAACATTCTGCCGGGGTCGAGACCTTCGATGACCAGACCGTAGTCGCAATCAAGGTCAAGGACGGCGCCGCACAAAGTTCTTCCAAGCGAAAATGACTCGGCGCAGCGAAGTCACGAGATCCCTCCACGATTATTTTGAACGGCCACCAGGATTTGTCTTTCACGAGCGCCGGAAACGCTTGTCGCGTGATGCAGCGGACTTTGAATTGTTCTGCGACCGCGTTCCCTTGACCAAACTGGCAGAGCGCTACGGGACGCCGCTCTACGTTTATTCCGCAACCACGATCCGCGAAAGACTAGCGGCTTTTGAGAAGGCGTTTCGCCATGTCGCTCACACCATCTGTTACTCCGTCAAAGCAAATTCCAATCTCAGCATTCTTCGCCTTCTAGCACGCGAGGGATGCGCCTTCGACGTGGTTTCTGGCGGAGAACTGGAGCGAGTGCTGGCCGCCGACCGCCGCGCGGCGAAAAAAGTCGTCTTCTCCGGCGTGGGAAAATCTCGCGACGAGATGACGGCAGCGTTGAAGGCCGGGATTCTTCTCTTCAATGTAGAAAGCGAATCTGAACTCATAGCGTTGGCAGAGTGTGCCGCCCGATTGCGTAAGATAGCGCGCGTCGCTCTTCGCGTGAATCCGGATGTGGCCGCCGATACCCATCCCTACATCTCCACCGGCCTGCATAAGCACAAGTTCGGAGTGCCAATCGCCACCGCGCGTGCCCTTTACGCCAAGGCCGCTGCAGCGCCCTATCTCAAAGTTGCGGGCGTCAGCGTTCATATCGGCTCCCAGATCACTGATGTCGCGCCCTTTGCCGAAACCGGGGAGCGGGTTGCCGACCTGGTTCGCGAATTGCGCGCCGACGGGCACAACATCGATTACGTCGACACCGGGGGTGGGCTGGGGATCGCCTACCAGGGAACGGATTTAGAGTTCACCGATTATGTCGCGGAGTACGCGCGCTCCGTGACCGGGCCCCTGCGTGGTCTGCATGTGCACTTGCTGCTGGAGCCGGGACGGTCGATTGTCGGGCCGGCCGGCGTGCTGCTCACCTCCGTTCTCTATAGAAAAGAAAACGACGGCAAGCGGTTCCTGGTAGTGGATGCGGCCATGAACGACCTGATCCGCCCTGCGCTGTACGGTGCTTACCACGAGATCGTTCCCGTCGTGCAGTTCCAGGAGTCGTCGGCAAAGAAAGAGATCGTCGATGTCGTGGGTCCGGTATGCGAGTCTGGCGACTTCTTCGCGCGCGATCGGGAATTGTCTCGCGCGGAAGAGGGAGACCTACTCGCGATTCTTGACGCTGGGGCCTACGGCATGGTGCTGGCTTCGAACTACAATACGCGTCCACGGCCGGCGGAAGTGCTGGTCAGCGGGAAGTCAGTCAAGGTGATCCGGCGGCGGGAAAAAGTTCGAGAACTATATTCCGCGGAGCTGTAAGCAGAGCAGCCGTTCCGGCGAACGGTCCTATCTCTCTCCCCACTTCAGTTTCGTGCGCAGCACATGGAAGAAATCCGCGTCGGTGCGAAACAAGTTGACTTTATGATCGGAACGTCGGCACCGGACCCGGTCTCCATCCCGCAGATCGAGGCCGGGTTGGCCGTCCATGCTGAGGTAAGCAACTTCCTCGTCGCTGCGCAGCAGGATTTCAACCACAGCCGAATCCGGCACCACCAGCGGGCGGTGCGTCAGCGAATGCGGCGCCACAGGAGTAATCACAAAAGCATTAACGTTCGGCATCACCACGGGACCGCCAGCCGAGAGAGAGTACGCAGTCGAACCCGTGGGCGTGGCTACGATCATTCCATCGGCCCGGTAACTAGAGACGAACGCTTTATCCACGAAAAGGTCGTAGTGGTTGAGCCGAGCCAGCGCCGTCTTGTTAACCACGACGTCGTTGAAAGCCTTATAGCTTCCGAGGATCTCTTCGCCCCGAAGCAAATCGCACTGTATCAGGCAACGCCCCTCCACTGCGGCACGTCCCTGCGCGATCGAATCGAGCATGGAGAAGAGAGCTGGGAGCGGAACATCGGTGAGGAAGCCCAGTGAACCCAGGTTCACTCCCAGCAGCGGAGCATCGCTTGCAGCCGTGGCCCGAACCGCGGAGAGCAGAGTGCCGTCTCCGCCGAGCACCACTACCAGATCCAAAGACCGCGACGACATTTGCGCGCGCGGCACCTCCTCGTGCCCGTTGGAATACTTGGAGGTTTCCGGATCGACGATTACATGGTAGTCGTGAGCAAGCAGCCATTTCAGCAGCTCAGGAAAAATGCGCGCCACCTCCGGCCGCGCCGGACGCGAGATGATAGCCGCAACTTTCTTTTTTGAAGATGAGGACGACCTTGCCATGTTCGACGAGCACCTGTACGAGTGAAACAAAGATTGTACAGAATTCGAGCCGAAAACCTTAACCAGCAACGCCGCGGGGTAATGCCGCTGCTAGAAAATAGCCCGGAGAAGGAATTCACGGTTTCCTTCCGCCCCCAAGATAGGTGACTCGATTACATCCGTGCTCAGGCAACCCAGGTCCAGCAAGGTTCTCCGCACCTTTTCGACCGACGCCAACTGAGCCGCTTCATCGCGCACAATGCCTCCCTTACTCACGAATTCCCTTCCCGCCTCGAATTGAGGCTTAACCAGAACGATCACCTGCCTGCCGCGCCGCCCGTCGGCAGACTGCAGGAAGGCGGCGTTTACTATAGAAGGCAGAACCAGGGTCGCGGAGATAAACGCCACGTCGATGGCGATGAGGTCTACCTTCTCGCCGATTACGTCCTCGGTCAGGTAACGGGCGTTAGTTTTTTCCAGCAGTCGCACCCGAGGATCCTGGCGTAGTCCGAAATCCATCTGCCCGTAGCCAGTATCCACGGCGACCACACGGCCTGCGCCATGCTGCAGCAGACAATCAGTAAATCCGCCAGTGGAAGCGCCGACATCCATGCACACTTTGCCCGTGACATCGATTTGCCAGTGCTCGAGCGCGCGCTCAAGCTTAAGTCCGCCGCGGCTGACGTACTTCAGATCCTCGCCGAGCAACCGCACGGCGGCGTCCGCCAAGACTTGCGCGCCAGCTTTCTCAACCTTCTGATCGCTGACCAACACCTTTCCTGCGAGAATGAGCGCCTGGGCACGTTCCCGTGAGGCAGCCAGCCCGCGGTCGACGAGGAGTTTGTCGAGTCTAAGTTTCAAAGTCTGCACGAGATCAGAGAATCCGCGAATCAACGTGGGTTGGTCTCAGTTGAGGTGTTTTCAGCACCACGAAAGTGCCAGCACTCGCTCCAGTGCAAAGTGCTGAACCATCTTCCGCTGAGTCACTTACAGAGATACCGTCGTGCTTTTCCACAGAATTTTCCACGCTTGTGTTGAAAACTTTTCGGCTCACCCTCTCGCAACAAGAAAAGCCGCCCACAAAAGGGGCGGCTCTCAGACAAATCCTCGAACGCGCTCTCAGCCAGCCACTTCTTCGAGCAACTTCTGGTCAATATCGAAGTTGGAGTGCACGTTCTGCACATCATCCTGATCTTCCAGCGCTTCCATAAGCCGGATCATAGTGTTCGCGGCCTGACCTTCAAGCTTGATGTAGTTCTGAGGAATCATCGCGACGCTCGACGACGCAGGCTCGATTCCTGCCTTCTTCACGGCTTCGAGCACAGTCTCGAACGCGGAGGGTTCGGTCAGGATTTCCCAATTCTCGCCATCGTCGTTCAGGTCCTCGCCACCGGCTTCGAGAACGATATTCATCAGGTCGTCCTCTTTCGCGGCGCTCTTGGGAATAATAATGTCGCCCTTCTTGTGGAACATCCAGGAAACCGCGCCGGCTTCCGCCATATTGCCGCCGTTCTTGCCGAAGCAGTGGCGGATCTCGCTGACGGTACGATTGCGATTGTCCGTATTGATGTCGAGCAGGATCGCCACGCCCCCCGGACCGTAGCCTTCAAGGGAAAACTCCTCGTAAGTAGCTCCAGGCAATTCTCCAGTGCCCCGTTGAATGGCCCGCTTGATGTTATCGGCAGGCATGTTCTCAGCCTTGGCGGCGACAATGGCGCCGCGCAGCCGCGGGTTGGAATCAGGATCACCGCCGCCGTTCTTCGCGGCAATACTGATTTCCTTGATCAGACGGGTAAAAATCTTACCGCGCTTGGCGTCCAGCGCGCCCTTCTTGTGCTTGATTGTGGCCCACTTTGAATGGCCGGACATGGCTAGACCTCGTAGCTAATGATGTCAATTGACGCGGGATTCGCCCGTAGAAATATCACAGGCTGCCTCGAAAGTATGCAGGCGAAAAAGAATTATAGCACGGCGCGATTCCGCCAGTTGTGGCTTTCCGTTCAAGGCAGTGGTGCAGTTTGATTGTCACCCTGAACAAGCGTTCTTTGCGCAGTGAAGGATCTGGGCGAGCCGCGCGATGTGTCGCGCCCTTTGGCGACAATAATCGCGCGTTTGGCTCGCTTCCTTATCAAACCGCACCACCTCCCCGTTGCAAACGCCGGCCAAGTGATTCCCCGTTGAGCAAGCGTCGTGGCCTGATCGGGTGATTGACGGCAATAGACGTGCGCCCCTAACATGCCAGCGAGGCTGCCCTAGCACATGACTGGCCAGATCATAGGTCACTACCGAGTCCTCGAGAAAATTGGCTCTGGAGCCATGGGCGAGGTTTTTCGCGCGCGGGATGAAAGGCTGGGGCGCGATGTCGCTCTGAAGTTGATCCGCCCTGCTTCCAACGAAAATCCTGATCATCTCCGCCGTTTTGAATTGGAAGCCCGCGCGGTGGCCGCGTTGAATCATCCCAATATAGTCGCCATTTATGACGTCGGCTTCAACGACGGCACTCCTTACATCGTTTGCGAATTGCTCGAAGGCAACACCCTGCGCAGACGGCTGGCGGATGGGGCATTGCCGGTCCCAGTCTCCGTCGACTGCGCTCTGCAGATTGTGCAGGGGCTAATCGCGGCGCACGACCGGCGCATTGTTCACCGCGACCTGAAGCCAGAAAACCTGTTTGTGACCACCGATGGCCGAGTGAAGATTCTCGACTTCGGAGTCGCAAAGCTGCAATCTTCGCCAGAAGATTCCGGGCGCTCTGTCGAGGAATTGACCACGATAACCAGAAGCGGCGCTGTCATAGGCACGGTCGCCTACATGTCGCCCGAGCAACTGCGGAGCAAGCCAGTAGACCACCGCAGCGACATCTTCAGTGTCGGGGCCATCCTCTACGAAATGTTGGCCGGTCGCCGCGCCTTCCGTGGTGAGACTGAGGTCGACACGATAACTGCGGTGCTTCTCGAAAACCCTCCCGAGATCGACCTGGAACAAGTGCGCGTCCCGGAATCAGTCTCGCAAATCGTGCGCCACTGTCTGGAGAAAGAACCGGAGAACCGTTTTCAATCAGCGCGGGACTTGGCATTCGCTCTGGAGACTCTCTCCAGCTCATCGAGCGGACGAAGAACGCGGCTCAAGCGTTCGCAGAAGCCAGCGAGCGTCGTCCCATGGGCGGTTGCGGGAGTGCTTCTGGCTGCCACGCTTCTGCTTCTGGCAAATCAGTGGCGCGGCCAACCGGCTCCTCCAACCTACCAGCGTCTAACCTTCGAACAGGGCACGGTATACTCGGCGCGCTTCGCGCCGGATTTTCGCGGGGTTGTGTACGGGGCGGCATGGAACGACAAACCGTTGCAGATTTTTTCTACCATCGGGGATTCTCTCCTGGCCCAACCACTCAACCTGGCCGACGCCAACTTGCTCGCGATTTCTCGCAACGGCGAACTGGCCGTCGCACTCCACGGGGCTCACCTGGCACACCTCCAGACTGTCGGAGGCACGCTTGCCCGTGCCCCTCTAGCGGGCGGTTCCCCCAGAGAGGTCCTGGACGACGCGCCATACGCAGATTGGGACGCCAACGGCGAACTGGCTGTCGTCCACCACGCCCAGGACCACGATCAAATCGAGTATCCGATTGGTCACGTTCTATACGAGAGCAAGGGATGGATCAGCCATCTTCGTTTTTCTCCCCAGGCCGACAAGATCGCGTTTATGGATCACCCTGCACCCTGGGATGACCGGGGCTCCGTCATGCTCGTCGACCTCAGCGGCCGCTTGAGCGTGCTCACACCCGAATGGGAATCGGAGGATGGACTGGCCTGGAGCCCCGATGGGAAAGAGGTCTGGTTTACTGCCGTCGAAAAAGGCCTAAATCGCGACCTGCATGCGGTGAGTATGTCAGGACGCACGCGGAGAATCCTGGACCTCCCGGAGGGCATGACTCTAGAGGACACGGCGCCCGACGGCAGAGTCCTGGTGAGCCTCGACCATGAACGTCTTCCCATGGCGACTGCCGCACGAAACGGCAGCGCTGCGGATCTTTCCTGGCACGATTGGAACATTGCCAAAGACATTTCGAGCGATGGGCAATCGATTTTGTTTGAGGATGCCAGCGAAGCCGCGGGGCCCCACTATTCACTTGCCATTCGCAAAATCGACGGCACACCGCCCGTGCAACTCGGTGAAGGAAGCTCAGGTGGACTCTCGCCCGATGGCAAATGGGTGATTTCCATTCTCCCGGGTAGTCCGGGACAGGTGAAGCTTGTTCCTGTCGGTCCCGGCCAGCCTCGCATGATCGCGACACCAGGGCTGGAACGCATTCAAAACGGCTCTGCCCATTTCCTGGCAGACGGAAAACGCATAACCCTGGACGCTAGCGAACCTGGCCACGGGGTGCGCACCTACCTGCTGGATCTGGAGGGGGGAAAGCCGACTCCAATCACGCCGGAAGGCATCATCGGCGGGCTGATTTCTCCGAACGGCCGCAACATTTTTCGACTTAACCAAGCCGGAGGCGTCGCGGTGTACGCTACTTCTGGAGGTGCGCCCCGCATCATCCCCGGTCTCGAACCTAACCTTGTTCCGATCCAGTGGTCCCAGGACAGCTCCTCAGTTTATGCGTATCTTCGCGGCGAGGTCCCGACCAAGGTTTACAGGGTCGATTTAGTTACTGGCAAGAAAACGCTTATCCAGGAATTGCAACCGCCAACAAATATGGGCGTGGCAAATATAGCTCCCGTGGTTGTGACCCGCGACGGCTCGCGCTTCGCCTACAGCTACTATCAGGTCTCCTCGGTGCTTTATCTGATTTCGGGTTTGCGGTAGCCAGGTCAGTGCGCCACGCAGGCGTGTCTATTCGAGCTCGCCGGAAAAATCTGCCGGTACGTAATGGAAGAAAATGGAAGTCGATGTATGTCCCTCGGCCAACACATCGCGGTAGTGAGGCACCTTCGTTCCCCGGTACACCAACCCATCGCCCAGCGCCTGATAAACCGTGACCGTGCCTTCAGGAGTATCCAGACGTATGGGCCACGAGGTTGCCAGTTCGGGCTCGGGAGAAAAATCCAGGCATAGCGTAACACTGAACTCGCATTGCTCCCGGTCAATGTGCTTCTTCAAATCGGCGCCGCTCAAATAAGAGGCGAGATAAACATAAGATGGCTTGACTGCCTCGCCGACGACAGCACTCACTGCATTCGCAATCTGGTGATGGAAAAAACTCGCCACACTTTCATTGTGCGCCGCGTAGCGTCGCGCGCTCTGCACGTCGCCGAGTGGTATAGCTCCGCACCGGATCGCACGCCGATAGTGGCGCCGCAGTGCCGCAAGATTGAAGGGGTGAATCAGATTGCCCAGCGGAACGTATCCTCTTTCTCGAAACTGTTGGGTGCTTCTCTTTACGACTTCAGCCCACTCCGCGAGGCGTCGCTCAGCTTGCTCCTCCGTCATCAGAATGCCGGCGCCAGCCAATACGAAGAGAACGTCCCTGGGAACGATTTCAGGAACCGGTGCTCCTCTTCGAAGACTCGCAACCACCACCTCCAGCTGCGGACCTAGCCAGAACGGCCGCAAAGAATTCGTAGCCGGGTCGCGCACCCAAGCTATTGTTCCCTGCAGGTAGAAATCTTTCAGCAAATGCCGATGCAGTTCCAGTTCTTCCGGCACCTGCCCGGCGGGCAACACCGAACAGTCTGGATTGAGGAATAGAGGCAGGTTCCGCCGGCCGGATTGTGACTCGAGCTGGCGCTGCGGAATCAAGTGCAGCGGCAGTTCGTCGAGCAGGCAATGGAATTGCCCAGG
The DNA here is from genome assembly GCA_035484995.1 of Verrucomicrobiia bacterium. Classification (GTDB taxonomy): domain Bacteria; phylum Acidobacteriota; class Terriglobia; order Terriglobales; family Acidobacteriaceae; genus Sulfotelmatobacter. The sequence goes on along the minus strand of DATHOK010000063.1, from coordinate 1,415 downwards.
GGGCAGTGTCGCGCTATATGTTTGCCGCGACCCCACCCCCATCAGGCCAGTAATCCATTCCAGCCACGCTGCGTCTTTTACTTGTGAAGCCATCCGTTTAGCGTGAAGCGGCTGTCTGCGAACGCTCTCGAGCGGCATTCCACCGGAGTGATTTCATGCAACAGTGAGCACGGGAAAAACACGATCTGGTTCTGCTGTGGCACAACCGCCTGATAGCTGCCGGAACTGACTTGCCGCTCACCTTTCCCGCGCGAATCATGGAGGCGCAATTCCCCACCCTCAAACTGCCGCGGTTCGCCGTGGAAAAAGTAAACGAACGTGATCCGCCGAGACGCGATGATTTCTTCCGAGTCATCGCTATGTGCTCGAAAAAAATCCCCGTCATTGCTCGCCGTAATCTGAGCTTCAACCTGCGTGACCGGGAACGGCTCGATCCCAAGTTGATCCAGCACTCTCGGCAACACTCCCCGGATTCGGTCAAGAATAATTTCCTCATGCTTCCCCAAATCCATCAGCACCCGCGAACGGCGATGGTCGTAGTCGATCATTCCGGGCTCTCCGCTGGGCGAGACCAGCTCGCTACTCTGGAACTCCGCCTCGCGCTGCAAGGCATAGCCAACAAGTTCCTCGAGTTCTTGCGGAGCCAGGAACTCATCCAGGACGACGCACCGTGCTCGAACGATCTCCGGCGAATCCAAAACACTCACGCTGCTGGTCGAACTAACTTGGCTCTGTTCCGCAGCCTGCTGCACAGGCACGCTCAACGGCCGCGGATCGTGTTGGGGATGGAGTGCGTTCGGCGGTTGCGGCGCCTTCGGTCCCGGCGACGGTGCAGGGTTTGGCGGTTGCGGCGCCTTCGGCCCCGGCGCCGGTGCAGGGTTCGGCGGTTGCGGCGCCTTCGGCCCCGGCGCCGGAGCGGGGTTTGGTGGTTGCGGTGCGCGTGACTCCACCGTGGTGGCAAACATTGTCTCGTCGGTTCCAGCGGGCATTCCCGAGCGCGCCAGGATTTGCTCCACAATGCTGCCACCCAACAGCGCAAAGGCGCGCTGTGCTACCGTTTCGCCCACCGCGCGCGCAATGGCTGCAGTTACAGCCGATTGAGTCTGTGGGTCACTGCCGGAAACTGCTCTGGAGTTTTGCAGGAGGCTCATCAGCAACTCCCGCTCTTGCGGGCTGAGAATGCGTTCATCCCGCATCAACGTTTCAGAAAAGGAATCGAGAATCTGCTTCGCCGTCATCAGACACACTCCTCCCACTGTTTGGTTGAACGTTTCTAGTTCCAGTTGGGCGAAATGGGGAAGCAGCTTTCGGCGAGACAGTAACACCGAGGCAGGCAGTTATTCAACAAGAAGTTATTCACAGGATTTCCAACGCTCGCAAAAGCCCTACTTACTCGCCATAGCCCCGACCACGGA
>DATHOK010000062.1:0-8197 GCA_035484995.1 Verrucomicrobiia bacterium | reverse complement strand
TTAGGCCGGAATCTTACCCCCTGGAGAAACTGTGGTCAACGCCGAGTGAGTTTCTCTTTCCCGGATCGAGGTCGCAGGATGCAGCGGAGGACGTGGCTTCTTGTTACGATGCAATGGTCTTCTTACCTCACCTTAATGCATCCGCCACAAGCATCCTCGTCATCGTCATCATCCTTTATCATTTCGTATCTCTCCATAAATGAAGAGAAGGGAACCCGCTTGGGCTTCCGGAGGCCGGACGGACTCCTCCAACCCTCGGTGAGTGTAATCGACTGTTATCAACAGGCTAGGTTCGGAGCAACCCCACCTAAGCCGAGCTTAATCTAACTGCTAGTCGCCACGAATCCACAGCACTTACAGAGGTTGAGCCATGTGTAAACGACAGTCTCGCTCAATCAGTTCGTGGCTCCCGGTAGCCGGAACTGGTCTCATGATCTTCGTAATCGCGTTCCCGGCCTGGGCTTCCTTGGGTGGAGACAGCGCCTCGATTCAGGCGGACCAGCTTCAAATGCGAGGGACCCGGCAAACTATCCCTGCGGAATCCTACACTGTCCACGAGATTCAAGCGGCTACGGGAGTAGTGGTGAGGGAATACATTTCGCGCGATGGAAAGGTGTTTGGGTTGGCCTGGCACGGACCGTGGCCGCCGGACATGCGTCAACTCCTGGGAAGTTATTTCGAGCAGTACGTTCAAGCGGCAAAGGCACAAAGCGTATCTCGGATGGGACGCAGGCCGCTCATGATTGATCATCCCGCATTCGTTGTGCACCTTTCGGGACACCCCCGGGCATTTGCCGGAATGGCTTATGTTCCTGGGATACTGCCGCCTGGGGTTCGCGCTGAGGAGATCCAATGAGAGCTTTGCGGATACTTTTTATTTTTGCGATTTTACCGGCATTCATGTTTTTGTGTAGCTGCGGCGGAGGCAGTAGCCGCAGTAGCAGTAGTATTTCCCCCTCCCAAACCATCACAACTTCCGGGACGAACGTGGCATCGATCTCGGTAAACGGCGGGCCACTTGGCAATTACGACGATGCCGCATTCGCCAGCGTGACGGTTTGCGTTCCCGGGACCTCCACATGTCAGACGGTCGACAACGTATTAGTCGACACGGGAAGTTCGGGGCTAAGGATCCTGTCCTCTGCGTTAACGGTTGCGCTGCCCCAGCAGAATGCCTCCAATGGAAATCCGGTGTTTGAATGCTTTCCGTTCATAAGTGGTTATACGTGGGGACCGGTGCAAACGGCAGACGTGGAGATCGCCGGCGAGAAAGCGAGCTCCGCGGCAGTTGAAGTAATTGGCACCAATACGCCCGTTCCGAGCGGTTGCCTGGATTTCGGGTTGCCCTCATCGGGCACACTCGACGCCTTGGGGGCGAACGGTATTCTCGGTGTCGGCCTGTTCGCACAGGACTGCGGCGCGGACTGCCCTACGACCATTTACTATGAATGTCCTTCATCAAACTGCCAGGGCATCAGTGAGAGCTTGGCGCAACAGGTGGCGAACCCGGTATCGTTGTTCGCCACAGACAACAACGGAGTAATCATAGAACTGCAGGCGGTTTCCGGAGGAGAACAGCCGAGCGTAAGCGGCTCGCTGGTATTCGGCATTGCAACCCAGTCCAATAATGCGCTGGGCGGGGCAACCGTCTACACGGCAAACCCCACCAGTGGAAACTTCACCACTACCTATAATGGCACGGCCTACCCCGAAAGCTTCATTGACAGCGGCTCGAACGGCTTCTACTTCTTGAGCAGCAGCGTCTCCGGAGTGCCTGCCTGCGGCGGCGATGCGTCAGGCTTTTATTGCCCTTCAAGCACGGCCAATATCTCGGCGACGAATCAAGGGACTAACGGTACCAGCCGTACTGTCAATTTCAGCATCGCAAATGCTGACACCTTGTTCGGTTCGAACGATTCTGCACTCGCCGATCTGGGTGGTCCTTCTTCGATGTCGGCGCCGTACTTCTTCGATTGGGGGCTTCCCTTCTTCTTCGGCCGCAACGTGTTCGTTGCGATCCAGGGCCAGAACGCGCCTGGCGGAACGCCACCCTACTGGGCTTACTAGCTGCGAGCCGAGTGACAAGTTGGAGCCAATTCAGAGTGCGCCACTCAGAGGACGTATACCTATACGTCGAGAGCGCTGAAAGAGCGTCTCATCGGGCTTTAAAGAACTCGACGTAGACCAAGACAGACCCGGCCCATGCCACTACGACAATCGCGATCTTCTTCCACAGTGCCATGAACAAAATCTTACTCCATTTTCTGCTTTTGGGGGATAGCGCTAGGTGCATTGCGAATTTCCCAATGAGTGTAATCGCCGGTTAAATAACAGTTACTTACGGTTTGCCCGTCGATCGAGAGGAATCTTACTAATTGTCAGTGGCAGATTTCCCGGAGGAGGGCTTCGGATGGCCAGAAGGAAAACAACCAATCGGCCTGGCGCGGCCGATCTCACATGCCATGGCAGCAGCCCGGACCCAAACCGCTTCGACCCAAAAGTATTCCTACAGGTTCAATCAACGCAGTGATCCGAACGCCTTCATCGAAACCGTGTGCCGTACCGTGCAGTTCCCGCCACTCACGTTCGACGCACTCATCGCATCGAAGCCTTGATCAAGCCCTGGATGATGGTGTCCAAGTTCCGAATCTCCTGAGTGACGACGTCGATTTCCCTTTGAATGTGCTCTCGCTGTTCTAGAGGCGCCAGTGGTTTATCACGCTGAAGGGTCCGCAGCCGCTCCAGTCGTGCCTCTTGCGTTTTTCTTACCTCCTGAATTGTCGGCTCCGGCGTCATTCCGTCATTTGGTTGGCTACCGGTCGGGTTTAGGTTGCTTCTCCGGAGTCTTTATTCCCGAGGTTTTCTGCGGGGGCGTGTTGTATAAGCGGAGCATTCGTGCGCAGCAGCTGATCGGGATTGTTGACGCTCAATTACACACTCATTGACAGAGACGGCTAATTTACGTTGCGCGGGGGTTGACGGCGTTCGCCGGAAACTTGTTGTCACGAAGGAGTGTTGGAAGGGTGCTCATTTAGCAAGGTTCAGCTGCGGCGGCTGGCCGCGCCAAGGACCTCTCGGATAGTCGCCGCCAAGTGATCGAGCTTGAAAGGTTTCTGCAGCAGTGAAGCTGCTGGCCTGAACCCTTCCTCTCTGCAAGAGTCAAAGCCACCTTCGGTGTATCCAGACATGTAAATCACCTTCATGTCGGGGCGGGTGGAGTTGAGTCTCTTTGCGACCTCAGGTCCGCGCATACCGGGCATGACGACATCGGTGAGGAGAACATCGATTGTGCCCTTATATTGCTCAGCCAGAGTTGCCGCTTCAATGCCATCCTTTGCCTCTAACACGGAATAGCCGAGGCTTTGCAGGTACTGACAGATCATCCAGAGCAGGTCCGGCCGGTCTTCGGCTACGAGTATCGTCTCCGTCCCGATGCGTGCCGAATCATTCGAGGCCGGAACCAGAGGCTGCTCGGGGATGCTATCCACTCGCGGAAAATACACGTGAAACGAAGAACCGCGTCCGGGTTCGCTGTTGACCCACACGTGGCCGCCACTCCCGCGCACGATGTTGTACACGACCGAGAGACCAAGCCCAGTGCCTTTCTCTTTGCTTTTCGTGGTGAAGAAAGGTTCGAAGATGTGGCTCTGCGTATCGGAATCCATGCCGACTCCCGTATCCGAAACTGTAAGCCTCACGTATTTGCCGGGTGGAACCGCGACACCGGTGCGAGTGGGAACTTCCTGCACGTCCACATTTGCCGTTTCCAATTCGAGCCTTCCGCCCCGCGGCATCGCATCTCGACCGTTGACCACTAGATTCATGATGACTTGCTCAATCTGTCCAGGGTCCCCACTGATTGCGCTCAAGCGGGAATCGAGCTTTACGCCGAGTTCTATCTCTTCGCCGACAAGGCCGCTCAGCACGTCGCCCAATCCGCCGACCAGCGCGTTGAGATCGATGGCCTGCGAGGTGAAAACGTGTTTGCGAGTGAAAGTGAGCAACTGCCGTGTGAGGTTGGCAGCTCGTTCCGCCGTTCGGACGATGGTTTCCGCGTTTTGGCGGACACCGGGCACGGCCGCCGTGTGTTCCATCACAATCTCTGCGTATCCTCGAATGACCATGAGCAGATTGTTAAAGTCGTGCGCAATCCCACCCGCCAAGCGTCCGACCGCTTCCATTTTCTGGGCTTGACGAACCTGTTCTTCGAGCGCCCGGCGGGCACTTACGTCGCGAGAGGTCACGACGACCCCGCCGACCGCCGCATCGTTCTGCAGATTGTTAGCGAAGGCTTCAAGCCACACCCACGATCCATCTTTACGCTGAAAACGAAAATCGGGAGGCACTGCGGTTCCTCCATCCAAAATCAGGCACTGTAGCACGGCTCGAACCGATGCAAGATCTTCGGGATGGATAAAGTCGAGAAGACTCTTGCCTAACAGCTCTGAGGGGCGATAGCCGCCTATTCGCTCCACCGATGGACTGTGGTAAAGCATGGTGCCGTCAACGGCCACGACCGTGATCACGTCGGACAGATTCTGAATAAGATGTCCGAAGCGCTCCTCACTCCGCCGCAGCACAGCAGCAGCTTCGAGGCGATCACGGATATCGCGGAAAATTGCAATTATCGCCCGCCGTCCTCCGATCTCGGCGGTGCCCGCGCTCACTTCGACAGGTACCGTCGAGTCATCCGCTCTGCGCAGCTCCAATTCGCCTCCACGGGCGGTGCCGCCGGGTGGCGGGGTCAGATGGCGGCGGTACTGTTCCCGCCGGGCGATAGGATAGAGCTGATCATCGCGCATGCCAACGAGCGACCGGTGCGGAATCCCGAGTAGTTCGCACGCTTTGTTGTTTGCTTCGAGAATCAGACGGGTCTCGTCATCGATCACAAGGATGGCATCATTCGCCGTTTCGATGAGATTGCGGTATCTTTCATCGGAATTGCGAATCTGTCTCAACACGGCCACCGACAGGCCGATGCCTATGAACAGAAGCAATGCGCTTGCGACGAATGTTACGGCTGCCAGCACCCCGTTGATCCAGCGAGCGCCTTGGCCGAGAGTCGCGGAAAATTGATCTTCAAGTGGGGTAAGACGGGCATCGATCGTAGCAATCTGGCCCTTGATTTGCCGGACCTTGTTCGGATCAGGATGGCCGGAATCCTCTTCCTGGTTCAGGTCGGCGGCCAGTTGACGAAGCTGGTCGATGTAGTGGTCGGCCTCTGTCCAAATCGCGATCGCCTGCGCCATGTACCCGACATGACGAAACCGGCGGAATAATCTCGCCATGCTCTCAACATCTTCCGGGCTGTTACGTCCCTGGACAAAACCCCGTTGGACCACAGCCATGTCGGGTCTTTGACGTTCGAGCTCCAGGCGCGCCACCTTGTCCCCCACCGGAACCGCGATATCGGTGAGATATTCTTGGTAGTCGCTTTCAGAACCAGTCTCCCCGTACCGGATAAGGGTGAGGACGGCTTTCTTTTGCGCTTTCGACCACAATCCTTCCCCGCCAACATAGGCGCGTATGCCACTGAGAATGTCGGATCGAACCACACCAAGGTAGAAAACACAAATCACGATCGCAACGAAGACGCCGACAATCGCGAAGAGCTTTTTGGTAACGGGAAGGTGGGCGAAGATGTTTCCACGTACACTCATGGGGGACCCGGAGCCCGGGGATGAATCCTGTAACTCAAGCATAACGCTACACTGGACCCTGCTCAAGATTTGGTGGTGTTTGAGGAATTACCCTGGAGTACCTTTGGTGATTACTCCTGTCTCTCTCTGGGAATTCGCCTTTTGCCCAAAGTGGAGACTGCACCACGAATCGCCGAGCATCTGTATCCGAATCGGTGTAATTTTATCTGCAATTGTGACACCCGAGTGGCTTCCTGCCGGGCAGCCTTCCATCAACTGTTGCAAAATCACCATTTCACTTGTTGGCCCAAACGAATTCGAGACTCGGAAGCTGTCCAGAAACGGACTTATGGGACGTGGAGCGATACAGTCTCTCGTAGTTGGCGATAAACACCATTACACTCATTGACGCCGGTCGGCCAGTTCTGATGAGTGCAGGCGCCTGGTTGCAACAGTTGCTCCGTGTTGCCCGTGACTGAGGAACGATCAGCATGCCCGCAAAAACATAATGAAGGCTTTGTCGACTCAACGCGGACTCCCTCCTCGAGATTACCCCGGTAATTAGCGGTTCGAATGGCGATCTGGCTAAAGTCAAAGTCGGGGTAAAGGTAATGAAACGAGTTCTGATTGTAATTCTTGCACTAACGACTCTGGCGGCGGCTCGGGATAGAAAACCGAAAGCTCAGCCGGGGCCGTACATATTCCTCAGCAAGGCTCCCGCTCAGACTCTAAAGGCCCTAATCGTCCAAGCGAATCTAAACGAAGGATATGTCCTTGACTCCGACAACCAGTTGCAATTTCGCTTCTCGAAGCTAGCGCAGATGCCTATCGTTAGTGCGCTCTTCGTTGCTTCAGGTGCGTGCACTGGCATGACCACAAAAAAAGTCTGGTCATACACGCTGACAGAACTCAATGGCAGTACAAAGGTGACTGTGGAGCCTGTCTGGGAATATCCAGACGATTACTGCAAAACGCAAACTCAGGAGCTGCTATGGAGCCAGCGAGATGAGATTGCAGCATTTCAAGCGATGCTAGATAAAGCCGCCACTTCGAGTACGCAGAAGCCGACTCCGAATCCTGCTTCAGCCTCCCCGTCAGTTGCTCCTGCTTCCGCTCCAGAGTCGGTCGCAAATCAGTAATCGATCACGAGGCACCGCACGGCCTGTCTTGCGCTCAAGCGAAGTGTGATCAGTGGCAAGTGTCATCGGGACTTTCCTATATACTCTCCGCGATGAGCGCGAAGACGCGACGACGGACCGCGGCGCTACTCGAAGTGCTCGGGATATATCTCACCGGAGCTTTTCTGAGCGATCAGGTTGTGACGTTGCTCGCTCATTGGCACTTAATCTCGACCGTGAACCCATTTGGGTTATTCACTGCCCGTGCGACTAACGCCGATTTGCTCGTGGCATCGCGTCAGCTGTTTCTGGCGATAATGTTGCTTTACGGTTCTTACTTTGTGCTTATCGTGCCGATCAACTGGTGGTACCGGCGACAAGGACGCACGGCCTATGGGCTGACGCGGGCGGGCCGTCCGTGGATAACGCTGATCCTGGCTGGGGTTCGCAACCGCCGCCCTGACGCAATGGCCGGTTTTGCTTCACACCCTGGTTGACGCGATTCATCCTCTGAGCGCTATGGCACCCTGGCGGCAGGCATTCTTCGAAATGTCCTGGCGGAGATGGCAGTTCTGGCTGCTTGCGGCGATCATGAGTTATGCGCTCATTCCTGTGGTTGAGGAACTCATTTTTCGCGGATATTATCAGCGCCGACTGGCCGAGGATTGGGGAGACGGGCCGGCAATTATTGGAACCGCCTGCTTTTTTACTTTCGCGCACAGGCAGTATCTAATCGCAAACGCGTACAACTTAACGATGATCGCGAGCCTGCTATGTCTGGCAATTGGGTTGGGAGTTGTGTTCGCCTGGACGCGGTCACTAATTCCATCAATACTCGCTCATGCCATTATTAATGTTCCGATGACGCCGTTCTGGCAGGGTGCGCTGCTGGTCGTGTTCGCTATTGGTGCGTTCTTCGTATGGCGCGGAGGGGTAAGAGCTGTCAGGCAGGGTCTTTAGAAATACGAGGGTGGTGGCTTGCACGGTGTTGGCGGTTGCGCTGTCGCTATACGTGATCGAGGCGCACCAAATTCACGGCATGACACAGATTGCGATCGGAATGCTCGTGGCGGCCCTGATCCTACAGGCAATTGACCGGCGAGAGAACCGAAGCGTCAGGGCTGCTGCTATATCGGCATGAATCAAGTGAGCGCAGATGCTCGGATACGACATTCGGTTTGTCTACAGAGCGAACTTCCCGAGACTCTCGGATTTTGCGTCAGCCTGTGCGATGTAGAGCAACTCCGGAATTGTCGGCAAACAGCAAGTTAACCGAGCATAGACGACCCCTCAATTGGTGATAAATCCCGATCTCTAACAATGTCGGCAGTGTCAAACACTTTTTGAGCGCACTGAGGCATGCACTCGTTGAAGAGCGCCATTTCGCTCTCGTAGGTGGTTTGCGCGTTTCCAACCTGGGCTCGCTGTTCATCGTTGGGG
>DATHOK010000061.1:0-19205 GCA_035484995.1 Verrucomicrobiia bacterium | reverse complement strand
CAGGATGGCGTGCAGCGTGTTGCCTTCCTGTCGCGGCCGGAACTCCACGATGCTTTGTGATTCTACGTCCTTGATCAGGCGCTCCAGTATTTGCCGGCCCAATCCAGTTCGCGTCATTTCGCGGCCGCGGAAAAATATCGTGGCCTTGACCTTGTCCCCTCCATCGAGGAAGCGGAGCACGTGATTCTTTTTGGTCTCGTAATCGTGGTCGTCCACATTGATGCGGAACTTGACCTCTTTTACGGTGATCGTCTTCTGATGCTTCTTGGCTTCGCGCTCTTTCTTTTCCTGCTGGTAGAGATACTTCCCGTAGTCCATGATGCGGCAGACGGGAGGCTGCGCGGTGGGCGAAATCTCAACCAGATCCAGGTTCTTGCTGCGGGCCAACTTGAGAGCTTCGAAGGGAGGCATTACGCCGATCTGTTCGCCTTCGTCTCCGATCACGCGAATTTCACGGGCTCGAATGCGGTCGTTGGTTCGAATAAAACGTTTGTCGATACGGTCCTCCGCGCTTTAAGCGACTGGGAATAAAGGATTATAACATGGGGTTGGGAAGGGAGTGCCCGGGGCCGTTGGCCCGGAGAAGGCGCGGGCCTCGGGATGACAACGTTTGGGAGCGGGTGCAGGAAGGACGGTCCCCGGGGTGTGGTGCAAACGCCTTGCTGGGTGGGTGGCGGTGTCGGCGGGTAAGGGATCCTTCGACTCCGCGAACTGATTCGCTTTGCGAATCGGTTTGCTGCGCTCAGGATGACAGGGGTCGAGCGGCGGGGCTAAAGCCCTGTTCTTCTAATCCATCTCTTTATCGCGGCGCTGAAGCGCTGCGCCACCCAAAATCGACTTTACGCGGCGCTGAAGCGCCGCTCTTCCACGGTGCTGCACGCCTGCGTTTGGGTTTCCGATTTTTCCGGGCTGTGGAAAATGTTGTCAATAGGCAGAAATTACGCGATTGGGGTTATGTGTTGGCAAGTAAAGGGAAAATAGTTAGTGCAAAGGTGACGGTTTCACCCTTTGCCGGATGATATACTGGAAGTATAGAGTAAAAATTCCAGAGAAAAGTAAGGTAGTGGCAGTTTGGCTCACGCGTTGGGCCGCCTCAGCGGGAGATCCTTCGCTACGCCTGAAAAACGGCTCCGCTCAGGATGACAGTCGTCATGTAATTGACGAAGTGCACCACTACCAGAGAAAGACATTGGGCGCGGCCTCCATCTGCGGATGGAAATCGGTCGCGCCTTTCGTGTTTTTGGGAGACTTTTTGAGGCGAGAGGCGAGCGATGGGACAGCGCGGGAGTCAGTTTAAGAATGCCAAGGAGCGGGGAGAGTGGGCGGAGGTGCGGTTTTTGTCGCGGGCGATGGAGCAGAGGTTTCGGGTGGCGAAGCTGTGGGGGGATTCGGCTCCGTATGACTTGATGGTGGAATAGGATGGGATCGCGCACCGGGTGCAGGTGAAGTCGACGATGAGACGGCCGAAGGCGGGAGCGTATCCGTGTCACGTGCCGGCGGGGAAGGGGCGGCTGCATATCCTGGAGGAGATTGATTTTGTGGCGGCGTACATTATCCCGCTGGATTTGTGGTACATCATTCCGGCGGGCGTGGTGGCGATGCGGAAGGGAAGCATCTGGCTGGCGCCGTGGAATCGTAAGGGGAAGTATGAACGATATCTGGAGGCTTGGCATTTGTTGCGGCGGTGGAGAACGGGGACGTATGCCGGGAAGGGCGGCGGGACGGCGACCAGAAGGCGCGGAACGGGAGCTGTTCGGAGGGGTAAGGACGGGGCGGCCGAGGGAGTCTTGTGGCCGTCATCGTCGTCATCGTCAACGTCATCGTCAGCGAGGAGGTTGCGGGTTATTGCTTCAGGTTCGTAGTGCGCATTGAGGTCCACATCGAGGTCCGCACCGAACGGGAGAATGCGACGCCCGGATCCCGCCCTGAACTCGAGCAAAGCCGGTCAAGCATTGATCTTGCGCTGCAAGCAGTAGGATCCTTCGCCATTCCTGGCATCTGCCCCACTCAAGCCAGAGGACGGCCTGACTGAGCCACTCGCCATGACCCGTGCGCCGTCCGCTAGGCCGCTTTTTCGTGGAGGTTGGGCTCTGGGTGGCCGAGGAGATCCTTGCGGAGTTGTTCGAGTTGCGCGGTTGCCTCTTTGATCTGCTGGGCGCAGGCGTAGCCGAGCGGGGGCAAAAATCCGTCGTATTTTTCGAGCAGGAGGCGGGCATTCTCTTCGATGACTGCAATCTGGGCGCGAGTCTGGTCGCCGGCGGCGGACATCTGGCGGATTAGTTTCTCCAGTTGCGAATCGCGCTCGGCTAACGCTTGCCGGCTTTGTGCAGCTTGCCGTTCGAGGGCATGCTCGTGGAAGCGGATGAGCAGAAAGAGGCCGGCGGTTAGCACAAGCAAACACAAATTCGCGGCGATGGTTTGCGACATGGTTTGGCTGGAGTTGGCGTCCCTCTGTTGTTCGAGTGCGGCGAAGCGGCTGTTTTCCAGGGAAGACAATGAAGACAGCAGAGCCCGAGCCTGATCCGAGTATTGTTTGCCTTGATTGGTTTGCACGAGCTGGAAGGCGCGGTGGCGGTATCCCTGCTGGCGCAAAGTGATGGTGCGCTCGATCTCGGCTTGCTTCGAGGCGGCGAGGGATTCCAGTTGGGTTTCGAGCGCCTGCTCGGATTGGGGGCGATTGGTTAAGGCGGAGCGAAGATTGGCAAAGTCGGTAGCGATCCCGTTTTTCGCATCAACGTAAGGCTGCAAGTAGGCAGAGTCGTCAGTGAGAAGGTAGCCGCGCTGCCCGGTCTCCATGTCGGTGAAATCCTGCCGGACGCGGGCGATGCCAACTTGCACACTGGAACTTTCGAGGCTAAGCGCCGCAGTCGCCTGGATTCGCCGTAAGTGATCGATGGCAAGATAAGTGTTGAACGCCATCAGGACGAGCAGCACCACGGCTGCAATTTGCAAGGCAGCTTTCCGGATTGTCACGTTGGGCTCCTAGTGCTTTTAGGTTGAGCCTATCCTAGCGCAAGTGGCCGACGGGTGGCTCACTCGAGTTTGGGCTAAGGTCGCCGGGCTTGCTCGGAATTCCGGCGTGTGGCTCAGACGCCGCGCAACCGGAGGTGTTGGGAGGGATAAGGATGGGGCGGCCGAGGGGTTCTTGCGGTCGTCGTCGTCGTCGTCATCATCGCCGTCAAGGAGGCCGCGGGTTATTGCTTCAGATTCGTAGTCCGCATCGAACCGGAGGGCGGGCCGCTTGGAACTCGCTTGAGGTAACGAAAGAAACGAGGCCGTCCCCACTGTTCCCAATAGGGAGAATCCCAGGAATCGACTCCGGGACCGGAGCTCAGCAGGCTGAAGAACGAATGCTGGACGGAATTGACTACGATCCCGGCATGTCCGCGCCAGACGGCCAAATCGCCGGGTTGCGGGTTTACCACTCGGCGGAATTTGTTAATCCCTGCGTAGAGGTCGGATGAGGGAGCGTAATCATAGGGGTGGCCGGTGCGCGCATAAAGACCGTGGACGAGATGCGAGCAATCGGACTCGTGATGGCGGGAATACAGGGCGGCGCGAACAATCACCAATCCCTCATGCCGGGTCAGAGGCCGGGGCGCAGCCGTCTTGTGCTGGCTCTCTTGTGCCGGCGCAGCTGGGACTGCCAGCAGGCTGCACAGAAAGAATGACAGGGCGGCGACTTTGGCATGAGACTGCATCGTTCGTTTATACGTTTATAGCGGATTTTCCCCGGGTGGCACAGATCACCGGAGTGCCGTTGAGTCACGAAGAATGTCTTGATCGCAGATGCACCTTGGGGTCGAGAGTTTTTCCTTTGGCGCGGGTTAACACGGACATCCCGTTGACGTTCCCGCGGCTGCGCGGTGCTGGACCGGCGCTGGACTCTGGATCGGCGTAGATAAATGTTGGCTCCGTTCAGAGAAACAGTAAAAATCTGAACTTCGCTGCCTCATACCTTCCGCCGATCCTCTGACACTGTTCGTCTTCGATAGTCCAAACCTTCAACCTAGTTAGAACGAGCATAGTCGTTCCGGTTGTGAGATGCCATATTTCCGGGATTGGTGCAGCTGCGAAAAAGGAAGGTTTGGACACACATCCGACGGTGGCCGGTCCCAGTCCCGGGTTGGGGTGAATCGCTTGGCTTCGCCTCTTGAAAAATGCAACCAAGCCACACTCATCGGCGTCAAAAAGACGGGTAACCGTGGTCGTTTCGAATTCTCAGAGCCACAGGTTCCAGGCCGCGTTGGAAAATGCTTCCAGGAGATGAAAATTATGGCAAAGCTAACCAAGCCTACTCGTGATCGGATATCAACCAGCAAGTTTGCTTTCCCCAAACAACGCAAGGAGCCTTTGGAGAACGCCTCCCACGTACGTAACGCGGCAGCGCGTTTCAATCAAGTGGAGGGCGTTACCGAGGCAGACCGGCGCGCCGCGTGGAAACGGATCGAGGCCGCCGCGAAGCGCTACGGAGTGGACTTGAAAAAGTCCGCGTAAGGCGAACACAGTGCATTGCATGTGCGGGAGTGCGAACTGTGCGACGGCGAGTGCCAGGCGTTATACGGTCCCCATCCCCGCACAGGATTTTGGCATCAGAGTTTCATGCCAAACTCTGCGCGATTCAAAATGTGCTCGCCCGTCCACTTCAGACTAGGTACTCCTCCGGAACCTTTTCCGCCCCCAATCAAAGAACCGCCGAACCCTCCCGAGAGCCCGGATGCCCCGGTGCGTGAGCCCGATCCCGACAATCCCGAACAGATTTGAATTCCTGATCGGAGCTAACGCGCGCTACCCCTGATCTTTAATTAGTGCCCCGCCGCTTCCATGACTCGGGACGCGCGTGGGGTAGATGCCGATAGGCTGCGCTCGCGTTCCCCTTCTGGAAAACTCCCCTGTCCGCGTACACTGATGTCCGGACGGGGGGGCGAGCGCAGCCTCCGGCCGCTTTTCACGAGCGCCTGACCATGAGGGCTGAACCATGACGCTTGAACACGAAGAACTTCTCCGGGAATTTCAGGACTTTGCCCGGACCGCTCCTACGGCGAAGTCCGTGATGGAGCATATCGCGCAGCGTCTGCACGAGAAGAAGACACGCTATAACTGGGTTGGCTTTTATCTGGTCGACCCGGCGGACGACGGTGTTTTGCTGGTGGGGCCTTTCGTCGGCAGCTTTACGCCCAACGCCCGCATTCCCTTGAGTTCAGGACTCTGCGGCGCCGCAGCCAGCAGCGGGCAGACCGTGGTGGTCCACGACGTGTCGAAGGATCCGCGTTATCTTTCAGGATCGCCCCTGGTGAACAGCGAAATCGTTGTGCCCATCTTCCTGAAGCACAAGCTTGCCGCCGAACTCGACATCGAAAGCTATTTTGCCGGCACCTTCAACTCGTCGGAGCAGGAGTTCGTTGAAGCCTGCGCCGCCTTGGTGGCAAAGCATTTAGGGAAGGGTTAATCGACCGGAGACTGGCGGCTGCCGACTAGCCCGCCGTTTTCTGCTGTTTCGACCTGCGCTGTAATCCAGCGGTTGGGCTCGTGACGTCCCCTTAGATACAGCTTCTGATAATTGTCGGTGAGAGCTTCGGTGAACTCTCCGCGGGAGTTGTTGTGCGTGACGTTGAGCGTGATAGCGTCTAGCGGCTTTCCAATAAACGATCGCATGAAGGCGAGCTTCTTCTCAGCGGCAAGGTCGCGGAGAATCTTGTTGCGCTCGCGAGCCACCTGCACCGGCACTTGATTGGGCATGGTGGCAGCCGGCGTGCCGGGACGCGCGGAGTAAGTGAATACGTGCAGGTAGGTGAACGGCAGTTCTGCGATAAAGCCGCGAGTGGCTTCGAATTCGGCATCGGTTTCGCCGGGAAATCCAGCCATGACGTCGGCGCCAATGGCAGCGCTGGGCATGGCCGCGCGAATCTTTTCGATCTTCTCGCGATAGTGCCAGGGGCGATACTTGCGATGCATGCGGCGCAGCACAGCGTCACTGCCCGATTGCAGGGGCACGTGCGCGTGCTTGGCGATGCGCCGCGAGCAAGCGACGAGCTCGATCAGTTCATCGGTCCAATCCATAGGCTCAACGCTCGATATGCGGAGTTTCTCGAGGTGTGTTTCCGAGAGTATGGCGCGGAGCAGGTGCTCGAAGTCCGGCTGCCGGCTTTCGCCGCGATCCAGATCGCGTCCCCAGCGGCCTAGGTTGATGCCGCTGATTACCACTTCGCGGTAGCCTGCACTTACCAACGCCTTCATTTCGCGAATCGCTTGCGCTAACTGCAACGATCGGCTGTGGCCGCGGACGCTCGGGATGATGCAGAACGAGCAGCGATTATCGCATCCGTCCTGCACCTTGAGGTTGGGGCGAGTGCGGCCGGATTCGTGATTTGCCGATTCATGATTTGCGGATTCGTGATCCGCCGATTCAAAGACGGGGGCGGCCAGGAGTTCGGTGTGAGCGAATATGTCGGAAACGAAGATCCAGTTCTCGGTTCTCAGTTCCTGGATCTCAGTTAGGGTGGAGAGTGGCAGGAATGATTTATTCGAGCGAGTTTTCTCCTCGAGCACGACTTCGGCGAGCTGATGTTTGTGCGAGTTGCCGATCACAGCCGTTACGCCGGGCAGCGCTGCGATTTCTTCGGGAGCGCGCTGGGCGTAGCATCCGGTAACAATAATCTTTGCCAGCGGATTCTGGCGCTGCACGCGCCGAATGGCGGCGCGAGCATCCTGATCGGCGGAACTGGTTACGGTGCATGTATTCAAGATGACGAGGTCGGCTTGTGCGGGTGAGGCCGCGTTGAGTCCGCGCGATTCGAACTGGCGTTCGAGCGCGGCGCCGTCTGCCTGTGTGGCGCGGCATCCAAAGTTTTCTACGTGGTAGGTGGCCACGGAACTATCGTAGCGCAAAGCGCAGCCCGCGCCCAATGCCTCGCTGGCGTTCTTCGTCCCGCGTCGTCGTCCTGCGTCTTCCCGGCGCTCAGGATGCGGCGGCGGTCTTTTTCTGCGTGAAGCATTCGCGGCAGAAGATGGGACGCCCTTGCGTGGGGCGGAAGGGGACTGTCGTCTCCTTGCCGCACTGCGAGCAGGTGGCGCGAGTTTCTACGCGCGCGTAGTGGTGCCCGTTGCCCGGAGTGGGCGGGGCGGAGAGAACGGCCACGCGTTTGGATTTGCAAGCCTTACAACGCTTGGGCTCGTTCTTAAAGTGCTTGTCGTAGAAAAACAGTTGTTCCCCGGCGGTAAACACAAATTCGGCGCCGCAATCGATGCAGGTCAGTACCTTATCCTGAAATTCCATTGAGGATGGCTCCCTTGTGCCCGTAATGCGCCGGTCACACGCGGGGAAGGCGGGTGACGCAGAGCAAACACAGGTTGTGTTACATCCCCCTCAAACTACCCCTGGACTCGGCCCGCCACGTCCCTGGAACGGGGCGTGGATACAGCTTTCTTAATGCCGAATGAATGATGAGTATTGAATCCCTGCTGCAACTCTGCCTGGTGGGGGCCAGATCGAGCAGGGCCGCCCCGGGACGGGGCGACCCTTTAATGCTTTAGTCTCACTCCTTCAGCCCGTCAGTCCTGTTCTTTGCGAACCTTCTTGCGAGCGCGCTTGCGAGCGAGCGCGGCTTTCACGCGTTTCTTCTCACCAGGCTTGAGGTAAAAGGAGTGGCGCTTCACTTCTTTAATAATGTCTTCCTGCTGCACCTTGCGCTTGAAGCGGCGCAGGGCGTTTTCGAGGGATTCACCCTCTTGCAGTCGAATTTCCGCCAAACTGACACACCCCCAAACCCGTCCGGAAGGACCGAATAGTTATTACAAGGATTTGACTCGAAGTCAAGTGGGAGGCCAAAAAATTGCCATAGCCTGTAGGAACAGCCCGCTTCAACTTCGCTGAGCCGAGCAGAGGCGGCTGTTCCACAGGATTCGCTGTTCGCCTTTCAGGCTCCAAGGTACATGACGTGGACGTAAGTACCCAGTCTGACGTTGTAAGCCAGGTACCAGCCGTCGTGGTCGGGATCTTCGTAAATGACGATGTCATCGCTGTCCCAGAGCCAGTCGCCGCAGAAGCCAATGTCATAAGGAGCCACACTGAAATAGAAGCCGCCGAACCAGAAGCGGTTGGGGCCGCCTCCGGCCAGATGCCAAACGTGGCCACGGCCGAAGCCGCCGGTAAAGCGTCCGTGTTCCCAGGGATGATCAAGGTGGTAGTGGGGATCGTCACGGCCGGTGTCGTGTCCGACCCATTTGCCGTTGGAGTGGACGTGCGGCGCGTCAGGATGTCCGGCCTTGTCGTTGAAGTGCGGGGCTGCCGGCGCCGGATGTGCAACCGGAGCAGGGCCGTGCGCTGGGATGTTCCTGGCACCACCGCCGACATCATGGTGTTGGGCAAAGGCTGCAAAGGAAAACAGGCAGCAAACTGCCAGCGGTCCGATAAGCTTTTTCATGTTTGTCCTTTCTTTGAACGTCCGGAGGATTTTACTGATGGACGGATCGTGCGCGCAATCTGGGAGGGCAGTGGTGGACTGGCCACTGATCGCTAATCACTGGCGGCTGCCTTCAGAATATAAGTTTCAGGCCGAGCTGAACTTGACGCGGAGCAAAAGCGGCGTTGGGCTTCAGGAAACTTTGGGGTTGCTGGTAGTAGGCAGGATAGAAAATTCCGTCGACATAGGCGGAGTACTGCGCGAATGTGGTGGCCTCGACGGTGAGTCCGCTGGAAGTGATTTCAACGCGCTGGTTGTCGCGGTTGAAGAGATTAAAGGAGTCAGCGGTGAACTCAAAGCGGTAGCCCTGAGCAATGTGAATTTTCCGCACGAGTCGCAGGTCCGTCGAGGCGTAGTCGGGCCCGGTGAATCCATTGCGGCTGTAGCCGGGAAGTCGGTCGTTGTCGTAATTGCCGTCCTGGTTGGGATCGCCGTCGACCGTGGCATTTACGGGGCGTCCGCTGCCTGCAGTGACGACACTGGAGATTTTCCAGTCGTTGAGCAGGTGGCCGAGGAGTACGTGTTCGCGGTGGAAGGGACGCGGCTCCACTGAGAAGGCCGCAACGAACCGGTTGCGCTGATCGGTGACGCTGGGCCCACGCTCGCCGTTAGGATTGTACGAATTCTGCACGGTGGCTGGTTCGCCCGCGACCAACGCATCCTGGCCATCGTCGATCGCGTGGGCATAGGTGTAAGAGAGACGGAGATAGGCGCCGTGGGCCATGCGGCGGTTAACGGAGAGAGTCAGGCCGTTGTAAACGCTCGAGGCCGCGCTTTGAAATTCGTCGATTGAGCCCAGTTGAGCGATCGGGCGTCCCAGAGCATTAATGCATGGTGGAAACGGGCACGTTAGCGATTGCGTGTACTGCCAGGCGGCAAAGGAATCGACGGTGTAGTATCCGCCCTGAAAAATTGTGCCCGTGGAATCGAACAGCGGATAAGTCAACGCCACCGGCGGCGGAAGATTTACGTCCAGCGCGCGGATGAGATGTTCGCCGTGCACGTAGAGATAGGAGATGGCGACGGTGGTCTGTCCGGCGACTTCGCGTTCGAAGGTCAGGCTGGTTTGCTGCACGCGCGGAGTCACAAAGTTGGGGGCGAACGCGGAGACGTCGTTGGTCACTCCCTGGGTGAATCCGGTAGGAAGATTGCATGCAGCGGTGGTCGTGAGCGGGCAGCTAACCAGCGGATTGGGATAAGTGGGAAAGACTTGATGGTCGTAATAGTTGGAAGTGTTGAGAAAAAGCTGGGCGTCGTTGATGCCATTCTCCGTGGCGATCGCGGAATTGTAGATCTGCGGAATGCGGACGTAGAACAATCCATAGCCCGCGCGGATCACCAGCGGATGAGTCTTGCCGATGGAATAGGCGAGTCCGGCTCGCGGGCCGAAATTGTGAGGATTGAACGGGACTTTTCCAGCCGGCGGGAATAGCGGGTTCGAAATCAGTCCGGCGGTGGTGAAGGTTTGCAGGTCCCAGCGA
Organism: Verrucomicrobiia bacterium; assembly: GCA_035484995.1. Classification (GTDB taxonomy): domain Bacteria; phylum Acidobacteriota; class Terriglobia; order Terriglobales; family Acidobacteriaceae; genus Sulfotelmatobacter. Next base: position 9,262 of record DATHOK010000061.1, on the reverse strand, counting down.
ACGCCCAGATTAACGGCTAGATGGTTTGTGGCGCGAATGGTGTCCTGCGCGAAGGCAGCGTAGTCGTTGCTGTTGGGATTGGAAGAAGACGGGCCGAAACTTTGCAGATAATATTTCGGGACGGAGTGAGCATAAGCGCGAAGAGGCGTGACCGGCAGCCCCGCTTCCATGGGTTCGAAGGTGAAAGGATCGACCTTAATGATGTCGAACAGATATTCGCCGCTCTGCTGACTGGGGAAGTAGTCGTAGATCCACGTAACCAGCGCGTCACCGCCGAACTTGAAGGAATGGCGGCTGGTGTCGAGGCTGAGAGTTTCGGCAAGCTGGCCGCGGTGTTCGCGCGTGGCGCGGGGAAGTTGATCGGAGCGTCCGATGCCGTCGATGATGTCGGTAACTTTGACCAGGGTGTCGGTGGTATTGGTGAAGGACTGGCGTAGGTCGCGCGAGAACTGGACGCGGAGATGGCTGATAACCCGCGGGGTGAGGCCCGAGATGAGAGCAACCGAACCGGTGTCGGTGGAAACGTCTTCGGTGCCGTTGTCGGAGATGGAATCGTAGGTGACGGGGCTCGCAGGATCGAGGAATACGTTGTTCGACCCCCAATAGCGGGAAGAGTTGTAGCGCAGCGCGAGCTGATTGCGTGGCGTGAGATTGATATCGAGCTTGGCGTATGAAGCGTTGCCGATCTGCGCGGCGGGATAAGATCCCGCGAGTGAAGTCAGTTGTGCAGCGGCGGCGAAGACCAGAGCCTGATCGCTGGCCTCGTAGTCGCCGGGAGAGTACGGTCCGGTGCCGGCCTGGGGCACAACCTGCATGGACCCGTCGAGAAATTCGACCACGTCAGGGACGCGGAAGTAGTGCTGATCGAATCCGGCAAAGAAGAAGATTTTATTTTTCATGAGCGGACCGCCGAGTGCGGCTCCGCCTTGCTGCTGCTCACTGTGGGGTTTGAAAGACATGAAGGGAGTAGCAGCGCCGCCGAATGCGCTGTCGCGAATGTAATAGAGGCCGGTGCCGTGCCAGTGATTGGTTCCGGACTTGGTGACGACGTTAACGACCGCGCCTCCGGCCCGTCCCATTTCAGCTCCGTAGGAGTTGGAAGAGACGCGGAATTCCTGCACCACTTCGTTCGAGAACTGGTAAGGAGCGCGATAGAGCCCGCGGGCCTGGGCGAAGAAGGCGTTGTTGAAATCGCCACCATCGACCAGGAAGCTGTTCTGGAATCCGCGCAGTCCGCCGAAAGAGAGATCGCCATTGGTGGCCGAAGTCAGGCTGCGGGGATCTTGCGTCACGCCGGGTGAGAGCAGCATCAGGTCGGAGAAGCGCCGACCGTTAAGAGGGAGATCGCCAATGGCGCGTTCGTCAAGAAGTGTGGAGACAGCGGCGGGTTGAGTGTCGACCAGGGCAGGAGCGCCAGAGACGGAGACATGTTCGAGGGCGCCAGCGACGCTGAGACGGAACTCAAGCTCTGCAGCAGCGCCTACATCTACGTGCAGTTGCGGGGTGATCTGTGGCGACATACCCTGCGCGGCGACTCGGGCGGAGTAGTCGCCGGGCGGTAATAGATCGATCGCGAAGCGGCCTTCGGCGTCAGCCGTGGCCGAATACCGAGCGCCGGTGGCAGTGCTGACTACCGCGATGCTGGCTCCGGGAATGCGCAACTCGTGAAGATCGACGACTGTCCCGTGAATGGCTCCGGTGGCGGCATCCTGGGCGGAAGCCATAGGCGATAATACTGATACTGCTAAAGACAGGATCAAGATACAGAGCGAGGTCCGCGACATAGACGTGCCACCTGTGGTCGGGATGAGGCTCGGAGGAGTGACTCCCGCGCGGGGTCCGGAGGCGAGCGGGTGGGGAAACCAGATTCTTTTGTAGCATGTGGCAGCGGGTTGTGCGGCGGCGTGTCGTGTTTCTTCTTGGGATGAGTGCCGGAGTGGGAAATCTGCTTTACTGACAGCCGTAGGGGCGTGCTATGTTCAGTGTTCGCTCAGCAGGCGTGTGCAGACCATGATTCGATCATTCAAAGGCATGAAGCCGGTGATTCCTGCTACGTGTTACGTCGATGAGTCGGCGCAGATTATCGGCGACGTGGTGCTGGGCGAGCATGCCTCGGTGTGGATGAATGCCGTGCTGCGCGGAGATGTGTATGCGATCCGCATCGGCTCGCATTCCAATGTGCAGGATTGCAGCGTGCTCCATGGCATGAAGAATCAATATGGCGTGACGATCGGCGAGTACGTTACGGTAGGGCATTCGGTGACTTTGCATGGATGCGTAGTCGAAGACCGCTGCCTGATCGGCATGGGATCAGTGATTCTCAACGGCGCGAAGATCGGAGCGGGGTCGATTATTGCTGCCGGCACGCTGATTCCCGAGCGGACCGTGGTCGAGCCGGGCTCGTTGTGGATGGGATCTCCGGGGAAGTTTAAGCGGAAGCTGGATGAGAAGGATCAGGAATCGATCATGCGGTATGCCCGGAATTATTTAGGCTATACGGAGGAGTATCTGCACGAGCTATAAGGTTGTCATCCTGAGCGGCAGGAGTTGTCATCCTGAGCGGAGAAAACCGATTCGCTTTGCGAATCGGTTTTCGGAGTCGAAGGACCCCTTTCACCCATCCGCAGCGGCGGGCGTGGCAGGGCGTTCCCCTGGCGCTCTCGATGGCGTGCTGAAATGCGCAGAGAACTCCCTGAGAGGCCGCCGGAACAGTTAGGCTGCAAGGGACCCCTCGACTACGACTCGTCTTTCGCAAAGCGAAAGACAAGCCTCCGCTCAGGATGACATTGAGGAATGAATGATTAAAGCCGTCCGAGGAACGCGAGACCTGCTGCCGCCCGAAACGGCGCTGTGGAATTTTGTGGAGTCGGCGGTGCGCGATGTCTTCCGCGCCTACAACTTCCAGGAAATTCGTACGCCGATCTTCGAGTCCACAGAATTATTCGCGCGCGGCGTCGGCGAAGAGACCGATATTGTCGCGAAGGAGATGTATACCTGGGAGGATCGCGGCCGAGCCGAAAGCGATAAAGGACAATCCCTTACCCTCCGCCCCGAAGCCACGGCAGGCATCGTCCGCGCCTACATCGAGCACAAACTCGGCGACCGCGGTCTGAACAAGCTCTACTGCATCGGCCCCATGTTCCGGCGCGAGCGCCCGCAAAAAGGCCGCTACCGGCAGTTTTATCAGATCGACGCTGAAATCATCGGTCCGCCATCGGCGGGCAGCGAGTCTCCGGCGCGGGATGCGGAAGTTCTCGAGATGCTGGCGACTCTACTCGATCGCCTCGGGATCAGCGGATGGACTCTTGAGCTGAATTCCGTTGGCTGCCCGAACGACCGCGTCGCATTCAATGAGGCGCTGCGCAAGGCTTTGGAGCCGGTGGTAGCGAAGATGTGCGCCGATTGCCAGCGCCGCGCCGTAACCAATCCGCTGCGTGTATTCGACTGCAAGGTTCCCGAGGATCAGCCGATCATCGACTCGCTGCCCCGCATCAGCCAGTTTCTTGACGAAGGCTGCCGGAAACACTTTGAAGCAGTACAAGAAATCCTCACAACAATTGGAGTTCCATTTTCACTGAACGACCGGCTGGTTCGCGGCCTCGACTACTACACGCGCACCGCTTTTGAATTCACCCACGGCGCGCTCGGAGCGCAGAACGCAATCCTCGGAGGCGGCCGCTATGACGGACTTTCCGAAGCGCTCGGCGGGCCGCCCGCGCCCGGGATCGGCTTCGCGATTGGCGAAGACCGCCTGGTAATGTCGCTGCAGGAGTCGGCCGACAGTGTGTTAAAGAAGCCGGACGTCTACGTGGCTCCGCTCGGTGCGGGGATGAACGCCGAAGCCGCCCGCCTGGCGCGGGAGTTGCGCCGCCATGATCTAATCGTAGACTTGGGAGACGACACCTTCCGGCTGAAGAAATCGTTCGAGGCCGCAACCAGGGCAGGAGCAAAATACATTTTGATCGTGGGTGAGAACGAAGTGAAGGCAGATGCATTCGCCCTGAAAAACCTGGCCACAGGCGAGCAGATTTCAGTACCGCGCGCGGATTTGCCGCGGAGGATTCAGGAATAGCTGCGCAGACGGTCGGCGATTCACAGAGAGGGATATTTCATGAAGATGGGATGGGTCATGTGTGCAATCCTATTGTTGGGAAGTGTGATTCCGAGTGCAGCTCAGGAAGCCGCACCAGCCAAGGCTCTCAGTCCGCTGGAGCAGACTCTGCTCTCCGGCGAAAAGGATTTTATCGCGGCTGCGAAAAAAGGCGACCCTGCATTCTTCAAACGGACGCTGGCCGCGAATTTTTCCTTCGTCGGCTTCGACGGGCAGCTGTACGAACGGCAGGACATGATTGACCAATTCTCCGGTGGCGGCGTCGATTTTCAGCCCTATAACATGAAGGTCGTAAGCGCCGGAGATGCGGTCGCGATTGTGACCTACGATGTGATCGTGCGTGTCCCGCCCCAGGAGGATGAGGGCCCGCCTCCGCGCTACCAGCACTGGACCTCGGTATGGGAAAAGCAGGGAGACGCGTGGAAGCTGAAGTTTCAACAGACCACGCCAACCCACTGGGGAGACTGGTAGGAATTCCGCCTTGGGCTGCGATGTTGCGCTTCCAGTTCGCGGTGACGAACGTCAAACTTAAGGCAGCTCAATTAACGGTCGACAGAGTCTGCGAGGTGAATCTCAATGAAACGAGCGGTAATAATCCTCATGGCAGGGCTGGCGTTGGCGGCCGTGGCGCTGGCGCAGGAGACTATGCCGAAACCTGCTTCCGAACACAAGAAGCTCGACCTGCTGGTCGGTTCCTGGGTGCTCGAGGGAGACGTGAAGCCAAGCGCGATGGGGCCGGGAGGAAAGATCACGGAGAATGAAAAGTGCGAGTGGATGGAAGGCGGATTCTTCCTCGTATGCCACGTCGATTTCAAGAGCGCGAGCTCGGGGAACGGTTCGGGACTCGCGGTGCTCGGCTATTCCATCGGCGACAAGGCATATACCTATCGCGAGTTCAACAGTTGGGGCGAGTTCGACGATTCAAGAGGCACGCTCGACGGCGACACCTGGACCTGGACGAGCGACGAGAAAATGGACGACAGCATGGGCAAGGGCCGCTTCACCATGAAGTTCACGTCGCTCGCGTCGTACACCTTCACCTATGAGATGTCGCCCGACGGGGCGAAGTGGACCACAGCGGTCGACGGCAAGGCCACGAAGAAGTAGGAGTCGTTGCAGGTTAGAGCGCCACCCCTCCTATGTGGGGACAGCCGTCCTCGGCTGTCCGTCGAGCGAAGCTCGACCTTGGGCCCCAACCATTTATAATCTCTAATTCGGCTTTCCGCCGCATCCTCACTGTAAGGACAAAGCTTGCTCGATTTTCTAGGCGATCTACGACGAACGCACATGGGCGGAGCGCTGCGCCCCTCCGACGCCGGCAAAAAAGCCACGCTCATGGGATGGGTCAACAAGCGGCGCGACCTGGGCAGCCTCATTTTTGTCGACCTGCGCGACCGCACTGGAGTCACGCAGGTGGTAATCAACGCCGAGCGCGACGCGGCGATCCACAAAAAAGCCGAAGCGCTGCGCAACGAGTTTGTAATCGCCGTAACCGGCACCGTGAAGCTGCGCGACGCCAGCACCGTGAACAAGAATATTGCGACCGGCGAAGTGGAATTGGTGGCCGAGGAACTGCGCATCCTAAATGAGTCGAAACTGCCGCCGTTCCTGCCTTCCGACACAGCCCTTACCAACGAAGAAACGCGACTGAAGTATCGCTACATCGATCTGCGTCGTGATGTGATGCAGTTCAACATCGAACTGCGGCACAAGGTGGCGAAGGCGATCCGGGACTATTTGTCTGCCCAAGGATTTTTCGAGATTGAAACCCCGTTCATGACGCGGTCCACGCCGGAGGGCGCGCGCGATTATCTGGTGCCCAGCCGTGTGCAGCCGGGCACGTTCTATGCGCTGCCGCAGTCGCCGCAGATGTTCAAGCAGATCCTGATGATCTCCGGCTTCGACAAGTATTTCCAGATCGTGCGCTGCTTCCGCGACGAAGACCTGCGCGCCGACCGCCAGCCGGAGTTCACCCAGATCGATTTGGAAATGTCATACCCCCAGCCGGAGCGCGTCTGGGAGGTGGTGGAGGGATTTCTGACGGCGGCATTTGCCGCGGCTGGGCACGCCATCAAGACGCCGTTCCCGCGCATGGATTACGACGAAGCGATCCGGCTGTATGGCATCGATAAGCCAGACCTGCGCCTGCCCGCATTCACCGATGTGCGGGAATGCTTTACGCCGGAGAATTTGCAGGAGCTGGCGATCAATCCGAATCTGCCGGTGATTGCCGTCCGCACCCCGAAGGTGGGCGAGCTTTCGCGCAAAGAACGCGATGACATCAAGCCCATGTTCCACTCCAAGGGCGGAGCAAAAATATTTGAAGACTTCAAACGCATCGCGAACAAGTTTCCCGAAGCCGCGGCCGCGATCGCGAAAAAGACCGGGATGGAGGAGACCGATCTGATCGTGCTGATCGCAGGGTCGGCGCAAATTGGTTCCGCGCAAGCTGGGTCGACGCAAACCGGGCCGCAGGCAAATCGCAAAGTCACGCCGCAGGAGCTGGCAATCTACGCCTCGGCGGGCCTGCTGCGTCTGGCCTTGGCGCAAAAGTATTCTGAAAAGCATGGAATCTTCAAAAAGACAGGGGATGCGGCAAAAGATTTCCGTTTCCTGTGGGTCACGAACTTCCCCATGTTCGAGTGGGACGAAGGCGAAAAAACCTGGATGGCGGCGCATCATCCCTTCACCTCGCCGCACGAAGAAGACATGGCGAAGCTCGAGTCAGGAGTGGAAGCATTACACGATCCGCTCTCACCGCTGAGCGCGGTGCGCGCGCTCGCCTATGACGTGGTGCTGAACGGCACCGAATTGGGCTCCGGATCGATTCGTATCCACCGCCAGGACGTGCAGAGCCGAATCTTCCGAGCCTTGGGCATGACAGAAGAAGAAGCGCGCGCACGTTTCGGATTCTTTCTCGAAGCGCTCGAGTACGGCACCCCTCCACACGGAGGAATCGCGCTGGGCCTCGACCGCATCGTGATGATCCTGGCGGGCGCAGAGAGCCTGCGCGAGGTGATTCCGTTCCCCAAGACAGCGCGCGCGGTGGATCTGATGGTCGATGCGCCCACGCCGGTAAGCGAGAAGCAGCTAAAGGAGTTGGGGATCGCGATTCGTAAAGCGAAAGAGTAAAGAGGGGTTGCCTTTGGGTGGCGCAGCGCTTTGAGCGCTGCGATAAGGCCTGACTGTTGGTCCGGGCTTTAGCCCCTGAGGTACATCGGAGGCTAAAGCCCCTCATCTCAACTGCCCTGATCGCAGCGCTGGAAACGCCGCGCTACCAAGGGTAAAAATCCAACCCTGATCAAGCTGTCAGCGTTGGTTTTAGCCGCTCAGGAATTTCATCCAGCATGAAACCTGGGTGGGCCGAGCTGTAAGGATACTGTTCTGGAGTCTCGGCCAAGCCGCGCTGTACTGGATTCCGCCGGAGGTAAAACCTGAAATTGCCGTAGTCTTCAACTTCTCTCACACGGCGGTCGTAATAGCTCGGTTGCCAAATTTCCCCGCAATGTCCCAGCTCCCGCTTTGCCCTGTAAGAGAAGCCTCCCTTGATCAATTGCAGCGATCTCTCCAAGCTAACGGTGGGTGAAAGCAGCAGGTGAAAATGATCCGGCATCACAACGAACTCGTGGAGAATGTATTTGTTCTTGTCACGGTAATGGAACAGGACTTCCACGAACAGCCGCGCCATCGGTTCATTGCGAAACAGCGGCCTTCGCTGAAACGTCGAAGCGGTAATGAAATAAATGCTATATCCAGTGTTTCCTCTGGGAGGCGCTGCCATAGAGGACCTCAGCGGCTAAAGCCGCGTCATTATGGCTACCTTATCGCAGCGCTGGAAGCGCTGCGCCACCCAAAAGCAGAATGTGAACGTCGCGGTTCCAAATCGGAACTACGGCGCATTGCCTACCCTGTTTCTCCAGTCGAATTCTGCAATGAAGAAATCCACAGCTGCCTTGTGACATCTGACCTTGCGCCTCACTCCTGATTCATCTCATACTGAATCCAAATCTCTGCGGGCTCCTTGACAACCAAATAGGCAAAGCTAAAGCCAGTCAATCCGATATTTTGAGGACAAATTCTTTCGAATCAGGATTTTAGTCGGACTCACGACAGATCAAGGCCTCGTAAGTCGCTGATTCGAGAGAATTAAACAGATTCGATCTGCAAATTTTTTGATCTGGATCGGAAGGATAGCAAGGCCCGGAACCACAACCCGCGCCAACTATTTTTTCAGACGGGAAACCGCCAACTTCTCCACGCGCGCCAGCACCTCATCCTCATTCAGCTTCGTTGAGTCGATGACCACGGCGTCCGAGGCGGCTTGCAGTGGAGACACAGCGCGGGTGCGGTCGCGGTGGTCGCGTTCGCGCAGGGCGGCGGCCACGTTGGCCGCCACTTCTCCTTTGATCTTCTGCTGCTCCATGCGCCGCTGCTCGCGCACGACCGGATCGGCGTCGAGGAAAATCTTGAGATCAGCGTCGGGAAAAACTTTGGTGCCGATGTCGCGGCCCTCCATCACCACCCCGCCGCCCGCGCCCATTTCCCGCTGATGCGTAACCATCCACGAGCGCACGCCGGGATGCACGGAGACGCGCGAGGCCGCCTCGGTTACATCGCGCTCGCGGATGCGATCGGAAACATCGCGTCCATCAAGTAAGGTTCGGTTTCCGCCGACCGTGGGCTCGAGTTGAATGCGCGACTCCTCGGCCAGCTTGACCAGCGCGGGTTCGTCATCGAACGAGATGTCACGACTGATGGCTTTCAGCGCGAGAGCGCGGTACATGGCCCCGCTCTCGAGGTTAACGTAGCCGAGCTTCCGCGCCAGGCGCGAGGCGATGGTGCTCTTGCCCGCACCCGCCGGCCCGTCGATGGCAATGATCAGTTTGCGTGGAGAGTGATTGTGAGCGCGATCGTTCATTCTGCGAGTACACGATTGTACACGGAGAATAAGACAGGAAGGTGAAGGCTCACTTGATCACGCGATGCGGCCTAACGGACGCGATAACGGCCTCCTTCGCGGGAGTGATTTGCAGCATCGATCTTCCGCCGACGTGGACGAAGCTCAGCTCGCGGGCCGCCAGCAGGGCATTTACCGCATCTTTCACGCGGGAGCGGGCCACGAAGTTTCCGAAGAAAGTTTCGAGTTCACTC